>JAZFYD010000001.1:0-10796 GCA_036443405.1 Planctomycetota bacterium
CAGCGCAGAAGGCTCTGTGCGCCTGGCTGAACCTATGAGCCTGCGCTTCGCGTTCTCGCCGTGCCCTAACGACACATTCGCGTTCCACGCCTGGGTGCACGGATTGGTCCCGGGGCCGGAGCTCGAAACGACGCTGCTCGACATCGAGGAGTTGAACGTCCTCGCGGAAGGGGGCGGCGCGGATGTCGTGAAGGTCTCCGTCGCCGCCTACGGTCGCTTGCGAGAAACCCACTTCCTCCTGCGCACGGGCGGCGCCGCGGGATACGGAACCGGACCGATCGTGGTCGGACGCGAAGGACAGGCTCTCGGCGGACGGATCGCGATCCCGGGCGAGCGCACGACCGCCGCGTTGCTGCTCGGGCTCCTGGGCTCGTTCGACACGGTGGCCATGCGCTTCGACCGCATCGAGGCCGCGGTCGCCGCGGGCGAGGTGGACTGCGGCGTGCTCATCCACGAGGGCCGGTTCACCTTTGAACAAAAGGGGCTCGCGCTCCTGTGCGACCTCGGCGCGGAGTGGGAATCCCGGTTCGGGTTGCCGGTTCCGCTCGGCGGCGTGGCGGTCCGGCGCGATCTTCAGGCCGACGCCGCACGCGAGATCGAAAGCGTGATCGGTGAAAGTGTGCGCTACGCCCGTGCACATCCCGACGCCAGCCGCGAGTACGTCGCCGCGCATGCACAGGAAATGGATGCGGTTGTTCAGCGCCGGCACATCGAGCTTTACGTGAACGACTACACGCTCGCGCTCGACGAACACGCCGTCGCGGCGCTACTCCGCCACGGCGAAGACCAGCATGCGTTCGCAAAATCGGCCGCGCCGATTTTTCCGTAGCGGTCCTTCGAGGGCGCGGAGAGAACCGCGACACGAAAAACCCCGCGGCCCATTGGATGGCGGCCGCGGGGTGGTTGGTTTTGGAAACGACCGGAGTCGCTACACGAACAAGTTCAGCGAACCAGTGTTGTTGTAGGTCTCCGGGAAAACGTTCGCCGGGTTGAGGTTGAGGTGGGAGCCGATGATGTCCGCGTAGATCTCGCGGAAGTCGTAGCCGCCGCCGGCCTCGTTCGGCGCCTTGGTCGGGTCGTAAACCACCTGATTCACGTCCGCGATTTCGGACTCCTGGTAGAGGCCGGACAGGCCGCCATTGACATTTCCACCCACCACCATGAAACAGTTGCCGTGGCCGTGATCGGTGCCCTCGCTACCGTTTTCAAAGTTGCGGCGGCCGAACTCGGAGATCACGACGACTGCGCAACGATCCCACAGGTTGCGAGCCACCAGATCCGCTCGGAACGCGCTGACCGCGTCATCGAGCTGGGTCATCAGGGACTCGTGTCGATTGAGCTGGATCGAGTGCGTGTCGAAACCGCCCATGCCCGTGTAGAAGACCTTTGTGCGGAAGTCATTGATGCCTTGCAGGAGCTGGGACACGCCGCGCAGGTAACGGCCGAGCGAGGTGCCCAAGTTGTACGTCTCCGGGTCGTCCCAGCCGTCGACTCCCGCTTTCACGCGCTCGACGAGTCCCGCCGCGGACTTCTCCGTGGTGTAAATCGAGGTCGCGGGCTCCGTGGGCGGAGTGCTTTCGATATCGAGCGCCTGCGCGATCGTCTGAATCCGCAGGTCGTGATCTCGGCGGTACGCAAAGTCCTCGCCGTCCACTCGGAACGTCGAGAGCGGTCCGCCGTTTTCCTCGGTTGCGTTGCTTGCGTTCGTGATGAGCGCTTCGGTGAGGTCGCCCTCGAAGTCGCGGCGGCGGCCAAGGCCGACGGACACGACACCCATCGGTTCGGCGGGGTTGGAACAGTAAAGATCGGAAAAGCGGCCGAGCCAGCCGCGGCCGTCACCGTTCGGGCCGCCGTATTCACGCATCCCGGACGAATAGATGTCCTGGCTCGTGAAGTGGGACAGGTTCGCTTGCGGATACCCGACCTTGTTGACGACATGGAGTTCGCCGTTGAGCCACATTTGCCGGAGGCCGGTCATCGAGTAGTGGAGGTCGTAGCCGTTCTCCAACCCGAGCAACGGCAATCCTTCGGACCCCGTCGGGCGATTCAACTCGCCGGTGTCGGGGTTCAGGGCGGAGAGTTGAATGTTCGGGCGCCGCGTCTCGTACGCGCCCCGCGCATCGCCGCCAGGGATCACCATGTTGAGGCCGTCGTTGCCACCCAACATGTTGATCACGATCAAGAACTTGTTGTTGCCGCCCACGCCGCCTGCGAACAGCGGACTGCGTCCGATGATCGGCGAGATGGCGACGCCGGCCGCCCCCGCCGCGGCGCCCTTCAGGAGAAGTCGGCGGTTGAGCTTACGTGTCTTCTTGCATTTTCTGCACATGGTTCGCCCCCTACTCCTGATGGCCGTTGTAGTACTGGGCCAGCAGGTAGATCAGGCCGCGGGTCTTGGTAATGAGGTGAGTCTCGTCCGTCGGGTCGTAGGGAATCGAGTTGCCGGACCCATCGAGCATGTTGTTGACGTAAGCGATGAACTGCGTACGCGTGGTGCCGCTGATCCGCACGTCGAGCATGTTCGCGAAATGGTCGACGAACTGCGGCGCGGAGCGCTGCCCGACCGGTGGCAGCAACGGCTCGATGTGCTCGTCGAACGAATCGAGCTCCTTGACCGCGGCGTTGACGAAGTTGATGCGCTCCAGCATGGTCTGCGTTCCGAGCCAGGCCGTGCCGACAGGCCAACCGTTCACATCAGGCGGATCCAACGGGACCTGGCCGATCGCCGTCATGCGCTGCTGCGCACGCGCGGCCGCCAGGAAGTCGTTGGTCGGGTGGAGGTTGGTGTCCGCGCTCTTCAGGAACCCGATGACGTACTCGACCGGGCTTTTCACCTTGCCCTTGATGGCCGCGCTGCTGTACATCGCCTTGGAGCGGAACAGCTTCTGCAGCACCGGCTTCAAGTTCCAGTTCGCGGCGACGAGATCCGCCGCCAGTTCGTTCACCACGACATCGTGGGGTTCGTCATAGAGGAAGTGCGTCGCCAGCTTGCGGCAGATGAACCGCGATGCCTCCGTCGGGCGAGCGCGCAGCGTCAGCGCGACGACGCCGCCGTCGGTGTCGGCCGGATCGGTCGCCTGTGTGGGATCGGCGGTGCCTGTGTGCGCGTTCCAGAAAGGCGTGATGTCGTCGTACCCGAAGCGACCCTTCTCACCGAGGATGTCCTTCTCGCCCGCGTCGTGAAACGACGGAACGTAGGTGAAGTCGAGATACGGCTGGCCGCTGGGGAAGTACCAAACAAATCCGGTGAACGCTCGCGCGGCCTCCTGGATGTCCGCCTCGTCATAACCCTCGCCCTCACCCAACATGAACAGCTCCCAGAGTTCGCGGGCGAAGTTCTCATTCGGCCGGCCGACCCTGGACAAGCGCCCGTCGAGCCAATCGAGCATCGACCGGTCCTTCGCGATCTCGATGCAGAATTGCTTCCAGTCGTAGCCGAGTCCCGGATCGCCGTTGCCCAGTGTCTGGTCCGTCGCGAGCGAGAACCGCCGGAAGAGGTTGATCTGGTTGTAGAGCGCCCAGCGCACGGCCGAGCTCATGTCGCGGCCGCTGGTTGCGAAGTGGTCGTGAAGGAAGAACGCGAGCCGTTCCTGGAACGCGTTGCTGTTGTGTCGAAGGAGGTGAATCCACCAGTACTGTCCGGTCGCGTTGCCGATGCTCGCGGCCGGCGGCTGGTTGGCCCCGTAAAAAGTGAGCGCCTCCTGCTCGACCGTGTCGTCGTTGGTGTAGCTCAGCAGCGCGGAGATGGTTGCCGCGGTGCCCGCACCGATGGCCGCGTTGATTTCGACCTGCGTCGCGCCAAAGCCCATGCGCCGCAGGAGGTGGGTCGCCTGTCGGATCGTCAGCGAGCCCGTCTGACTCGCCAGCGAGAACTCCGCCGTGTAGGCGAGGCCGGCGACGAGCGTTGAGTCGAGCCCTTCCGGATTCAGGACACGAACATCGACCGAGGCCTCGGTGGTGTTTCCTTTGTCGACAAATGACATGGTCGTCGGGCCCAGGTAGGCCTCGGTGACCGGGCTGCCGTTCACATACACCTCCGCGCCGAACTTGAAGTTGGACCCCGTGATCGTGAATGTCGCGCCACCGGCGATGGCCGCGCGCGGTTCACCCTGAGTGGGACCGTCGTTGGCCAAGACCGTGATCACGAGCGGAGGAGAGATGAACTCGAACGCATTGGGCACCGTGGTGCTCTCGCCGCTCGGGCTGAACAGAGACACGGGCACGACGCCCTGCGGATGGGCCGGCGTGCGAACCCTCAGTTCGGTATCGCTGATGTGGTTGACTGTTGGCGCGTCCGTGTTGTCGAACACGACGCGGATGCCTGGCAGGAACGCTTTGCCGCGAACGGTGACGAGTGCACCGCCGCCTGTACCGGCGAATGGAATCGCACCGCCCGAGAGACCGGAAACCGTGAGCGATTCGAGTGTGAGAGCTTGCGGGGGACCGCTGCCCTCTCCGCCTCCGCCGCCACAGCCCAGTGCCATAGCGACGATCAGAGAAACGAGAAGTGCCGAACGCGTCACCATGAGGCATACCTCCCAGCCGTCACCTGTGCGCGACGGCGCAACTGCGGCCAAGATCCGATGTGGTGGGTCAACGGATCGCGGCCAACCTTCGTATCAGACAGTACCTCACTTCGAGCCCAGCATCAGAGATCGGGGCGAGCCCGACGCGGCCCAGTGTTTTGATAGCCGAACAGATGCAACAACCGGACGACAAGAAAGCGGATCCGAAGCGGGTTTCGATGTCGGCCAAATTCGACGCACGGACACAGGATGCTATTTTGATTTCCTGTTCGCGCCTGTAGCTCAATGGTAGAGCACCGGCTTCCCAAGCCGGCTACGTGGGTCCGATTCCCATCAGGCGCTCCAAACGAGTCGGCCGCCTCCGGGCGGCCCGCTCCTTTTTCGGGGACGCGCGTTGAGCAGCCGAGCCCCAGGCACAACCAATCCGCTCGGCACCAGCGTCCCCGATTTGCTCCCAAATGGCCCCGCGGCGGCGTTGGGATCGGTTGGGTATTCGACTTGGGAAGAGATAGGGACAAGGACTAGCCAACCGCGGGACCCCAATTCACGCGGCCGATGTTAGCGGAGTGGATCGAGACTTCCAGCGCGAATTGTCTCGACGCGACTCGCGACGGGTTCGAGCGTGAGTTTGGGCTTGAGCGGGAGTTTGAGTGTCGCGCGAGTTCCCTTGCCCGGCGTACTGTCGATGATGATCTCGCCACCCAACGCGCGCGCCATCGCCTCGACGACCGTGTACCCGGCGGATCCGCGCCTTGAGGCCCCACGCTTGAGATCGAACCCCGGACCATCATCCGCGATGCAGACGCCAAGGTGGGTCGGCGCACCTTCGACGGGCAAGAGCCCGAGTGCCAGCGTCACGTCGCCGCCGCTCTCCCGGGACGAGACAATCGATACGCGGAGCATCTGCCGAACGGCTTGGGCCAAAACGACCGGGTCGGTTTGCAACTCCGGCGCGTTGTCGACAAGAAGATGCAACGTCACGTCACGTTCGTCCGCCAGCCTTCGCATGGAATCGACGGCGATCTCCGCGCACCGGCGCAAGTTCACGGACACACATCCTCCCGAACGCTTCGACGTGACGCGCCTGTGGCCCGAGAGAACTCCAAGGAGGTTACGGGCCTCGCTCGCGATGCGATCGAAGTGCGCGGCCGGCTCGACCGCGGTCCGAGCACGGTCGCACTCGCCGACGATGCTCGTGAGCGACGAGGTGAGCGATTCGCAGAGATCCTCCGCGAGCAACGCGGCGGACGCGAACTCGTCGTGAGCCTCCCGGTCCGTCCGGAGTTCGTGGTCACGCTCTCGCGCCGACGACTCCAGCGACTCCATGCGCCGCATCGAAATCGCGATCGCGAAAAACGCCGTCGCGAGAACCAGGCAAACGAATGTCGTCGAAACCACGATCTCCTATCGACATCGCGGGGCGCTCCCTTCAACGGGAGTGCTGCGCCTTCCGAAGCCGAGGCTAGGTGCCGTCCGGCAACGGAAACTCGGGATCCTCGAGCCAGTCGGCCCAGTCGAACTCCGGGGCGCGACTCTCCACGGTCGAAAGCTCCTTGCGCACGAGCAGGCCGTCGTCGCCATCGAGCAGGCTGACAAGCGCCTTGACCGACTGGCGAACCCGCAGGCGCGAGAGCGCGCGGATCGCGGCGTGCCGCAAGGCTCCGCTCTCCGACTTCAGAAACGGCTCGATCACGCGGACCAGATCGCCGCGGGCAATGCGCAACGAACCAAGCGCAACCAGCGCAGCCGACCGGACCACTTCCGGTTCGTCGTGACGGCGGACCAGGCGAACGAGCGGGGCCCTCGATGACTCCACGCCGGCGCGACCGAAGAAGTTGGCCATCTCAACCCGCTCAGCCGGGTCCGAGTTGGCGAGATCCTCCATGCGAACGTAACGGAGCAACCAAGGCTTCCTCCATAGCCGGGTTGCGGCGACGAGGTCAGCTTCGTCGGCCTGGGTGAACCGCGGATCGCGGCGCAAGAGGATCAAGAAACGCGCCGCGCGCGCTCCCTCGAACCGGCGCGCCGCACGCGCGAGGGTGCCGCAGCGAAACGGTGTATCGGCGACCGCGTTCCAAGAGGGGTCCTCGAGCAGATCCGACGCGAGTTCCAACGCGCGCAGGCTGCCGAGTTTGCCAAGCGCTTGCACCCCGAGGAACTGGTCCTCGAGCGTCCCCTTCTTGCAGAAGTGAATCAGCGCTTCCTCGTCGCGCCGCCGGACGTGCCAAGCCACCAGGTACTTGCGCGCCATGTCGCGGTGCGGTGAGTCAACACCCAGATGATCCATGCGCATGAGGTTCGTGACCGCGAGGGAGTTCGGGAACCGCCGGACGATCATCTTCAGGAGATCCGCCTGAACGTCGTTGTGGCGGGCGTCCCGGGCGACACGCGCGAGATGCCCAGCGGCCTCTTCCGTCCCAAGGTCCGCCATCCGCTGGAACAACGCCATTCGCTCTGATCGACGTGCGTACATGCGGATCCGGTCCGCCTCGATCGATTGCAACTCCCGCACGAGCACGGAGAGACGGCCACGGCCTGGCCCTGCCGCAACCAGACCCGCCAATACGAGAAGCATCCAGACTCGCACGCCCATCGTCCCAGCTATCGGCCCAAATCACCGCCCAAGATGAGTCGGACGCGCCGGAATGCGAGACCGAACCGTCCGGTACCACGCGGGTTTCCAGTAGGGAACAGATCCGTCTCGAATCGCAACACCTCGGCGCGCGAAACCCGCCTCAGGGGCGCCGCAGGCGCGCGCGCCGAAACCGGCACGGTTGGTGCCGTCATGGCATGATGGACGACTCAGACGGCGGTCCCGGTACGGAACCCCACCCCCGGAATGACCCGGGCGCGGGGCGGAGGGGGCCGCACCGGTGATGACTCCGGAATGCGGAGGAATGCATGCGTACGCTGTTCTCGATCGCGCTTCTCACAAGCCTTGTCATGGCGGGTCCGGAGGACCAGGCCAAGCGGCTCCTCGCAAAGGGAGAGCACGAAAAGGCCCTGAAGGCCGCTGAGACCGTCACGAAGAAAAACGCCAACAACGTCGCCGCTTGGATCGTCTACGCCGATGTGTTCGCCGCGATGGGCGAACTCGAAGAGGCCTGGGGGGTCATCCAGGACCGGGCGATCGTCGCGAACCCGAAGAGCGCACCGCTGCTGATCAAACTCGGCGACATCTTCGTGAAGCTGGCCGAGAAGCAGCTGAGGGCCGGCGGCGCGGGCCTCGATACGCAGAACTTCTTCCTCGATGCGCAGCGTGTGTACGGCGAAGCACTCGCGATCGACCCCAAGGCCGCTGACGCGGTGTACGGCGACGCGTATGTGCTCTACATGCTCACGAAACCGGAGGAGGCCAAAAAGGGCATCGCGAAGGCGCTTGGCCTGGACCCCAATCACGCCAAGTCGCACGCGCTGCAGGCGCTGTTCTTGTATCGCGCGAAAAAGTACCCGGCCGCGGCAACCAGCTACGAGACGGCGCGCAAGCTGGACGATAGCGACGCAAATGTCTGCTACTACTACGGCCACGCGCTGATCGGCTCGGGCAGGCCGGACGAGGCTCTCGAAGCCTACAAGTACATGCTCAAGCGCCATCCCGACGATGAGCGTTCGATCACTGGCGGCGTCAAGAATATCTGCGGGCGCGACAAGAAAAAGATGGAGGACGCACTCACGGCTTGGTCGAAGTCCATCAAGAACTCGGCCCCGCTCTGGGAGCAGCTCGGCAACCTGAAATTCCAGCGCAAGGACAACAAGGCCGCGGTCAAGGACTTCAAGAAGGCCGCGAAGCTCAAGCCGGACAACGACCACTTCCCGTATCTGATCGCCTACCTGACCGAACTGGACGGCGATGGCGCCGGCGCCGCCGAGATGTATCTCAATACGCTGCGCGCGAACCCCAAACACGCGATGGCTGCCGGCAACTACGAACGGCTGATTCCGCGACTCGCCGGAAACGACTTCGACGAGGTGGGCAAGCTCTACGAAAACCTGCTCAAGCTGGCACCGGAAAACGGAGACGTGCACAACAACTACGCGTTGCGGCTGCGCAACTGGGCCGAGGCAAAGGGGGCGCGCGGCAAATCTCCGTCGGAGTCGGCGAAGAAAGTGATCAAGCGCTCGGCGGAGGTCTACGAGATGGCCGCCGCGCTGGCGCCGGACGTCCCGCAGGTGCTCAGCGATACCGGCCTGCTGTTCGAGTTCTACCCCTGCAACCGCGACGACGAAAAGGCCGAACGGTACTTCCGCAAGTCGCTCGAACGCAGCGGGTTTCTGTACCGCGACGCGTTCGACGGGTTGAACCGTCTCTGCCACCGCACGAAGAACTGGGAGATCCTGAAGGACTACGCCGAGGGCGTGATCGAGGCCATCGACGACGGCGGCCGCGCCCGGGCTCCGCGCTCAGCGGGAGCGGTGCAGGATCTGACGGCGCCCGAAACCTCCGCCCTGAGGGATCGCGCCAAGGGCGCCCTCGCCGAAGCCGAGCGCAATCTGAAGGGCAAGTAGATCTAGGTCGGAGTGACCGCGGCGGCCGCGCCGAGATCGTCGCCCGTGTCATCGTCACCTTGGCCGGGTTGGGCCAGGTCGCGAAACTCGCGCCGGAACAGCCGCGTCGTCACGCTCAAGAACGCGATGGCCACCGGCCCGAGGATGATGCCGGAAAACCCGAACACCATGATGCCGCCGAGTACGCCGAGAAACAGCGGCAGCGGGTGCGCCTCCATGTGCCGGCCGACGAGCAGCGGACGCAGGAAGTTGTCGGCCAGCCCGATCACCAACACGCCGTAGGCCACGAGAATCAACGCGTGCGGCACCTGCTGGTTCAGCGCCCAGTAGGCGGCCAGAGGCAGCCAGACCAAAGCGGTGCCGACGATGGGAATCAGGCTCGCCAACGCCATGGCCGCCGCCCACAGAAACGGTCGCGGCGCACCGAGAATGAACACGATCACGAAACCGAGCGCGCCTTGCGCGAGCGCGGTGACGAGCCCGCCCTGCACCGACGCATTGATCGCGGCGCGGATGTCGCCAAAGAGGGCGGCCCGGTCATCCGCGCGAAGCGGGAGGAGCTCCGACAACGTCGCGATCAGCTCGCGGCCGTCGCGATAGAAGTAGAACACGCTCAAGATGATGAAAAACACCGTGAAGATCGTCTGCACGAGGATGGTGCCGACGAACTCCGCCACCGCGACGGCGCCCGCCACCGCCCCGCCGCTCGCGCTCAAAACGGCGCGCGGGCCGAACAGGCTCAGCACCCGCATCCCGATGTCGCGCACGGTGAGCTTTTCGCCGCCCGCGAGCTCCTGAATCTGAGCCAACGCGGATTGCACCCACGGCTCGCCCTCGATGGTCTCGATCGCACGGCTCACGTCCTCCGACGCCATGAGCGCGATCGCCTCCTCGGTGATCACGAACAGCACTGCCAGCGCGGGCCCGATGATGATGAAGCTCACACCCAGCGTCATCAGCGCCGCGGCGATGGTTCTTCGGCCGCCCACCCAGCGGACCAGCCTTTCGTAGAATCCGTGACTGACGATCGCGAGCACGCCCGCCCACAGGAGCGCGATCATGAACGGCCCGAAGATCCGCACCGTCAGCGCGAGAAGCGCAACGACGACCAGGCTCAGGAGGATGGCGAAAAAGACGGCCATGAAAACGCGACGATCCATCTTCGAGGAATCCTATCCTCCCCCTCCCATCCCCTTGGGCACCTGCGTCGGCACGATCGACACGAAGTGCGGCCCTATCGCCCTTGCGACGGACGAGGAAAACGTGATCGAACTGCGTTTCGGCTGCGAGGCGAAACAGGCCGGCCGCGACAAACCCCTGATGCGCGAACTGAAATCACAACTGCGCGCGTACTTCCGAGGACAGCTGCGTGAGTTCGACCTGCCCCTGTCCCTCGAAGCGCCGCGATTCACCGCGACGGTCCTGACCGCGGTGTCCGAGATCCCGTTCGGCGAGATTCGCAGCTACGGCGAGACGGCCGCCGACGCGGGCAGCCCAAAGGCAGCGCGCGCTGTGGGCCAAGCCGTCGGCTCCAACCCGCTGCCCGTCGTGATTCCATGACACCGCGTGCTCGCCGCGGGCGGTCGGCTCGGCGGATTCGGCGGCGGTTTGAAGTGGAAACGCTTCCTGCTCAAACACGAAGGCATCGACTGGGTGGAGTGAGGCTGTGGACAAGCGTGCCGCGTTAGCCGAGTCCAAACGGGCGGCCCAGAAGTCGTGGGTTCCGTTCGGACTCGCGCTTCTCGGCATCACGGCGCTCGTGAT
>JAZFYD010000002.1:0-10949 GCA_036443405.1 Planctomycetota bacterium
GAGGAGCTTCAGAGCTCTTTCACCAAGACCACGGGGCAACTAGAAACTCTCCAGCGCTAGCGGGACCACGCGACGACGGCCGAGACCGAGGTTCGCCGATCGATGGACGATCTCTTGTCCGAGGTCGCGCGGAAGCGAACGGATCTCGAGGAGGCCCGCGCCGAAGTGGTCGGGCTCGAGGCGCGCGTCAAGGCGGCCGAGGAGTCGAAAGCGCAACTCGAACGGATCCGTGCGGAGCTTGCGGCCGCGGAGAGCGAGTTGGCGAACTCCCAAAAGGTCGCCGACGAACTTTGTGCGGAGCGGGACGCCACCAAGGCGGGTCACGACGCACTGCGCAGTGACCATGACGCGCTGCTGCGGAGTTCGCTCGACAACAGCGAGTCGGAGGAGTTGCGTCAGTCGCTCGAAGTTGCGCGCCGCGAGCTCGCGGTTTCGCGGGAGCAGGTTGCCGAGCTCGAGGCGGCCGCGGCTTCGATCCAGGCCGACGGGGTTGGCTCCGTTGATGCCGGGGAGCTTCAGGCCGCGCGCGAGGAGATCGAGACCCTGCGCACGGAGTTGACCGAAACGCGCGACGAGTTGCAGGAGTTGATGGGGCAGCGGGACGAGGCGGCCGGGACCGCCGCGGATCGCGACCATCTCCAGAGCGACTACGAGGCGCTTCAGCGCAAGCACGCGAAGCTCAAGGCCGGCGAGCAGGACTACATCGTTCAGGTCTGCGACTTCCGCACGCGTGTCAACCGGCTCGAGAAGGAGCGGGACGAAGCGGCCAAGGAGCTCAAGCACAAGGTCAAGAAGATCTTGCGCAAGGTGCACAGTGCGCTGGACGATGCCGGCGCGCCGGGCGAACCGAACGTGAGTTTCGGCGAGCGCGTTCGTTGGCTGAAGCACCGGATCGACGAGCTGTCGGGCGACGCGCCCGCCGGCGAGTAGCTACGGAAAACGAAGCGTCTTCCGGGCGCCGTCGACCACGTGCAATCGACTTGGCTCATCGGGACCGCCCACGATGCGTACCTCCCATTCGCCGGCGGCGATGTACGGGATCTCGAACTGCGTCGACACCACCGACTCGTTCCAGAATTCGGTGCGATCGGATGCGCCTGGACGACGGAACGAGAGGCGGATCGTCCGGCCGGTATGGTTTTCGATGTGAAGCGGCGCGCCCGGGGGAAGCGTGACGCGGTGGGTTTGCGGCGTGGCCGACAGCATCAGATCGAGCGGATCCAAGCGGATGCCGATCGTGCCGGGGAACCGCGGCGTCAAGCGCCACGTCCCGGCGCCCAATCGCGTTTGTGCCACGCCGGGACCCGCGGCGGTCGTGGGGACCGTCGCACGAAACGGCAGGTCGGCCCAAAGCTCGACGGTTCCCGCGTAGGCCTCGCCCGATGCGCTCTGCACGTTCACCGTGAGGTTCGGGTCGGGCGCCGGCGACCGCATGAGCAGGATCACGGCGTGATTCCGAATCTTGCGCGACTGGAAACCGGGCGCCTTGATCGTCCCGGTGATCACCGGCTGGACCGATTGGTCGTCCGCCGGAACGCGGCAGCGGATGCGGCCGCGGCCGTCGCGGCAACGGCGTCCTCCTCGATCGATCTTGAGGTTTTTGGACAGAACGAACTCGGTGCCGGCTTCGTTCTTGTTCCATTCTCGAATGTACGCCTCGAACTGGACGAGAAAGCTCGGGACGGGCTGCCAGTTGTCCGCCGCGGAAACGCGAAACTCGTATCCGTACGACGGTGTGTACTTCAGCAGGAACTGTGTCCCGGCTTCGCCGGTCTGTGGTGTCAGGATCGCGTCGGGTTGGAAGCTGAGTAGTGTGTAGTCCTGCTTTTTTGGCACCGCGATCCGGAACCGGCCGTCGGCGTCGGTCCTGCCTTCAAACACATCCATCCCGAGCGACCGCTCGGGCCAATCGCGCTCCGTGAGCGTTCGTCCGCCTCCCGGTATCAAGCTGACTTCGGACTCCGCGGGGATGGCGGACACCAGGATGCCGGCGGTCGGCGGGTCGATGACTCCCTCGACGGAATCCCGCAGCGTAAGGTCGGGGTTGAGCTGCAGCTTCTCGCCGGGGTCGAGTTCGAACTTGAAGGACCGCCGCTTCTTGTGGAGGCGACCGCGCACCGCGTCGGTAACCTCAACGACCAGGAAAAACGTTGTGCGCTCGGCCACCTTGAGATCGATTCGGTAGGAACCGTCCGGCCCGGCCATAGTTGCGTTGCGCATGATCTCGCTGCCATGGAGCGCCATCGCGACGCGTGCATCCGGCGGCACCACGCCCCACACCGTCGATTTGCGCACCGGGGGCTTCCCGTCCGCTGGGGCGGCGCCGCCGAACGCGAAGTCCAGGCGGCGTTGTTGCTCGACCCCGACCGTGACGTCGGAAACCGATTGCGCGTCGAGGCCCGTTTCGCCCCCGGGCAGCGCCTGCACTCGAAGCGGTCGATTCGCCGGCACCTCCAACTCGTAGGCGCCCTCGGCGCCCGTTGACGCGGTCCAGGTTTCGCCGTGGGACGCCGCGCGGATTTCGATGCCCCACAGCGGCCCGTTTTTCCCGCGCACCAATCCAAACAGACGCCCGGTGAGGTACTTGGGGTCATGCGCAAGGTCGGATTGTCCCGCCGCCCCGGAAGCCGGCTCACGCGGAGGCGCCGCACGGCCGCCGTCTGAGCGCTCGCCGGTGCCGTCGTCGCCGAGCAGCCAAAAAAGGGCCACGCTCAAGAACACGACCGCCACCAGCAAGACCGCACGCATCGCCGTCAGGCTAACGTGTGATTGCAACCAATCGTGCAAGACCGAGCGCCAAATGCCGGAACCGTGTCAGGCACGGTTCATTTCCGCGGGCTACTTGCGGGCCCGCTTCTTCTTGGCCGAGAACAGCGCCATCGTCTTACCGCTGGGGCGGACCACGTCGCGTTCGTGGGAGAAGCCGGCCTTTTCGGCCACGCGGACCGACGCGAGATTTTTCGGATCGATCAACGCGACCAAGCGCGACAGCCCGAGCTTGTTGAAGGCGTAATCGCGGAGGGCGATCGCGGCCTCGGTGGCGAACCCTTTGCCGTGTCGGTGTTTTGCGATCAGGTAGAACACCTCGGTCTCCGGCGTGCCCTCGATCTCCTTGCGCAGGAGACCGCAGTCGCCGATGACATTGCCGGTTGTTCGCTCCGTCGTGCACCAGATCGCTACGGGATCGCCGGAACTGTGCGCAGCCTTCTCCCGCACCATCTGACGCACCTTTTCGCGATCGCGCGGGCCACCCATGTATTTCATCAAGTCAGGGTCGGCCCAGAGCCTGGCCACCGCTTCGGCGTCTTCGACGCCGGCGCGCCGCAACTCGAGCCGCTCAGTCTCGATGACCGTGGCGTTCATGGCGCGCATTGTCGCGGATTGGCGAATCCGCGCCACACCCACATTGCAGTTCGTACACTTTCGCCGTGGAAGCACTCCTGTTGGCCGCTGCGGCGGCGGTCGCGCTCTGGCTTTTGCTGGCCAAGCGCGCCTGGCCTCCCGCGCTGTTGGCGCTGCTCGCGGCCGCGGGTGTTGCGCTCTCCCGGCTTCCGGTCGAGTCGAAGGCCGGCAGCCCGTCGGATCCGATGACGTCGGAACGCCCGATCGCGGAGCGCGCCAATGGTTACGTTTCGTCCGACACGTGCCGTGCGTGCCACCCGGGCCAGTACTCCACGTGGCACGACAGCTACCACCGCCGCATGACGCAGGTCGTCACTCCGCAAACGATGCTCGCCGACTGGCATGGCGCAACGCTCGAGGTCCGCGGCAAGACCTTCAAACTCACGCAGAAGGGCGACGAGTATTGGGTGGACATGGTCGACCCGGGTTGGCGCGACGACGCGCGCAGCGCCGCCGGCAAGCCGACCGCATCGAAAAAACAGGTGCGGCGCGTGAAAACCCGCGCGCTCGTCGCGACCGGCTCCCATCATCAGCAGGTCTTTTGGTACTCCGCGACCGAGGACCGCAAGCTCTACCTCTTGCCGTTCACATGGCTCGTCGTGGAGAAACGCTGGGTGCCTTATGAGCACACGTTCCTGCGCCCGAACCTCGCGACGGAGCAGACCGAGATTTGGAACGCGGAGTGCATCAAGTGCCACAGCACCGCGGGACGTCCGCGCCGCGATCCGGTCACCAAGAAGCTCGACACGCGCGTCGCCGAATTCGGGATCGCGTGCGAGTCGTGCCACGGACCCGCGGAGGAACACGTTCGGCTGAACAGGAACCCCGCGCGCCGGTACGCGCTGCGATTGTCCGGCGACGACGATCCGTCGATCCTCAATCCCGCGAAACTCGACGCGAAAAAGAGCGCCGAGATCTGCGGCCAGTGCCACAGCGTCAGCGGGATGAAGACACGTAGCGGAAAACGCGACTGGTGGAAGGACGGGTTTCCCTACCGCCCGGGCGCGGAGCTTCGCAAGCACCGCGAGATCGTGCAGCGCCCGAAGGATCCGAATCATCCGGACCTGCTCGACCCGACGCGCCGCTTCGGCTTCGACCAAATCATGTGGAACGATGGCGCCATCCGCGTCTCGGGCCGCGAATACACCGGGCTCATCGAATCGCCATGTTTTGCCGGCGGCGAGTTCTCGTGCCTGAGCTGCCACTCGATGCATCAAAGCGAACCCAACGACCAGTTGCGCCGCGATGTGTCCGAGGATCAGGCGTGCCTGCAGTGCCACGATTCGATCGGCAAGGACCTCGGCGCCCACACGCACCACGGCGAGTCGTCCGCGGGCAGCCGTTGCAACAACTGCCACATGCCGCACACGAGCTACGGACTCTTCAAGGCGATCCGCGCGCACAAGATTGGGAGCCCGAGCGTGCGCGAGAGCACAGAGAACAGGCGTCCGAACGCGTGCAACCTCTGCCACCTCGACAAGACGCTCGCATGGACCGGCGAGCACTTGTCCAAGTGGTACGGGCAGAAGACGCCGGCGCTCGATCCCGAGTGGAGTACACACGCGGCGGGAGTGCTATGGCTGTTGCGCGGCGACGCGGGGCAGCGCGCGCTCGTGGCCTGGCATATGGGTTGGGCGCCTGCGCAGGACGCGTCGGGGCGCGAGTGGATGGCGCCGCTTCTGGGAACTACGCTGAACGATCCCTACGCGGCTGTTCGTTTCATCGGTGCCCGCACCTTGCGAGGCCTGCTCGACGCGGACATGTTCGAATACGACTACATGGCGCCTGCGGCCGAGCGCGAACGCGAGTTGCGGTGGATTGCTGCGATCAAGGCGCCTACGGTCGGCGACAACCCCGAGATACTCTTCAAGGGCGGCGCGTTCGACATGGAGGCGGCCGACGTGATCTTCAGCAAGCGCGACAACCGCATTGTCGATTTGGCAGAGTAAGAGCGACACCATGAGCGAACCGCGAGCGACCCTTCCCATCGAACGTTTCCACCTAAAGTCCGGTTGGTGGATGGTCACCGTGTTTGTTGCGCTCGGCGCGGCGTTGGAAACGTGCCACGCGTTCAAGCTCGGTTTCTATGTCGATGAGTCCAACGCAACGCGCCGGCTGATGTGGACGCTCGCGCACGCGCACGGCACGCTGCTCGGCCTCATGGAGATCGCGTTTGCGTTCAGCGTCGGCCACATCCAGGATTGGGCGGCCGGATCCAGGCGGAACGCGTCGCGCAGCTTGGCGGCGGCGTCGATCCTAATTCCCGCGGGATTTTTCCTCGGCGGGTTGTTCGTGCACGAGGGCGATCCCGGTTTAGGTGTACTCCTCGTGCCGCCGGGCGCACTGCTGTTGTTCCTGGCGGCGTTCCTAACCGCTCGCGCTGCGAGCCGCGCAGGCAAGTCCACCGACTAACGACGCTCCTCGATTCGTTCGAGCACGGCACGCTTCTCCTGTTCACCAAGAGCGGGCCAAGCGGCGATCTCCGCCAAGGTCCGCGCGCAACCCTCACACGTCGCGGTCGCCGGGCTCACTACGCACACACCGATGCACGGTGAGGGCGGTTCGGAAGGACTGGGAGCGGGGTCCAAGTTCATGGCTCGCTCCACGCAGGCTGAGTTGTCTCGCAGCCGAGGCTCCAACGGCGTCAGCCGTTGGGCCAGAAACATCGGCTCGTCGGCCGGCTACCGCCGGCCGCCGAGACGGATGGCCTTGAGGCGCTCGCGCTCCTTGCGGCGGCGGCGCTGGCTCGGCTTCTCAAACGACTTGCGGCGCTTGAGCTCGCGAATGATGCCCTCGTTGCTGCAGATCTTCTTCAGGCGACGGAGCGCCTTGTCGAGGTGCTCATTCGGACGGACTTGAACTTTCACCATGGGGGTATCGCTGTCTCTCTTCTTGTTTCCCGCCGGTGAGGGGGAAAGGGCCATAGTATCTATGGCATCGTCGCCCGGTCAAGTTGAGGGGAACCGCCAAATCAGCCGTTTTTGCGGCTGGTCCGAGGGGCCCCGGCCCGGGCTTGGCGGCGCTCTCAAGGGCATTTACCGACCACGGCGAACACGCGGTGGTGGATCGTGAGGGGCTCCTGGGGGAATCGGTCGGTCAATACCGCCGCCAGCGCCCGGTCGACATCTTCGGTCTTTTCCGGCGGGAGTGTGCCCCCGACGCCGCCGCTGGCCCGGACGCGGCCGCGCCACTCGTCGTGGGTGTAATCCAGATCGACCCCGTAGGAAAAGGTCTCCAACTCGGTGAATCCGGCGTCCGCCGCACCGCGCAGCCACTCCGGGTGCAGGCCGTTGGAGCCCGTCCGGTCCCACTTCGGGTTGTGCGCGAGCACGATCTCCTCCGTGGCTTCGACGACGCTGTCCGGCAGCGGGATCCAATCGAAGTACGCAATGAGCAGGGTGCCGCCGCGGACGAGGATGCGTTTCACTTCCTTGATGGTTTTTGCGCGATCGAACCAGTGCCAGCACTGACCCGCGGCGACGACGTCGAAGGAACCGTCGGCGAAACAACAGTGCTCGACGTTGGCGAGCGTGTAGGCGACCTTGAGACCCTCGCGCGCGTCGATCTTCCGGGCCTCCACCAGGATCTCCTGCGCATAGTCGATGCCGGAAACCTCACATCCCGCGCGTGCGAGCCCCCGCGACATGCTGCCGGCGCCCGCGCCGAGATCGAGAATTCGCTGGTTCTCTCGACCGATTCCGTACAACGTCAGTCGCTCAAAAAACGAGTCCGGGAATCCGCGACGAAAGCGGGCGTAGTCCTGCGCCGTTTTTGAGAAATTGACGTGCATTGCGTCCGTCCCCTGACCGTCCGTCGTCGGGCCGACCCTTCCCTTTAGATCGGTCGGGGACCGGGCGGCGCGGGAGGGAGCCACGATAGAGTGATTCGCGTGACCGAGCGGCGCAATCTCGAAATCAAGCTCAGGTGCGAGGATCTCGTGGCGGCGCGGGCACGCGCCATGGTGTTCGGCGCCCGCGATGCCGGGGTGCTTCTGCAACGCGATACGTTCTTCGGAGCGCCGCGTGGGCGCCTGAAACTGCGCGAGATGCCCGAAAAGTCCGAGCTGATCTTCTATGAGCGGCCGGATATTGCCGGCACCCGATTAAGCCGTTTTCGCCTCGTGCCGGTACCCGACGCCACAGCGCTGCGCGAGGCGTTGGCCGCATCCATGGGAATTCGCGGCGAGGTCAAAAAGCGCCGCGAGCTGCTCCTTTGGAAGAACGTGCGCATCCACCTCGACGAAGTGGAGGATCTGGGCCGTTTCGTAGAGTTCGAGGCGGTGTTGTCCGACGACGACATCGCGGGCGCTCAGGCTGATCTGGACCGCTTGGCCGGGGCCATGGGCATTGACGGAAACCTCGCGATACCGGGCGCTTACGCCGATTTGCTGGGATTCTAGGCGGCTTCGCCGGAAGGCGCTGTCCGTTTCAGGACAGTCGGCCGATCAAAGAGGATCTATGGCATCCCCTTCGCGGAATGGGTTGAGCAGTGACCCATTCGTCCATAGAATTGAACTCCTGAGAACTGGGAGGCCCACCGTGCCGAGTAAGCTGCAGAACTACCGGCTGTGGAGTCAAATCGCTTGTTTCGCGATACTCCTCGCCACCACTGGATGCGGACCCGACGGCGCTTTCCGCTCGCTCTTCGAAGACGACGACGACGGCGGTGGAGGCGGCGGAGGCTCATTCGGCCCCGTCGAATTCCAACTGCCTGAGGACGGCTCAGCTCTCGATCGCGTGACGACGTTCACGGCATCCGGTCCGGGCGTTGCGCGCGTCGTGTTCTTGATCGAAGACCAGGCGGTGCTCGACGACACCGAGGCGCCGTTTGAATACGAGTTCGACCCCACAGGGCTTGCCGAGCAGAACGCGACGTTCGGGATCAAGGCGTACAACGGTTCTCAGACGGAATCGAGTTCCCAGAGTGTGGACCTACGGATCCGGATGTTCCGACCGGACCTGAGCGAGATTCTCGATGCGGTTGACAACCTTGAGGCCGGACACTGGTACACGGTCCCGCAAACCCGCATTGACGATGCGTTCACGCCGGACGCGCCGGGCGAATTCCGTGGCAGCATCTCCAACATCGTCGAGGGGGCGAGTGGAGGGGCTTTCGACACCAAGCGCAATCGACTGATTGTGTGGGGCGGTGGCGGCGGTTCCTGGCGCAACGAGATCTGGGGTTTCGATCTCGCCACCATGGAGTGGTCCCGGATTACGGCACCTAGTGATTGGGAAGTCGGTTGTGAGGGGGGCAACCCCTGTAACAGGGTGGCTTTCCCCGATGGCGCTCCGTTTTCGCGCCACAGCTACGACTTCATTGAATACGTCCCGGAGCCGGTCGACCGCCTTTACCTAGGCGGGGGTGTCTTGCACGGCAGCAACGGTGCCGCCAACCTCATCACGGATCAGACCGCGTATCTGTTCGATTTCGACGCGGGTACCTGGAGCACCAACCCCGCGTCGGTCACGGAGGCCAGTCTCGGTGCCATCGCGGCAATTGGCGAAGATGGCAAGGTCTGGCAGCACGGCGGGGGGCAAGGCAGCGGCCTTTTGGTGGTCGATCTCGTTGCAGAGACTACGACCGAACATGTCGACTTCGGGCCCAGCCTTTCGCTGTCCTACACCGCCGATATCGACCCGACCCGCAACCTCTTCATCGCGGTTGGCGGCGGTCCGACCCGCATCTGGGATCTCGACAACCCCGATGACGCCTCCACGGCGCCGGCGACGACCGGTGCCACGGAGATCGAGAGCAACAGCAACCCGGGCGTTCAATACGATCCGGATCACGACTGCCTAGTTGCCTGGGACGGTGGTGGTGACATCTTCACCCTCGACCTCGACACGTGGGTGTGGACGAGGATCTCTCCTTCAGGCGGTACCTCTCCCGGTGCGGCGGTCAAACGCGGCACGTTCGGCCGCTTCCGCTACGTTCCGAGCAAGGGCATCTACATTGTCTACAACCAGGTGAACACCAACATCTACTTCTATCGCCTGCCGACTCCGTAACGGACGGCAGGTTGCCCACGGCTCCGGACCAGGCGTTTGCGTGACGACACAAGTGGAAGCGTTCCCGGAATCCCGCGTGCCCGCGCATCCGGTCCTTTCGTTTGCCGCGTTCGGGGGCCGAAGGGACGCGCCGGTGCCGTCGGTGCTCGATATCGCGCACACGGTCTCCGTTCCGCGCGGGAGAACGGCGATCGCCATGGCGCTGCGCCACGCGGGCATCGGGGCGGGCGACAAGGTGCTCGTTCCCGCGTACCACTGCCGCGCACTCGTTTCGCCGATCATCTGGGCCGGTGCCGAACCCGTTTGGTTTCGTGTGCGGCCGGACACCGCCGTTGACTTCGACGACCTCGCGTCGAAAGTCGAATCGGGAGTGCGTGCGCTGTTGGTTGTGCACTACTTTGGGTTTCCGCAGGACTTGGTCCGTCTGCGCGCGTTCTGCGACGAACGCAAACTGCTGCTCATCGAGGACTGCTCACATTCGTTTTACGGCCGCGTCGCCGGCCGGCCCATCGGCGCCTGGGGCGACTACGCCGTGGCGAGCCCGTGGAAGTTCCACCCTCTGCGCGAAGGCGGCTGTCTCGCGAGTTCCTCGCGTGCGGTGAACGAGATCCCGCTCGCGTCGCCGGGACTGCGCCGGCACGCCAAGTCCGCTTTGAACGCAGTCGAGATCGCCGGGCAGTTCGGGCGACTGCGGCCCCTCACCAGCTTGCTCTCGCCGTTGTTCCGCCTGAAGGACTGGTGGCTGCGGCGGCTCAGATCGCGCGCGACAAAACAACCTGCACCGGCTCAGGGTCACGACGCCATCGCGGCGGGCGCCCCCAAGGATCCGCTTTGGGATTTCGATGCGGGCGAAGTGGGCCTCGGGTTGCCCGCGCCGTCGGCGTGGTTGCTCTCGCGTGCGAGACACGGCCGTGTGGTCGAGCGCCGTCGTGAGACCTACGCGAGGTTGCACGGCGCGCTGCATGCGTTGCCCGGGTGCCGCGCACTTCACGCGAACCTCCCCGACGATGTGGTTCCGTATGTCTACCCGGTGATCATGGAGAACCCCGCCGCGGTCTTCCCAATCCTGAAGCGCGCCGGCGTTCCGATCATCCGGTTCGGCGAGGATCTCTGGCCCGGGATGGACAAGGGCGAGTGCGAAGTCGCCGCGGAGTACTCGCGGTCCGTATTCCAGTTCCCCTGTCATCAGGGAGTGCGCGATGACGAACTCGACTGGATTCTCGCGGAGGTCGGCCGTGCGTTGGCCTCGGTTGCGCACGGCGCCCAGGTCTCGGGTTGACCGGTGAAATGCAACGGGACCGGTAAGCCGGTCCCATTGTTGGTCGCGAGGTCGTGTTGGACTCTAGTGTTTGTAGAGGAAGACGTTGCGACTGACGTGGTTGACGACGACGAACACGCGCAGTGCCGGAACGTATCGCCAGCGGCCGAGAGTTGCCGTCGTTGCCGCGCTCGGCGGCACCGTCGAGCCGTGGCCCGAGGTGGTCTTGCGCGTCCATCTCCAAGTTTCGGTGTTCAGCTCATAGACGGAGTTACCGC
>JAZFYD010000003.1:0-51867 GCA_036443405.1 Planctomycetota bacterium
AGCCGGAAAACGATCCAGCGAATCGTTTTCCGGTGTGACCGAGTTCCCAACATCGCGTAGCACGCACGCAGGAGAACCGAAACTGCGCACGACGCGCCACCTGGCACCTTGCGCAACCAACGGGTCCAAGTTCCCGCGGCGCGAACAGTCCAATCCGGCGGCGTCACGCTCTCGGATCTACCGAGGCGCGTAGCGCAGCACCCGGACCTTCTCGAGCGTCACCAGGCCCCCCTCCAGCATCGCGTCCAACGCGGGTAACACCGCGTCGATGTGCTCTTGCGAATCCACAACCTCGATGACCAGCGGCAAGTCCTGGCTCAAACGGAGCAGGCTGGCGGTGTGCATGTGGCTCTTGGCGCCGTAGCCGAGCAGCGCGCGCAGCACCGTCGCGCCGGCGATGCCTTCGGTTCTCAGTTTCTCGACGATCGCACGGTGAAGCGGTTTGCCCTCGTGGCGGTCCGCCTCGCCGATGAAGATGCGCATCAGGACCTGTTCGCCGTCGAGTACACGCATGACTAGGCCCCTCTTCCCCAGATCGCGCGGGCGGTGACGAGACCGACGTACACCGCGCCGAGGCCGCACACCACACTCACCATGACGTTGAGAATCGCGACGCCCATGTCCGCCCGCAGGGTTTCGTAACCGAACGTGGAGAACGTCGTGAAGGCGCCGAGAAAGCCGATGCCGACCAAGAGTCGCGCGTCGGCGGACACCGCGTTGGTCTCCAGGCCGCGCATGATGACCCCGAGGCCGAAACAGCCCAGCAGATTGACCGCCAGCGTGCCCCACGGGAAACGCTCACCGAGCCAGCCGTATGTCCAGCCGCTGACGAGATAGCGCGCGGCCGCGCCAAACGCTCCGCCGGTGGCGACGATCAAGACCTCCCGCACGCCGCGAGACTAACGCGACGTTGGGACACCACGGGCCGGCATCGGTAGCCGTGGAACGAGCTCGCGAAGGCGTTTTGAGAATTCGAGATCCTGTGCCTCGAGTTCGCCCCATTCGATCTTCCGCTGAAAGTACTGCTCCAGTTGCGCGCGACGGCTCTCGTCGTAGATCGCCATGCGCACCGAGCAAATCGAATTCACCCTCTTGATGTCTGTCCAGAATGAAGACTCTTCGCCGAGGTCCGGCTGCGCCTCCTGGATGATACGGATCGAACTGTCTCTCAGCTGCGCATCGAACAAGTCGGGGCTCCACGTGTCGGGCAGGACCGCATTCACCACGAGATCGAAACTCTGCGCCTCCTGACCAGGAGCATGGAGCACGATGCTTCGGAACGGATGGCGTCCTCGCCGCTCGAGATGGAATTCGATGTGGTAGCTGAGACGGTTGCCGCGGCTGACGACGATTCGGTCCGGGTACGGAATCCGATGAACGCTTCCGCGGAGATGGCCGACAAACGTACGAGGGTCGATGTGAATGCCGCGCCGATCGTCGTGGGCCCAAAAGAGCGTGGACACAAGACCGCGTCGTTTGAGCTGGCATCGAATCGTGGGCGCCGGGAGTTTGAATCGGACCAGCGCATTCCGAAACACGTCGTAGTAATAGGTCTGTGTCGTTCCCATCATCCAAACGGGGGTTCCATCGTGGGGATCGCGTATGCACACCGTGCGTTCCCGCCCGTTGCGTTCATAGACTTCGACGTCGTTGTCTGCAAGCCGTCCGCGGAGTGCGAGCGTCGAGATGGAGCCCTGGCTCGTGTCGACGAGTTCCAGCTTCGCGAGCAGCTCCTTCACGCCGTCGGGTCCTGACGTCCGTACGGGTGGGTAGAGCGCGCGCAACTGCGCCGAGATCACGGAGTCCGTCTTGGCGAGTTTCTCCCAGTCGATGGCGGGGTCGTCGGGCTTCTGAAGCAGCTTCCGCTTGGAAGGATCGCTCAACCCCGTTCTGATGAAGGCCCCTCGTCTGAGCGGGCCTATGAACGCCTCCGGATCATCAAGGTCCATCTTGCGGTCTCGAATGCGCGACGAGAGAGGCGAGTTGAGGAGCTTTGTCGGAGAGATCCGATCGAATCGGCTGCTGTCGATTGGACGATTGGCGGCAAGGTGGAGAAGAGCCAGTCGTTCGCCCCGCCTGCCCGTCATCCTTAGGGTTCGGCAGGGGAACACGTGGCGCTTTCCGCCTTGCACCAGGAGTGTCAGGCTGCCGCCGAACTTCGTCAAACCGGTCAACCTTGAGGTTCCGTCCGCCGCGGTTTGCACAGCCCGGTTGCGGGGCACCATCGAGAACAAACCTCGAGTTTGCAACTCGAAGCGCGATCCCGGGTGTGCGTGCAGTGGACCGCTTGCATAGAACCCGAATTTCACCGTTTCGTTCACGATGTACATGCGGACTCGAATGTCTGCGGTTCGAACCCGGATGATCTGTGCGGTCTCCGGATCGTACGCGAAGAAGCGGTCGTCGGTCATCCAGCAGAGGGGTGTGCCGTCGTTCGGATCGCGCAGCATCATGGCGTGACCTCGGGATGCGGAATAGAGAAGCTGGATGTCCCAGAGCGTGAACAGGCCGCCGACCGAGAGCGACGAAAGCTCTTTGTCCTGCGTGTCCAAGTCCCTGGCGCGCGCGAGTTCCTCGTTGAACCGCTTCGTCTCGGCGCTGTCGCCCGCGGTTGTCGCGCCCGCGCACAGCAACAACATGATCCCGCTCCACGCTTTCCGCATGGCCGGATTGTAGAGCTACTTCGTGTTCTGCACCATGTGGCACTGCCTGCATCGGTCGCGTTCGGGGTGGCTGCAGCGGATCTCTTCGCGGGCGGCGCGGCCGTCGTGGCACGCGCTGCAGTGTTCGTGCATCTGGATCATGTGGGGCATGGTTGGAAATGGTCGGGATCGGTTCTTTCGCGGTGCTGTTTTTGCTTGGCGAACGTGCGCGGAAACCCCGAGCTTGTGGCAAAAGGACACGCTACGATCGGGATGCAACGTGGCACGCAACGTGAGGCACGGTGGTTGACCGTCTACTGTTCCGAGGTGCCCTCATGAAGTTCGAACGCATTCTTGTTCTGAGTGATCTCTCAGAGAGCTCGCACGCAGGACTGAGGCTGGCGGACTCGCTCGCGCATCGTTTTCATTCGCGCGTCACCGTCGCAAACGTGCACACGGCTGGTGCGTTGTTGAGCCGGATCGAGGCCGGCAACACGACCAACGAGTACCGCGTCGCGGCGTGGCATCGCGCGGACTCGGAAAAGACCTTGCGGACCCTGGCGCACCACGGGATCGACCCGCTGCGTCTCGAGTCCGTCGAGATGGCGGACAGCGACTCCGCGCGCGTCGGGATCGCCGAGCTCATTGCGAAGGTGAAACCGGATCTGGTGTGCATGGCCACACACGGCCGCACCGGGATCAAGCATGTGCTGCTGGGCAGCGTCGCGGAGCACACGATCCGGACGGCGGGGGTGCCGGTGATCCTCACGCGTGGCGAGCGCGAGCTCGGACGCGACCGGCCGCTGCGCGTGATGCTGGCGCTGGACCTGTTCAACGAGCCGGAGCCGATTGTGACCCAGGTCGCCTCGCTCCTGACCCCCAAGGACACGCTCCTTCTGGCGCACGTCGTCGAGTCGGCGTATCTGCACCTGGGTGCGCATGCCGCCGAACACATGCCCGATGCGCCGCTGTTGACCAGGGCGGCCGAGGAGCGTCTCTCCGGCGTCAAAGTCCGTACGCACGGTCCGGCGCTGAGCGTACACGTGGCCGCCGGGAAGCCGGGCGTCGTGCTGATCGAGATGGAGAAAGCACTCGAGGTCGACCTGATCGTCGCGCACACACACGGTCGCAGCGGGTTTGACCACCTGATGCTCGGAAGCGTGGCGGAGTATCTGGCGCGCCGCGGCATCAGTCCGGTCCTGGTACTGCCGCGTATCGACCGCGCAGTCCGGGAGTAGGGCACGCGCGCCCGTCGACGCGAGCGGCAAATCGCGCTGCAACGTGACGCCGGGGTGACCCGGGCCGCATGGGATGGGGCGATGCACTTCCCGTCGCCGAGCCGTACATCGCCGTACCGCTTCGTGGTTGCGGCGCGCCTGCTGCGCACGCGGCGCATCAATTGGATCTCGGTCGCGGGCATCGCGCTCGGCGTCTTGTTCCTGGTGCTGCTGATCAGCGTCATGGAGGGGTATCAGCGGAAGTTGCGCGACGTGATCCGCGGAACTCTCTCGGACGCGGTGATGGAAGTCGAGCGGTTGAGCGCCGACGCCGGTGACCCGTCGACACTTGCTGCGTCGATGCCCGGTGTGGCGGCGGCTTCCTACCAACTGCAGACGGTGGCGCTTCTGCATCCGCAGGGCGCGGGGCCGCGTCATTTCTTGCCGTTGCGCTTGATCGGTGTGGACCTCGCGTCCGAGCGGCACGTCTCGAAGCTCGAGAGCTACATGGAGGACGCGACGGTCACGTTGCGTGCGGAGGGCAACGCCGAGGCGCGGGCTGAGGCCAAGGCACTACCGCGCATTCTCCTCTCGGGGCATTCGGCGAAGGAGCTTGGCGCGGCGGCCGGCTCGCGGATTCGATTGCGTACCTTCGAAGAAGCCGGGCCCGCGGACGGGAACGGAGCCGGGCCGGGTTGGACATCGGTCGAACACGAGGCGGTTGTGGCCGGGTTATACCGATCCGAGAACTTCGAGTACGACCGGTTGCACGCGTACGTCGATCGCGAGTCGAACGAAGACCGGTTTTTCAAGGACGGCGCCGGCCTCGTGCGCGAGATTCGAATCCGGTTCGAAGAGACCGCCGATCCAAGGGCCGTGCTCACCGAGATGATTGAGCTCTACCGGGAACACCCGGCGTGGAGCCCGGTGGGCGTGGATACCTGGGAGGAGCGCCAGGAGTTCTTCTTGCGCATGATCCGGGACCAGGAGGGCGCGCTCGGAATCGTGATGTTCTTCATCGTGCTCGTCGGCTGTTTCAGCATCTTCGCCACGCTGACGCTGACCGCCGCCGAGAAACGCCGGGATATCGGCGTGTTGAAGGCGCTGGGCGCGACGCCCTCCGGCATCCTCGGCATCTTCTTGTGGAACGCGGCGCTGATATCCGCTGCGGGTGTGTGCGTCGGATACGCGTTCGGCCTCTTGGCCGTTGCGCACATCAACGATCTCAGAGTCGCGCTCGCCGATCGTGGGTGGGACGTGTTCCCGGAGTCGATCTACCTCTTTCCCGAGATTCCGACGTATGTGAACCACCGCAGCCTCCTCCCCTATGTCGCGGGCGCCGTGCTGGCCGCCGTCGTCTTCGCGATCGTGCCTGCACTGCGCGCGGCGCGGATCCCGCCCGTCCGGGCGTTGGCCCACGAGTAGGTTGCGCGCCGGCCTCGGACGTCTGTCCAAGAGTGGGACAGTGGCTTTTGCGCCCCGTGCGCCATCTTCGGGCGGCCCGAGGTGCGCGGCGGTTAAAGGCCTGGCGCGCAGTTGTCGATGAAAAGCAAGGATTCCCATGAAACGTCGAGGAACTGAATGTCTGCGCTATTGACGGTCCACGGGGGTCGCATCGAACTCGCGCGCAACCAGTGCTACACGCTGGGCCGCGATCCGACGTCCGATTTCGTCGTGCAGGATCTCGCCAGCTCGCGACAGCATGCGCGGCTGACCGTCGGCAACGTGCACAACGCCGTGTTCATCGAGGACCTCGGAAGCCGAAACGGCACGTTCGTGAACGGGAGCCAGATCACGGAGCGAACGCCGCTCGAGGATGCCTCGCGCATTCGCATCGGCGCGTCCGTCTACCTGTTGAACCACGCCGACACGGACGCCGAGGAACCGGTCCTGATCGACACCGGAACGATCGGAATCGAACAGCTCAGCATGGGGACCGACGTCAACCAGCAGATCCTCCAGGTCGTGCGCAACAAGGGCCGGGCCGCGAGTGACTTTGCCGGACAGCTGGGCGCGTTCAGCGTTCTGGAAGTGCTTCAGTTGCTGATGCAGACCAACCGGAGCGGCACCCTCAACGTCGCTGTCCCCGCCGGCCATGCGGAGATCGAAGTCCGTCGCGGCGAGGTGCTGAGCGCGTCGTTCCAGGAACTCGAGGCGTTCCCCGCGCTGTTGATGGTCGTCCGTCAGGACCAGGGCATCTTCTGGCTGACCGAAAACAAGGACGAGTGCCGCGACTCGATCCGGCAGCCCGCCAACGCGCTGCTGTTCGAACTCTGCCGCCAGATGGACGAGCTCTAGGCGCTGTCCTAGATCCTCCGCGGCCGGTTCTCGGCGCGCCCCGACTCTTTTGGGCACGGCCATTTCCGGCGCGTGTCTCGAACGCTCGCTGCAACCCGTTAGAGTACGGGAGTCCCACACGCTTTGAGGAACCCCATGCTGCGAATCCTATCTGTCTTGTTTCTTGTTCTCACCGCGCCGGCGCTCGCTCAAGAGCCCGCAAAACCGAAGCTCTCGGCGTCCGATCTGCCGAAGGACCGAACCACCTGGTTCGGGGTTTACGTGCACGGCAAGAAGTCGGGCTTTGCGAAGGAAACGTATAAGCGCGAAGCGGACCGGCTCGTGGTCGGGATGGAGTTTGAGTTCAAGCTGCGCTCGATGGGGACGGACGTCGAGATGAAAATCGTCGACCGCCAGGAGTTCGCGTTGACCGCGCCGTTTGCGTACCTCGGCGGGCGGATGGTGATGCAGCCGGGCCAGGATCGGACGTTCGTGGCCAATGGAACAACCGTAACCGCGACAACGAAGGTCGGCTCGGAAGACGTGAGACAGGATGTCGAGGGCGTGCACTACACCCTCGAAGAGCAGCTGGCGATGGTGCTCTGGCTGACGCCCTCGAGGAAGTCCGGCGATGTCATCACGGTCGGGGGGTTTGACTCGCTTTTCCTCAAACCGATGAAGACGACGTTCACGCTCAAGTCGAGATCGACTCGGACGGTGCATGGCGTGAAGGCGGAGTCGTACACCGTCAGGGTGGTCAGTTCGACGCAGGGGGAGCAGGGCGACCTGGTTCTCACCGGCGAAGGCCAGATGATCTCGATGAAGTTCGGCGGCATGATCGAGATGCGCCAGGAGCCGGAGGCGCTGGCAAAGAAGCTCGAAAAGGGCGGCGACCTGTTTTTCAACTCCGCGGTGTCAGTTGACAAGCCGCTCGGCAACCCCCAAGACGTTGTTGAATTGGAACTGTGGGCCACGGGGCCTCGAGTGAACGAACTTCCCAGCGGTCCCCGCCAGTCCGTCGTCCAAAAAGACGGCGCGACGCTGCTCCGCATGGCGCCCGACGCAGGAGAAGTGGTCGCGACGGCGGAAGAAATCGCGAACTGCACGCAACCCGACGGCATGTGCCCGTCGGATCATCCGAAGGTGATCGCGCTCGCGAACAAGCTCGTGGGGGATGCCGCAACGCCGCGGGAGAAGACACGGCGTTTGACGCTCGGCATCTACGATTCCATGGCCAAGGTGCTGCGCCCGCAGTGGGTGAGCGTGATCGAACTGTGCGACGACATGCGCGGAGACTGCTCCGAGCACTCCGCGTTGTTCGTTGCGTGCGCGCGCGCTGCGGGGTTGGCGGCGCGCCCGGCGGTCGGCCTCATTTACATCGGCGACCGGCACAAGTCGCTTGGCGGCCACGCGTGGGCGGAGGTCGTTCTCGATGGCAAGTGGGTCCCGGTCGATCCCTCCTGGGGCGAACTCGAAATCAACGCGACGCACATCCGGATGGGGGCCGGTTCGACGAGTCTCGGCGCCATGATTCACGCCTTCTCGGGCCTGAAGTTCGAGGTGAAGCGAATCGGCTGGCGCCGCGCGCCGAAACGCGCGCCCAAGAAAACCCTCGAGCAGGCCCAGGACGAGGCCAAAGCGAAGGCGGCCGAGTAGGCGCTGTCCATCCCGGGTCGATCCGGTCCGGCTGTCGCGAAACGAGATCCCGCGGGGCCGCTGAAGGGTGCTGCGCCGGGTATCCTGTCGCGTTGATCCCGCCCGCAGCGCGTTCGCCCGGGCGGTTACGGAGATCCCAATGCCGCGCCACCGTTTCGCTCTTGTTTTGGCCGCGAGCCTCGTGCTCGTCGCGTGCCAATCCAAGATCCGTTACTCCGCCACGAGGAAGAGCGACCACGTCGATGTCTATCACGGGACCAAGGTCGCGGATCCGTATCGTTGGCTCGAGGATCTCGACTCGGCCGAGACCCGCCGTTGGGTGCGCCGGCAAAACGAAGTCACGTTCGGCTATCTGAAGACAATCCCCGAGCGGAACGCCATCCGCGAACGCATCGAATCGCTGCAGAATTTCGAGCGCTATGGCGTTCCGTTCTCGCGCGCCGGGCGTTACTTCTTCACCCGGAACGACGGGCTGCAGAACCAACCGGTGTTCTACACGGCGGACAGCATGACGGGATCGCCGCGCGTCCTGCTGGACCCGAATCAGCTGAGCACCGACGGCACCGTGGCGACGAGCCGTTACACGGTGACACGGGACGGCCGTTATCTCGCCTACAGCATCCAACGCAGCGGATCGGACTGGCTGGAGTGGAAGGTGCGGGACGTCAACACCGGAGAGGATTTGCCGGACCACATCCGGTGGAGCAAGTTCTCGCCGGCGGCGTGGCTAGCGGACGGCAGCGGGTTCTACTACGGACGCTATCCCGAACCGACGCCGGGGAAGGAGACCAGCGAACGTAACGTCGACTACAGACTCTACTTCCACAAACGCGGGACCGATCAGTCCGAGGACGAACTGATCTACGAGCGCCCGGATCATCCGGAGTGGGGGTTCTACCCCGAGGTGACGGAAGACGGGCGCTATCTCGTAGTTACCATTTGGCAAGGCAGCCAAAACGAAGTGTCCATTTACTACATGGATCTCGCGGCTGGCGACCGGCAGATGCACGAGCTGTTGCCGGACTTCGACGCGGAGTACGAGTTGCTCGACACGGACGGCGACACGTTCTGGTTCAAGACCAACAAGAACGCGCCGATGGGCCGCGTGGTGGCGATCGACCGGGCCCGTCCGCAGCAGGCGCACTGGAAAGAGCTTGTTCCCGAGTCCACGGAGGCGCTTCAGTCCGCGCGGTCCGTCGGCCAGCATTTCCTGCTGAGTTATCTGAAGGACGCGAAGACCGAGGTGCGGCTGTTCGACCTGAACGGCGCCGCCGCCGGCAACATCACGCTGCCCGCGGTCGGCAGCGCGGGTGGGTTCACGGGCCGGCGCAAGGATGGGGAGACGTTTTTCCGGTTCACAAGCTTCACGTTTCCGCCCACCGTCGTCCGGTTCGAATTCGCCACCGGCAAATCCACACTGGTGAAGCAGCCGAAGACGGACTTCGATCCGTCCGACTTCCAGGTCGAGCAGGTCTTTTACGAGAGCAAGGATGGAACACGCATCCCGATGTTCCTGACCTACAAGAAGGGGCTGAAGAAAGATGGTCGCAACCCAACGTATCTGTACGGATATGGCGGCTTCAACGCGACCGAGACCCCGTACTTCAGCGTCAGCAACCTCGTTTGGATGGAGATGGGCGGCATCTATGCGATGCCCAACCTCCGCGGCGGCGGTGAGTACGGAGAGGCGTGGCACAAGGCCGGCGTGCGCGAGAAGAAACAAAACGTCTTCGACGATTTCATCGCCGCGGCGGAGTGGCTCATCGCCGAGGGTTACACCTCCAGCGAGAAACTCGCGATCGGCGGAGGCAGCAACGGTGGCCTGCTGGTCGGCGCCTGCCTCACGCAGCGGCCCGAACTCTACGGCGCCGCGCTGCCCGCGGTCGGAGTCATGGACATGTTGCGCTACCACAAACACACGATCGGGTGGGCGTGGGTGGCCGAATACGGCTCGTCCGAAGACGCCGACGCGTTTCGCTGGCTCCACGCGTACTCGCCGCTGCACAACCTGAAGCCCGGCGTTGAGTATCCGGCAACGATGGTGACAACCGCGGATCACGACGACCGTGTCGTCCCGTCCCACAGCTTCAAGTTCACCGCGACGATGCAGGCGCACCAAACCGGCAACAACCCGGTGCTGATCCGTATCGAAACGAAAGCCGGGCACGGTGCGGGCGTCCCCATGAACAAACGCATCGCCGCCGTGGCCGACCGCTGGGCGTTCCTGGTCCGGACGCTGCAGGTCGACGTCCCCGCGTCGTTCCGGCGATGATCGGTTCACGGGGAGTTCCTGCGTACCGGCTCGTGGCGTGCGGGTTCATCGTGGCCGCCGCCGGATGCGCCTCCACCTGCCGGAGGCGCGACGCATTCTTGCGGAGAATCCGCTCCCCAAGGACGTACCGATGAGCCGCCACCTGGTTCACGACGCGGCCGAAGAAACGGTCTATCTGTTGCAGGTTCGATCCGGCGTGCTGCCTCACTATCACAAGACGCATGAGGAACTCGTCTACATCCTCGAAGGCGAGGGGGTCCTGCGTTTTGGAAAGAACCGTTACGTGTTGCATGCCGGATCGCACCTTCGGATTCCGGCGGGCACACCCCACGGGTACACCAACGTCGGTTCCACGCCGACCGCAGTCCTTTCGATCACGCGGCCGCGTCTCGATCCCGCCGACCGCCACGAACTTTCGCCGGGCCCCTGAGTCTTCTGCCCAACGGCTCACGCCGCAGTGATGTTTGCCCAACGGCTGACGCCGTTGGAGCCATGCGTTCGAACGGTCTGAGATGTTGCGTGGGCCGCGGGTTGATCGCTTGCCCAACGGCTGACGCCGTTGGAGCGGCGCGTTCGAGGCGTATAGACGTCCGGTTTTTCGCCACGGATTCCAGACGCGGGATTCGGGGGCTCGGATCTCTCCTTCTAGCGGAACGGGGACCCGGAGTATCCTTGAGCGCCCGCAAGACTCCGTGAAACCATGGGACGCCAGGAACGAAACCACATTCTCCGTGAGTATTTTCACCTCCCGGAAGACCGTGTGGAGCGGCCGGATCTCTACTTGTTCCTGGGCGTTTCTCGATACGAGGGCGATCGTGGGGCGCTTGTGCGGGCCGCGATCGAGCGGCTCGACCTGTTGCACGCCTGCGACGGTCCCGACGGCGAGTTCCGATCGACGCTGCGCAAACTCCACCGGGAAGTGTTGCACGCGCAGATCACGCTTTGTGATCCGCATCGGCGGGCGCCCTACGATCTCGCGCTGCGCAAGCACCGGGGTGAACTGACCGAGGACGACGCACCGGAAACGGACGCGTCCGAAGTCGAAACGCTCCGGCCCGGGAGCGACTTCGCCGAGCGGTATCACATTCTCGGTCATCCGCAGCCCGGGGGGCTCGGCCGCACGTACGAGGCGATGGACTCCAACCTGCGCACCCATGTGCGCATCAGCGTGATCCACCCGGAGTTTTTCCAGGACAAAGCTGAGCGCCGGCAGGTCGAGCAGGCGGCACGCGCGGCCGCCACGCTGGATCACCCGCAGATCCTGCGTGTCGACGAGGTCGGCGAACACGAGGGATATCTGTTCCTGCGCACGCGACACATCGAGAGCACGACGCTCCTGGATCGCATCGAACGCGCCCCGGCGATGTGTCTGCCGGCGGAGATCGTCCGCCGTCGCATGACGGAGATTGCCACGGTTCTTCAGTACGCGCACGCGCGCGGACACGCGCACGGCGATCTTCGGCCCACCAACGTGTTGCTGGCCGACGAATTGTTGATCGTCTCCGACTTCGCGGTCGCGCGGGCGGTCTCGGATGTGGCGCGTGGCGCCAGGCCGTCGCCTTGGCGTGCCCCGGAACTGTTGGAAACGACCGAACGCACGCCGGGGGGCGATCTCTTCTCGTTGGGGTGTCTCGGCTACCAGATGCTCACCGGCATGCCGCCCTTTGGTGTCAAGCGTCGCGGCGCCACGCCCCGCGACCTTCCGGAAGAAGTGCCCGAGGCGATGGCGCAATTGATCACGCAGTTGATCCAGATCGACCCGCAAAAACGTCCGTCGAACGCGTCCGAGGTGATCGAGAGGTTGCGGGTCGAAAAGGTCACACCGCGTGAGCGATCGCCGAACAGCTTGCTCGCGTTGGCCGCGTGTTTTCTGGCGGCGACGCTCCTGCTGTTCGTGTTTTCGTCGCGCAGCGACGGCAACGGCGGTGCGAGCGTGCAGTTTCTGCTGGCCGACGGTAAACGCGCGGACGCGATCGCGATGTTGCGCGGGCGTTACGCCAGCGATCCCGACGACGCTGACCTCGCGGAGTTGCTGGGCCAGCTGCTCCTGGCCGAGTCCGAGAAGAAGGACCGGGCCGGAGCGCTTTGGGAGGCGCAGGCGCTGGCCCGCGAGGCCGCCGATCTCGATCCGTCTCATGAACCGGTCCATCGCGCGCTCCTGCAGAGAGCCCAAACGATGTTGGCGGCCATCCGAGTCGTGGAGCCGCTCATCGTTCGGGAACCGGTTGTGCGCGTGCGCGTCGGCGAGGTGCCGCTGCACTCGATCAAGATCGGTGGTGTGACCGCCGAGGTGCACGAGGGTGTTGCGACGGCGCGCCTGCCGGACCAGGAGGGCCTGCGTGAGGTGGAGATCCACCTCGTCGACACGGCGCGCAACGAACGCCGGTTCCGCGTAAACCTGATCGTCGACACGACCCCGCCGGCGATCGACTGGCGCCGCCCGGCCGCGGATGCGCTGATATCGACGGCGGATATCGACGTCGAATTGTCGGTGACGGACGCGAATCCTCCCGAGAGCGTGCGTGTCGGTGAACGCTCCCTCCCGCTGCGGAACGGGGTCGCGCGCAGTTCGATTCGGGTGCCCGACGGGGAGCGAATCCTTGAGGTGGAAGTGGTCGATCGTGCGGGAAATCGCGCCAAGCTCGCGCGTCGCATCGTCGTCGATACAAAACCGCCGCTTGTTCTCTTGGAAACCCCGCGTCTTGTCACCCGCGGGAAACAGGCCGTCCTGCGCGGCCGCGTGGGTGTGGGCGTCCGGCTCGAATATCTGGGCCAACCTGTTCCGATCGCGGCGGACCGGTCGTTCGAAGTCGAAGTGCCGGTGGAAACCGACGGCGAGATATTCCTCTCCGCATGGAGCCGAACCGGCACGCCGTTGCGGGTCCCCGTCCGCGTGGTTGTGGACGACCGTCCTCCGGAAGTGCGCGTCAAGTGGCGTCGGCGCGGGGAAGGCGGCGAGATCCTCTTCGGCGCCGCAGCGATTCGGCGTGGTGTCCTGAGTCTTCCGATCGCGGCGAGCGACGACACGGAGATGACGTTTCAGCCCACGGTCGGAACGATCGAGGGGCGGATCTGGCGAATTCCGGTTGGTGTTGGAAAAAGGGCGGCGGGTTTGCGTGTGCGGGACGAGGCTGGCAACGAAACATCGCTGTCGCTGGTGCTCCGAGGGCAGGCCGAGGCGCCGCGACTCACGGTCGAATTCGAAACCAAGAGCCCGACGCGCGGGGCTGGTGTGACGTTGCGCATCGACGGCGAAGGGGCGCTTTTGTGCCAAGGGCGCAAGGTGCAGCCGGGCTCGGTCGTGTTGAACCTGCACGAGGGGCGCCATCGATTGACGGTGCAGGCGACCGACGCGTTCGGCAACGTGGCGCGGTGGGAGCGCGAGTTCGTGGTGGACCGAACCCCGCCCGGCGTGACGCTGCGTGGCCGCCACACCCGCGGCGCGGGACTTCAGACGCTGGTTTTTGTTGGGTCGGAAAAACTCGCGACGCTGAAGGTCGCGGGCAAGGTCCATCGTCCCGCAGGCCGTGAGGTTCCGGTGGAGTTGGAGTTGCGCGCGGGCACACGCACGTTCACCGTGACCGCCACGGATCGGGCCGGGAACGAGGTGCAGGCGAAGATCCCAGTCGTCGTGAAGAAAAATGGCGTGCTCAAGCTGGACGGGCGTAGCGCGGTGGGCGTCCATCTGCCGGAGGCCTTCGACGAGTTCACGCTGGAGTGTTGGGTGCGCGGCGGTGCCGGCCGCGAGGGCGTGATTCCGTTGGTCTCCAACGTGGACCGCAGCGGGTTCGGGCTGTACTGGAGTTCGAAGGGGCGCCGCTACCTGCACGGCATGATCGTCCTCGCCGACCGCGGGAAATACGTCCATCCAGGCGCGAGGAACATGCCGCAGCCGGCTCATTGGGTGCATCTTGCGTTGTGCCACGACGGACGCACCGCGAGCCTGTTCGTGGACGGTAAGCTGGTGTCGAGGAAAAAGGCCGCCAGCACCGTGTTGCGCCGTACGAAGTTGCCGCTGTATGTCGGCGCCGAACCGGAAAACGGCGTGAACCCCGCCTTTTTTGCGTCGATCGAAATCGACGAGGTTCGGTTGTCGGACGTGGTGCGCTATGACCGCGACTTCGAGCCCGCGTTCGATTTCAAGCCCGACCCGAGCACACAGCTCCTCCTTCACTTCGACAGCTACGCTGGCAAGCAGTTCCAAGATCACTCCGGCCGCGGGCGCCATGGCGTCCCGGTAGGAGAGCCGATCGTCGTAAGCACTCCCCGCTGATATGTCTGCCCAACGGCTGACGCCGTTGGAGCCACACGTTCGGACCGTCTGAGATGTGGCGGGAACTACAGGTGGTGCGCCGTTGGAGCGACACGTTCGAACGGTCTGAGATGTGGGGGGAACTACAGGTGGTGCGCCGTTGGGCGACGTAAATTGTCGCAAACGGCCGGTGCGGTTGGAGCCACGTAAGATATCTGCCAACGGCTGGTGGCGTTGGGCCATGAGAAGACACAACACTGTGAAGAGCACTGACCCGAGGAATCCCCGAATGCGCACGCTCTGGATCGTTTTGCTGTTGCTCGCGCCGCTCCTGGCGGAGGAAACCCCCGCACCCGCGGCGCCGGCCAAGTCGGCGGCCGATCAGCGGGCCGAGTTCAAGAAGAAGCTCGTGTACCAGGGCGGAGAGTTCGAGGCGAAGGTGCAAGACGGCGTGAAGGGCGGGGACGGAATCACGGAGTGGAAGCTCACGTATCCGTCGCCGGTGAAAACGGAGTTCGCCAGAAACAACACCGTGCATGCCGCACTGTTCGCGAAAGACGATGCGGGCAGCGCCGCGGTCATCGTGCTCGGCGGTTGGATGTATGACCCGGCTACGCCGCAGATGGCCCGCGTGCTGGCCCAGAGCGGTCTCAAGGTCCTCTACGTCCAGATTCCGTTCCAGGAGGCCCGCACGCCGGTCGGGGAGGCGTCGGGACGTCGCACCCTTTCGGCCGACATGGATCAGAACATCGCGAGCTTCGTTCAGATCGCGCAGGACGTCGGTCGCGGCATGGAGTGGCTCGTGAAGGAGCGTGATGTCGACGCAAAACGTGTCGGCATCATGGGCACCAGCCTCGGTGGTTTCGCGGCCGCCTCGCTGTTTGGAGTCGATGATCGTTTTGCAGGCGCCGTGATCCTGCTCGCGGGTGCCGAGATCGGCGACGTGCTCTTGAGCAAGAACTGGTTGCTCAAGTCGCTCGCAACGAAGTTGGAGTCCATGGGATATGACCGCGACAAGGCGAACAAACGCATGCGCTGGGTGTCACCGAGAACGTGGGCGCGCAAGGAGCGCAAGGACGCCATCTATCTCGTCGCGGCGGGAGCGGATGAAATCGTGCCCTTGGAAACGGCGCAGGAACTCGCCAAGCTATATGGCGGCGCGCGCATCGATGTGATTCCGGGCGCCAAACACGTGGCCGCCGCGATGAATCTCCAGAGCTACATCCCGAAGATACAACTCCACTTCGAGAAGGTGCTCGCTGAGCAGTAGGGGCGCGGAGGAGCTATTCGCCGAAGTTTCGGGTGGCGACCCTGTCGAGGTCGTTCCAGAATTTCAGGACCAGCTTCTTGTCTGCTACGGACGCTTGCGGGCCCTTCAGCGCGACGTCGATTCGCGCGAGTTCCTCTGCGATCTTGCGCTTTTCCTGCTCGTCGTGGGGTGTCTTGCTCGTCCACACGTCGCGCTGGTTCCGCAGGTTCTGTTTGCTGGTGCTGTCCGTGCGCTCCCAACGAACCGCGCGGACGGCGTGGCCGACGCGCCGCACCATGGACTTCGATTGCGACTCGGTGAGTTCCAGGCGGGCGTGCAACCGGCGCATCGCCGGCACGATCTCCGCCTTGGTTTTGGCGCGCACCCGGCCGCCCTGCATGCTTGGTTGCATGATGAGGTCGCGGCCGCGAACGAAACTGATGTACGTGCGGACCTCCTTCTCCGTCAACGGCTTGGCCGGGGCGCGGCCGCTCCGTTTGCGGTCGCCGCCGCTGCTGCCGCCGGTGGTCGCGAGGATGATGGCGACGACGGCGCCGACACCGAGTGCGGAGTAGATCCAGGCCTTCACGGTGAGATTCTAACGTGGCTTTTGGCGACGACTCTACGAAGCGGGCCGCCAATGGGAATCGGCGGCCCGTTTTGAATCGAGTGGTTCCAACGGCGCCCGCTGTTTTGGCTGCGGCGCGACAAGTCCGGAGACCCGGGTATTACATCTCAAACGCTGCGAACGAGTCGCTCCAACGGCGTCAGCCGTTGGGCAGACATCACTGCAGCCGTTGGGCAGACATTATCGCTTCAGCGCGGTGCGGATGACGACGTAGGACCCGTTGGGACCCGGAATGCCGCCGCGAATCAGGATCAAGTCCTGCTCGGCCTTGACGTCCGCGATCTTGAGGTTTTGCACGGTGATGCGCTTGTTGCCGTGCTGGCCGGCCATGCGTGTGCCCTTGCGGACGTGCATCGGCTTGCGGCAACCGATCGAGCCGCCGTGCCGGCGCCACTCGTGGGTACCGTGCGTCGCCTGGAACATCCGGAAGTTGTGACGCTTGATCACGCCCGTGAATCCGCGGCCCTTCGAGGTGCCGACGACATCGACGAACTGACCCTTTTCGATCATGTCCGCCTTGATCTCCTGGCCCTTTTCGTATGTGGCGACCTCGTCCGCGCTGAGGCGGATTTCGCGGACGAAACGCTTGGGCGCCGTGTCCGCCTTGAAGAAGTGGCGGCGCAGCGGCTTGGTGATCCGCGAGTGATCCAAGTCGTATTCGCCGAGCTTGCCCTGCGCCTTCTTCCGGATGTCGTCCGGGACGTTTCTGGGCTTGTAGTCGTCGAAGCCGATCTGGATGGCGTCGTAGCCGTCGCTGTCCTTGGTCTTCACCTGCAGGACGACGCAGGGTCCGGCGCGCACAGCGGTGACGGGCACGGAGGCGCCAGCCTCGTCGAAGATCCGCGTCATGCCGATCTTCTGGCCCAGAATTCCCATGTTGTGGTTCATGGCAGAGGTCCCTCCGCGGAGCTCTTGGCTCCGCCTCGTTGGTACGTGCTTCCACGACCGCCTACCGGCCGCTTCTAGTCGAGCCGCATAGATTAGGGCAGAATTCCTGGGGTTCTAGGATTTCCTGCCAGCACAGGCACGAACCGCGATCACCAAGAATCATGAGCGGAACGGCTCTCATCATCCTCGACGGCTGGGGTCTCGCCCCCGAAGGGCCGGCGAACTGTGTTCGGCTGGCCCGGACACCCGTCGTGGACCGTTTGGCGGCGGAGTGTTCCTCCACGACCCTGCGCGCCTCCGGTCCCGCCGTGGGGCTGCCCGAGGGCCAGATGGGCAACTCCGAGGTCGGCCACATGACCCTCGGATCCGGCCGGATCATCTCGATGGACCTCGTGCGGGTCGGGGATGCGGTTGCGGACGGGTCGTTTTTCGATCTTGAGCCGCTGAGGGCCGCCGTGGCCGGGGGCAATCGCATCCACATCCTCGGGCTCGCGTCGGATGGTGGCGTGCATAGCCACCTGGATCACATGCTGGCCCTGGGCGAGGCCGCGGCGCGCGCCGGCAAGGAGTTTTGCTTCCACGCGTTCACGGACGGCCGTGACGTTTCGCCGACCTCGGGAGCCGGGCATGTTCGGCGCCTGGCCGAAGCCGGTCCGGTTGCGACGGTCTGTGGCCGCTACTTCGCAATGGATCGCGACCGGCGCTGGGAGCGCATCGAACTCGCGTATCGCGCGATGATCGACGGCGCTGGTGAGGCGACGGCGGATCCGGTTGCGGCGATCGAGGCGCGTTACGCGGCCGGCGAGACCGACGAGTTCTTGAAACCGATCGTGACCGACGCACCGCGCATAGAGCCGGGCGACGCGGTGTTGTTCGCAAATTTCCGCGCGGACCGGGCGCGTCAGATCACCGAAGCGATGACGTCGCCGGATTTCGACGGATTCGACCGCAGCGCCGCTCTCGACCTGACGTTTGTGATGATGACGCGGTACCGGTCGGACTTTGATCTGCCGGTGCTCTTCCCCGCGGAGGACCCGCGCGACGTGCTCGGCGAGGTTTGGAACCGCGCCGGCGTTTCAAACCTTCGTGTGGCCGAGACGGAGAAGTACGCGCACGTCACATACTTCTTCAACGGTGGCCGCGAGGATGCCTTTGATTCCGAGACCCGGTCGCTGGTGCCGTCGCCGAAGGTCGCGACCTACGACCTCAAACCGGAGATGAGCGCGGCCGAAGTGGCCGAGGCCGGGATCGCCGGCGTGCGGTCCGGCGACCATCAGGCGCTGGTCTTGAACTTCGCCAACCCCGACATGGTGGGGCACACAGGCGTGATCGAGGCCGCAACCGCGGCGTGTGAGACCGTGGACGCGGCCCTTGGCGCGCTGCTCGCCGCGATCTCGGAATGCGGGTGGTCGGCGCTCGTCACGGCGGATCACGGCAATGCGGAGTGCCTGATCGATCCGGTTTCCGGCGGGCCCCACACGGCGCACACCACCAACCTCGTGCCCTGCTGGCTGGTGGGTTCGAAACGCCCCCTCCGGCCCGATGGCGAGTTGAGGGATATCGCGCCGACGCTCCTGGAACTCGGCGAAATCCGGGCCCCGCCTGCGATGACGGGCCGTTCACTGCTGGCCTGAGGCCGGCCGCAGGCTGGAAACCCCCTAACCAGGCGGCCCGCGCGCCGGCGGCTGCGGGCTTATCGCGGCGACAGGAGGGAACCCCAGATCCCAGCGAATCGTTTTAGACTTGGAACCCTGCATGCCCGACGGCCACGACGAGTTGATCGCCCGGATTCTCGGGCGCCTCCCGCGCCACAACGCGCACCAAAGCAGTCTGGAGTCCATCCTGGCCCGGGAGGCTCGTCAGCGGGCCCGCGACGCAGGTGGCCGGGCGTGGGCCGCCCGGATGGCCGCTTTGCTGATCGCGGCGGTGGGGCTCGCAATTGCGATTTCGCCGGGGGTGGAGCAACCGTCGGCCCAGCACCATCGCTTGCAGCTCGTGGACTACAGCGACGTGGGAGCCGCGGTTCCGGACTCCCCGGGCGCGGCCTATGGGCGGGGGCTCGAGGAGCTCGAGACGCCGTGAGACGCCTCTGCATCTTCGCCGTCGTGCTGCTCGCCCTTTGCGCGCCCACCGTTGCGGCGGTTTTCTGGCGCCTGAAGGGCGAAGAATTGGCAGCCATGGAAGCCGTCCAGAGGGCGGCGTCCGCGCACCAGCGCGTCGGCTACGCCGGCGTTGCGGGTTGGGAGACCGGCGCGAAATCTCGGCAGAAGCATGACGGATGGAAGAAATCCGAATCCGGGACCAAGTCGGGCTCCGGGACCAAGTCAAGCCGGTGGCATTCGAAGAGACGGCGCAAGGTTGATGTCCAGCACGACGCAAAGTCCGGCCGCACGCTCTACCGCTGGAACCGGCACCCATACGTGCGGGCCGGTCCGTCGACGCGGGCGAGCGATCCCGCGGGTTGGTGCCTCGATCCGGCGGCCGTGTCGCGTAACTACATCGCGTCCCGGGACGGAATCGGTTTTCTGCTCGGACGCGCGACGCGACGGCTGACCCTGACGCCCAAACACGCCGGGCGGCCGACGGTGCATCTCGAGGTCGACGCTGACACGGAGTTGCCTCTTCAGGTAGCGACGTTTGGCCACGACGGGGCGCTCTACCGCAAGGTCGCGTTCCAGCGAGTCGAGATCGGGCCGCAGGAAGTCACTGGCGAAATCACCTCCAAACGTTCGTCGTCCCGCTCCTCGGACCGGACCCTCGGCCTGGACGCGCTGCGGAACGGTGCCGGGTTCCCCGTCGTGCTGCCCGATTACCTGCCCGCCGGATTCGTCGTTCGCGAATGCCGATTGTCCGACTGGATGGGTGGTACGGCGCGCGTTTCGTACACCGACGGGGTCACCACGTTCGAGCTCCGCCAGAGCCTCGTGCGCACACCCGCGCAGATGGAGGCGATCCTCGTCGAGCGTTTCGGCGAGCGGCGTGCGCACATGGTCCTGAAGAAGCTGCTCCGGATGGAATGGGAAGCGCTCTATCGTTCCGAGCAACGTGTGCCCGGCGAGTTGATGGTGCGCCGCACGCGCAGCAGCCGTCACAACACGTACCGGCTGCGCATGGACGTCGGACCGAGGGGTGACGTGGACGTGACAATCACGGCGCGGTCGGATCTCGACCAGGAGCAGGTGCTCGCGGTCATCCGATCCCTGCGGCCGGTCGGCCAAGAGAGCAACGCGCTCTCGGTAGTACGTTGATCGCGGCCCGTCCCGGCTTGTGGACTGCGCCCGGTCTGGGATAATCGCCCGTTCGCACTGTTGCGGTCCGGATAGTTCCCAGAATTAGCGCCCCCCAAAGTCAGCGACCCAAATTGGAATCCCTTCCCGGTCCTTCGTGGACGTCGCCCTATCGTTGGGCGGTCGCTCTGCGCCTCCTACGCGCCCGCAAGATCAACCTCATCTCGATTCTGGGGGTGACGGTCGGTGTCGCGTCGATCATCGTTGTGCTCGCGATCATGGACGGTTTCCAGCGCGATCTGCGCGCGGTGATTCGAGGCACGTTGTCGGATGTCATCGTCGAGATCGATCCGCGGGAGTTGGGCTACGAGGAGATTCGGGAGACGGTGCTCGCGTTGGACGGCGTGAAGGCGATGACCCTCCAGCGCGCCACGTTCGGGCTCATCCAGGCGGCCACCCGTGATACCGACGGTGCGCGCCAGAACTTCCTGCCGGTCCGCATCATCGGTGTTTTGCCCGAGCAGGAGCGGGAAGTCTCGCGCATCTTCGATTTCGTGAAGGAGGCCGCGAATCAACCCGAGGACGTGTTCCGGCTCGATCCCCCGCCGATGTTCGCCGAATCCACGCCGCACATTCTGATGTCGAAGTGGCTCGCGCGACGGGTGGGGTATTCGCTGTACGGCCGGACGATGAGACCGAACGACAACTTCGGTTTGATCACGTTTTCCGAAAGCGACAAGAACAACCAAGGCCAAGCGACGTGGGCGCCGAACGACCGCGACGTTGTGTGCTCGCGTCTTTACGACTCGCGCAACTCGGAGTTCGACAAGCTGCACATCTATGTCGACCTTCGGTCCACGGTCCATGACTTCTTTTCCAGCCCGGACGGCGTCGTCACCGAATTGCGCATCAAGCTGGACGACTACACGCAAGCGCGGGACATGATTCCGCGGATCGAGCGTGCGATCAAAGCGCTGGACCCGACGGGCTTGGCGTTCGTACAGGGTCAAACCTGGGAGGAACGTCAGGGGCCGCTTCTCGCAGCGGTGAACAACGAGAAGGTGATCCTCTCGTTTGTCCTGTTTTTCATCGTGTTGGTCGCGTGTTTCACGATCTTCGCGACGCTCACGATGACGGTGGTCGAGAAGACCCGCGAGATCGGCGTGCTGCGCGCGATGGGCGCGACGGCGCCGGGCATCCTGAGTATCTTCATGCTCAACGGTGCGCTGGTGGGACTCGTCGGCGCCGCCTCGGGTTACGGTGCCGGCCTCTACGTTGCGTCCAACGTGAACCCGATCCGCGAATTCCTGCGCGACCGTTTCGGCTGGGACATCTTTCCGACCGACATCTACAGCTTCGACTACATCCCGACATACATCGATCATCGGGCCGCGCTGTCGTTCACTTTGGGCGCCGCGCTCAGCGCATTGTTCTTCGCGGTGATCCCCGCGATTCGCGCGGCCCGGCTCGATCCCGTGAGGGCGCTTCGATATGAGTAACGCCGACGAGACGATCCGTGATCTGCCGGCGGGTGAGACCGCCGACGCGACGGCGCGCGCGCCGGCCACGACCGCGCTCGACTTCTTGAGCGTGCGTGATATCCGCAAGTCCTACCGGATGGGGCGGCAGACCCTCGATGTGCTCCGGGGCGTGGACCTCGACGTGAAGAAGGGCGAGATTGTCGCGATCATGGGCCAAAGCGGCAGCGGGAAGTCGACGTTGCTCCATCAGATCGGGCTGCTGGACGAGCCGGAATCCGGCGAGGTCTACTTCGAGGGGGACGCGCTCCCGCGCCGCGGCAACCAGGCTGCGGCAGCACGAAGCCGGCTCTTCGGGTTCATCTTCCAGTTCTATCACCTGCTACCGGAGTTCACTGCGCTCGAAAACGTCCTGATGCCCGCGATGATCCTGGACGATTTGGGCGTGTGGCGGCGTCGAAAGGGGGAGCACAAGGAGCGCGCGGCGCGGATCCTCGAGCGGATGGGCCTGAAAGAACGCATGAAACACCGCCCCAAGGAACTCTCCGGTGGAGAACGGCAGCGTGTGGCGATCGCGCGCGCGCTGATGAACAAGCCGCCCGTGCTCCTGTGCGATGAACCGACCGGCAATCTGGACCGGGGCACCGCGGAAGGCGTGCGGTCGCTTCTGTGGGAACTGAATCAGTCCGACGGACAGACCATGATCGTGGTCACCCACGATTCGTCGGTCGCGGCGCAGGCGAACCGAACCCTGGAACTCGTCGATGGTAGGCTGGCGAACACGGGGTCTTCAAACGGCGCCTAAGATGAACACTATGCGGAATCTGATTCTCGTCGCGGCGCTCGCCGCGCTCCTGTCCGGTTGCAAGAGCGACTACACGAGCGTGAACCGGCAGAGCCGGGACTTCTTGCGGGAGAGCTGGAGCGAATCCGCGAAAACGCGCAAGGCGAGCTTGAAAGCGTTCTTCGACGGCGATCGCATCTCGGAGAACAAGAAGATCCGCTACGAGGGCCGCGGGTTTCTGTACGAGTCTTTCAGCACTCCCGGCTGGACCCAGGGCTGGAAGGACGCCGGTGGCTTCGTGCGCGAGAACATCGAGACGGACCGAGCCATCCGCAGGACCGATACGTTCTGGTTCGGGTTCAAGGACACCGACTGAGATTCTTGCCCAACGGCTTACGCCGTTGGAGCCACACGATCGGACGGATTGAGATGGTGACGGGGAGTCCGTGGTGGTCGTTTGCCCAGCGGCTTACGCCGTTGGAGCTATGAGTGTTTGCCCAACCGCTCACGCCGTTGGAGGCGATGCGTTGGGCGACGCGCTGGGTCATGTTCGGCTAGGCGGCGTTCTCGGACTGCGCCCCAAGAGGCAGTGCTACCTGCGGGAGAGGTGCGGCACATATCTCGCCGCGCGGGGCGGGCCGAGAATCTCGCGCAGGACGATCGCGCGCTGGACGGCGGCGTGATCGCGGAGTGCCACGCCGAGCCTCCGTTGCCGGCGCCTAGCCATCCGGCTCGGCGCCTCGCGGTGGTCCTTGAGCGAACGCAGCAGCGTGCCGGTGGTTGCTTTGGAGGATTTTGCCGCGGGCCGGGAACGACGTTTCGGCCCCTTGAGTTGCCCCGCAACGCGCGGCTTGTTTCCCCGGCCACCCAGCTTCAGTCGCCCCTGTGACGGCGCCGATTTCGGCGCTGGCTGCGGTGGTTCGATCTTCTCGGCTATCGGGACCGGCATCGGTACGCCCGTCCACGCCGGATCGAGATCGAATTCCGCCGGTTGCTGCCGGATCTCCTTGGGCGTTGCGCGCCGGTCCGTTTCCTCCTGGCCCGTGCGGAAGAACTTGACGCCCTCGGCCTCCTCCTTCTCGCGCATCTGCGCGTTGACCCGCGCGCGTATCTTCTTGGTGAATTCGACGAGGCGGCTGATCACGCCGATCAGCGCCGCGACGAGCACCAGGATGAGCTCGAACGGGATGTCTGCTTGGAGCACGGGGATTCGTCCTACGACTTTTCGGGGCTTCCGTCGCCAGGGCCTTCGCCGATCGAACGGCGCATGTCGGTATCGGCTTGGACGTTGCGGAGCGAGTAGTAGTCCATGATGCCGAGGTGTCCGGCGCGGAACGCCTCCGCGATCGCCTGCGGGATCTGCGCTTCCGCTTCGACGACCTTCGCGCGGTTCTCCTCCAAAGACGCCGACATTTCCTGCTCCCGCGCAACGGCCATCGCGCGGCGGCCCTCGGCCTCTGCCTGACGCATCTTCATGTCGGTTTCGGCGCGCTCGGCCTCGAGCAGCGCTCCGACGTTGGCGACGTCCTGAATGCCCGCGATGGACACGTCCGCGATGTCGATGGACACGATCTCGAACGCGGTTTGGGCGTCGAGGCTGTTGGTCAGCACGACCTGTGCAATGCGATCGGGATTCTCGAGCACGTGCTTGTACGTGTCGGACGAACCGATGGCGCTGACGATGCCCTGGCCGACACGCGCAATAATTGTCTCCTCCGTCGCGCCACCGACGAGTTTGGCAAGATCCGCGCGCACGGTCACGCGCGCCTTCACGATCATGCGGACACCGTCCATCGCGACCGCGTCGAGGTAGTCGTTTCCGCGCGCCGGATCCGGGCAATCGATCACCATCGGCTTGACGTACATCTGCACGGCTTCGAGGATGTCGCGCCCCGCGAGGTCGATGCCGGTCGCGACCCGGAAGTCGAGCGGCAGGCTCGCGCGGTCGGCCGCGATCAGCGCGCGCACGACGTGCGTCACCCGGCCCCCGGCCAGGTAGTGCGCCTCCAAGTCCGTGGTCTCGACGATCAGGCCGCTTTGCACCGCGGCGATCTTGCTCTGCACGATGATGCGCGGGTTGATCTTGCGCAGGGTCATCCCGATCAGGTCGATGAACCCGATGCCCGCATTCGTCGTAATGCATTGCAACCAGAGGTTGAAGTACTTGAAAAGGAGGATGGAGAGCACCAACAGGACCAGAACGCCGGCGCCGATCAGCACCAGGTTCAGGGTTTCGTTGGCGGCCAGGAGAGCGAGGTTCGCGGGCATGTTCATAGGCTCGTTGATATGTGATTCAGGAACAACTTATTTGGGGATTTCGCGCGTGATGGAATTGCATTCTTCGCCGGAACGTCAGCCAGCGTTCTCCGTATCCGGAGCGGCACTGACGACCACGCGATTGCCGGAGATTTCGACCACCTGGACCCGGGTCCCGCGAGGAATCATCTCGCCTCCGCTGACGACGGAGACGACATCCTCGCCGAATCGAGCACTGCCCGACGGGCGCAGCGCGCTCAGCGAACGCCCCACGGCCCCTTCCAGGGCGGTGTGGTCGGCAACGGCGGCGCGACGCTCTTTCTCGGTGATTTGCGGGCGGCGCAGATAGAACCCGCGGGTGAACTTGAAGTGGGGAAGCACCTTGAATGCCCCCCAGACCGCGGTGGGCCCGAGGGCGACGACCGTCGCGACCAGGGACCAGCCGAACACGGAGGACTCTTGGAATCCGAGCAGGATGCCGCAGATGCCCAGTGCCGCCGCGGCGATGCTCAAGGCGCCCAGGGAGACCACGAAGACCTCCAACACCAAGAGCATGAGCGCGGCGAGAACCAGGAGGATCGGGACGACCATCAGGCGCCGGGTTCCTCGGTCGCGCGAACGACGACGACGTTGCCGCGGACCGCAATGACCTTGATTTCCGCGCCCGGCTGGATCAGATCGCCGTCGCTGACGACGTCACGTTGAATCCCGGCCAGGATCGCGCGACCGGACGGTCGCAGTTGCGACTCCGCGATGCCGACGGTGCCGACCAAATCATCGCCGGCGGTGTAGCCCGCCGCGGAACCGGTTTGGCTGCCTTCGGTCGGACCGCCGATCAGCGCAAGCCGACGGAACAGCGGGACCGTGGGTAGGACTCGTGCGAGGCCGACCGCGAGCACGATCGAGCCCGCCACCCCGAGGAAGAAATCGCGCGCGACCGGAATGAGGTAGTGCGAGACATCGTTGTCGTAGGAGCCTTCCGGCACCGCCGCCATGCCGATTGCGACGAGGATGCACGCCAGCCCCGCGATCCCGGCCACACCGAATCCGGGTAGCACGAAGATCTCCACGACGAGCAGCAGGATGCCCGCGAGGAACAGGATGACCTCGAAGCTTCCGGCGAGGCCGGATACAGCGGATGCGCCGAAGAACAGGCCGAAGCAGATGATGGCCAGCGCCTCCGGCACGCCGGTTCCCGGAATTTTCAGCGCGAAGTAGAGCGCGCCCAAACCGACCAGGAACAGGATCGCTTTCCATCCGAGCAACCAGCGCGAGGTGCGTTCCGCCCAGTTCCAATCCATCGTTCGCACTTCGGCGTTCGGCGCGCGAATCGACCCGAGCAGGTCCGCGAGCGTGCGCTCGGTGCGCGAGCAGATCCCGAAGTTGATCGCTTCCTTCGCGCCGAAGGTCGCGAGTTCGCCCTCACGGACGACGAGTTCGCGATCCGACAGACCACGCTCTTCGACCTCCGCTTGCGTCGGCTCGTCGTCGCCATCGTCGCTACGGAAATAGAACCAAGTGAAGCCCTTCGCCGGGTCGTTCTTGTCGTTCGGTTTCTTGTAGCGCGTGACCTCCATCTCCTGCCGCACCATGCTCATGGCGACGGGCACCGGGTAGCCGTTCCCGCTCGCGTAGGTCTTGAACGTGTTCGCGACGACGGTTTGGATTTTCTCGGCGGCTTTGCTGGAGCCCTCCGGGCCCATGGAAATCGCCTGGGAATCCCCGATCGCGCCCACCTCGTTCATGACGATCTCGCGGCAGGCGAACGAGAGCATGGCGGCGCCGCTGATCGCGCGGCGAGGGATGTAGGCGATGGTGTGAATGTCGCGGCCCAGGTCGTAGATCTCATCGCCAAGCTCGATCGACGAGTGGACATAACCACCGTAGGACTCGATCTCGAGCACGATGCAATCGGCACCCCATTCCTTGGCTTCCTCGAGGCGGCGGAGGATCGACGTCTTCACCGAGGGGTCGATCGCTTCATCGGCCGCCTCCTTGAGGTGGAGGACGGCGACTTTCTGGAACGGCCCGCGGTTCTCCGGCCCCTGAGCGAACGCGGCCGGGACCAGGACGAGGAGAAGAAACAGAGTGCGGCGCATCGCCTTTGATTGTGAGGGCCGCGGCGAGGGCGTCAAGGTCGGCGCAAATTCTTGTCCCGTTTGCCGCCGCTCCCGGTTTGACGGCGAAGGCCCGTGGGATAGTTTTCTAGTGAAGGCGCGGACCTCTAGTGCTTTCGATGAGGGCGTTTCCCTAGCCTCCCTCGATGCCCGGTGCGATTCGGCGCACCGGGCCCTTTTTTTTGTGGCGACGCGGTCCGCACACCAAAGAAAAGCAAAAGGGCGACCGGTGGGGGTCGCCCCTTGTTTTGGTGGACCCGAGGAGGATCGAACTCCTGACCTCCTGGATGCCATCCAGGCACTCTCCCAGCTGAGCTACGGGCCCTTGATAGCGAGATTGTGCCCGTTGCCGGGGCGGCGTCAAGATCAGCGGGTTCGCGCTCGCCCGTTCGTCCCTTGCCCAAAGTCCGAGTCGCGGGGAGGATCTGGGATTCTCCATCCTGAACCGGCGACCGCGCAAGCGGTTAAAGAACGGTTCCCCGCAAACCCAAAGAGACGGACATGAGCACACGCATCACGTCGCGCAGCCACAACTTCCCCAACTGGTACCAGGACGTCTGCCAGGCCGCCGAGCTGGCCGAGGCGTCGCCGGTCCGCGGGTGCATGGTGATCCGGCCTCACGGGTACGCGCTCTGGGAGAACATCCGCGATCCCCTCGATCGCATGTTCAAGGAGACGGGCCACGAAAACGCCTATTTCCCCATCTTCATTCCCATGAGCTTCATCGAAAAAGAGGCCGAGCACGTCGAAGGGTTCGCTCCCGAGCTTGCGATCGTCACCCACGGCGGAGGCAAGGAGCTCGAGGAACCTCTCGTCGTCCGACCCACGTCCGAGACCATGGTCGGCCACATGTACTCCAAGTGGATCCAGAGCCACCGAGACCTGCCCGTCCTGATCAACCAGTGGGCGAACGTCGTTCGCTGGGAGATGCGGACGCGCTTGTTTCTGCGAACCACCGAGTTCCTCTGGCAGGAGGGCCATACGGCGCACGCGAGCCAGGACGAAGCGCAGGAAGAGACGCTGCAGATGCTCGGCATCTACAAGAAACTCTGCGAGGAATACCTCGCGGTGCCCGTTCGCACCGGGATGAAGTCGGCCGCGGAGACGTTCGCCGGCGCCGATTGCACGTATGCCGTCGAAGGCCTCATGCAGGACGGCAAAGCGCTGCAGATGGCCACGAGCCACAACCTCGGCCAGAACTTCGCGAACGCGTTCGACATCCAGTTCCAGGACGTGGATGGCGAGCGCAAACACGTTTGGACGACGTCGTGGGGCCTTTCCACGCGCACGGTCGGCGCCGTGGTCATGGCCCACGGCGACGACAAGGGGCTCGTCCTTCCTCCCAAGATCGCACCCGTGCAGGCCGTGATCGTGCCGATCTTCCGAAAGGAAGACGAGAAGGCCGCCGTGCTGGGCGAAGCCCAAAAACTCGAGGCCGCGCTGAAGGATCAGGGCATCAAGGTGCGCCTCGATTCGCGCGAGCAGATCAAGCCCGGCGCGAAGTTCTTCGAGTGGGAGAAAAAGGGCGTGCCCGTGCGCCTGGAACTCGGTCCCCGCGATGTTGCGAGTGCGCAGGCCATGCTCGTGCGCCGCGACGATGGCTCCAAGACCCCGACCCCGATCGCGGCTGTGGTCTCGAACATGGGGGCGCTGCTCGATGAGATCCAGAAGTCGCTGTTCGATCGCGCGAGTGAGTTCCGCGATGAACACACGACGCGTGCGGACGACTGGGCCGAGTTTGAGCAGAAGCTCGAGGAACCCGGTGGATTCATCTCCGCGCACTGGGATGGCACCGCGGAGACCGAGGCGGCGATCAAGGAAAAGACCAAGGCCACGATCCGCGTCCTGCCCATGGACGAGGAAGCCGAGAGCGGCTCGTGCGTGCTGTCCGGCCAGCCGTCCAAGCAGCGAGTTCTGTTTGCCCGCTCGTACTAGCCCGGATTATTCACAAGACGAGCGTTCTGGACGGCCCAGCCTGCCGAGCTCTTTGCCTCTCGGCACTCGACGTGTCCTAACACTACTTCGGCCTCGAGTCGCGATCTCGACAAGCTGGACTCGCCCAGAAGGCGTTGGTCTGAACTTCAAACGTAGACCGCGCGTACAGAACGGCCTGTTCGTCTAACCGTGCAGAAGCAACGCGCCCGCCTCGTGAGTAACCCGGGCTGGTCTGGTCCGCTAAGTCCTAATTTGACAAGGGGTTGAGCGAACTCAGCCCTTCAAAGGGGGTTGCGCCGTGGTCTTGTTCTAGTAGGGTAATGCGCTAATGCCCACCAGATGCTGCATAGGCGGCATCCGTTCGCGCGGGCGTCGGAGGAGGAGCCGATGGACACCCAGAAACCGAAGGCGGGAATCACCGCACCGAACGCTGGCACGACGAAGAAGGCCAAGGGCGAATCGATCGTCTCGCGGCTGTTCGGGTTCGGGAAAAAGAAAGACCCGGTCGTCGAGCACGCCGTGGATGCGACGCCGGATGTTGTGAGTCCCGAAAACGGCGGTTTCGCACGCACTTCGGACTCGCCGGAGTCGGGGGAGGCGACAGCGGATGCTGCGGCGGCGGCTGCGCTTGAGGCCGTCGTCGGTGAGTCCGATTCGGATGACACGCGCATCCGAATTCCCGAGCAGGTGATTCGTGTCAAGCCGTCGCGTGTCAAGGCGGCCGATGCCGTAGCCTCGATCAACGAGAGTTTTCAAGAGCTCACGTCGCTCTTGGGCCACGTCGGCGATCGGTTGGATCGCCAGGACGATCGCGCCAGCGATCTCGCGGAACAGATCAAGGACCTGCCCGAGTACCTGCGCAAATTACCGCAGATCGCGGAGGATCAAAACCGCGCGCTCGAGAACATTGGCGACCGGTTGGCGGAAGGCACCGAGATCACCCGACGCATGGCCGAGGGACAGGCGCGCGCCAACGAGGCGCTCGGTTCCCAGGTTGCGCGCACCACCGACTCGATGGAATCGATCGCGGGCGCGATGACGCGGATCCCGGACGAGTTGCGCGAGAGCACGCAGGCCCAGGCCGAGACTCTCCGCGAAGTGGCGAGCCACCATGAAGCCGCTATCCGCAAGGTCGCGGCGGCGCAGCAGCAGCAATCCAAGGTGATTCACCACACGCACCAGAAATCGTTGCACGTGTTCCACGAGGCGACGCAGAAGAGCCTGGCCGAAGTGCAGCGCGGGGCAAAGACGCACAAGCGCCAGATGGAGGAGGTGCTCGAAGCCTCCATCTCGAACATGAAGCGCATGTTCTTGCTGTCCGGCGCGTTCATGATCGCGGCGTTGGCGGCGCTGGTCGCACTCCTGCTGCTTCGCTAGCCCGCAGTGATGTTTGCCCAACGGCTTACGCCGCAGTGATGTCTGCCCAACGGCTTACGCCGTTGGAGCGACACGTTCGAACGGTCTGAGATGTGGCGGGAACTACAGGTGGTTCGCTGTTGGAGCCATGCGCTCGCAGCGTCTGAGATGGGGTCTGGAGTGCTGGACTTGTCTCGCCGGAGTTTGCGCTGCGGAGGGCGGCGGGCTATTCGCGCAAAAACGCTAGGGGTCCGGTCGCGCGCTCTGTAGACTCGCGGGCGTTGGCGAGACGGATTGTCCGTTTCGCGCCCCGCGGGCTCCGGGAAGCCGGTGAGAATCCGGCACGGGGCCGCCGCTGTGAGCGATTGACGGGTGCGCAAATGCCACTGGTGACTCGACCCGAGCACCGGGAAGGCGCGTACTCCTAGTCGCGAGTCAGAAGACCGTCCCGCGGGCAGGCTTTTAGGAGTCCGGTGATGGCTCCAACGGCATAAGCCGTTGGGCAAAGGTCATGGCACCGGCCCTGCGTGCTCGAGCCAGCACGCTTGCGAAGCATGGGGGTGCGAAATGCGCTTCTTCTCATTTGTCGCGACGGTGTGTTCTGTGTTTCTTCTGGTGGCCTGCGGCGGCACCGGCCCGGTGGATCTCGCGACCGACGGTGCGACGGTCGGGCCCGGCGGCGGGCAACCTGGTAGCGGCTCCGGCGGCGGCAACGGCGGCGGCGGTTCGTCCGGCGGTTCGTCGAATCCGCAGATCACCTTCGACGACGCCGCATACGACCTCGGCGCGTCCGGCGGTTTTCCCTCTGGCATCGAATTGGACGGTCAGAACCGCGTCTACGTTGTTTCGGACGCGACGATCCCCGCGACACTGCGGGTGATCGACGCGAGCAGTGGCTCGATCGGTTCGGAACTCAGCTCGATCACGATCACGGCGAGCGATCTCATCGATCACGACGGCGCCAACCCTGCCCGCGCACCGACGACGTTCGGTTCGGGCCTGTTCGGCGCGTTTACCGGCGACATCGAAGTTGTCGCGAATCGGTATGTGCTGCTCACTGTGGGCGCCGGTAACTCTGCGAGCGATGACGGCGTGAACCCGTTGTACCTCGCCAACGTGGTCGTCTTGGATCGCGTTACCGGTACGGTCGTGCAGGCGATCAACGTCGGCTGGTCGCTGGATCACGTCGGCGAGTTCAGTGGCGGGGGCGGCTACACCGCGATTCCGCAAAGCCTGCCCGTGTCGGTGAAGTTCGTGCCCGATGACGGTGAGACGTTGAAGGGCGAGATCCACGTCGCGATGAGCAACGGCGCCGGCTCCACCGCCGGACTCGGATCGTTCTACTCGGGCACGGTGCAAACCTGGCGCGCGGACTTTCTGTCTGGCACGCCGCTGACGCCGGAGACCAGCGGCAAGGCCGCAACCGACGTCACGCGCACGCACGTCTCCGCGTACTACAACCCGGTGTCGCTGACGCACGTGTTGGCCGCCAGCGGGAACTACCTGATGGTGACGGACGCGGGTGCTTCCTGGTTCAACGCGAACGGCGCGGTGCCCACGACCCAGGCGCGCATGGAGTTTCTCGATCTCGACACGGACGCGTGGCGGGACACCTGGTCGATCAACCTCGGGCTGTCGCTTCCCGCGGCGCACGAACCCGCACTCGGTCGGGATGGCGACGGCGACCGATTCGCGATGTTCACGAGCCAGACGTTCGGGTTCGTTTACGCCGTGGATCTGAGCGGCCTGGATGAAGACCCCGTCGATACTGGAAAACTCCGCCTCCTGCAGGCGGCTCCGATCACGCAGAACCCGACGCTCATCGGCGCCGGATTCCAAAGCGACGTCGCGCTGCGCGGCGACTTCGCGATCGTCTCGTCGTTCACGACGACCGGCCTCACCGTGCTCGAGCTACCCGAGGACATCGCCACGGGCGAGATCCGCGTGAATCCGGACGAGTTCGGCACGGCGAGCATGAAAACGACCAAGGGCTTTGGTCTCGGCCATCTGACAGCGACGAACATCCCCGGCGTGGCCGTCATCGCGATCTTGAACGGCGGTTTTTTCCCGCCGAGCAACTCCGCGCTGGTGACGCTGGACGCGGACGGCCTCTTGGACTGAGCTAGCGTGTGCATCCGCCCGTCGCGTGGGATGAACCACGCGGCGGGCGCAAACCGTAGACTGACGTCCATGCGTTTTGCGGAGCGGATGTCGCGGCTGGGAACGGAAACCGCGTTCGAGGTACTGGCGCGCGCCAAGGCTCTCGAAGCGCAGGGCCGCTCGATTTGCCACCTGGAGATCGGCGAGCCCGATTTCGCGACGCCCGAGTTCGTGGTTGCCGCGGGGCAAGAGGCGCTCGAGCAAGGCCTCACCAAATACGGTCCGGCTGCGGGGTCCCAGGAGTTGCGCGAAGCCATCGCGGCGGACGTATCGCGGCGGCGGAACGTCACCGTCGATCCGGCCGAAGTCGTGATCGTTCCCGGTGCGAAGCCGATCCTCTTTTTTGCATTGTTGGCGTTGGTGGAAGAGGGCGACGAGGTGTTGGTGCCCGACCCCGGGTTTCCGATCTATTCGTCCGTGGTCGCGATGGCCGGTGGCGTGCCGGTCCCGTACCGGTTGGATCCGGCCCGCGGTTTCGACATCGATACGAACAGTTTACGGCGCGCGCGCGGCGGCATCTTCAACACACCGCACAACCCGACGGGCGGCGTGATCGATCCTGCGGCGTGGAACGCGGTCGCGGAGCTCGATCTCGATTGGGTGGTGAGTGACGAGGTCTACTCACGGATGGTCTATGAGGGCGCGCATGCGTCGGCGCTGTCGGTACCTTCGCTCCGGGATCGCACCGTGCTTGTCGACGGTTTTTCCAAGACCTGGTCGATGACCGGGTGGCGCATCGGCTTTGGCGTCATGCCGCCGGAGCTCGCCGAGAAGGTCACGCGATTGCAGATCAACTGCACGTCGTGCGTACCGGCGTTCACGCAGCGCGCGGCGCTCGCGGCGCTGACCGGGCCGGAGGATCCCGTGCGCGAGATGGTTGCGGCGTTTCGTGGGCGGCGGGATCGGATCACCGAGGGTCTGCGTGCGCTGCCCGGCGTGGAATGCGCAACTCCCAAGGGCGCGTTTTACGTGTTTCCGGACGTTTCCGCGTTGGGCGACAGCGACGAGATCGCGGCGGCGCTCCTCGAGGAAGAGGGCGTGGCCTGTTTGTCCGGAACCGCCTTCGGCGATGCGGGAAAGGGCTTTCTGCGCTTTTCGTACGCCGCGTCGAGCGAGACCATCGACGACGCACTCGGCCGAATCGCGAACTTCCTTAGCCGCCGCGCGTAATTCGTGCCGCAGGCGCTTCCCCAACGACGGCGCTGCGCGATAATGAGTGGTGGCCGGTCAGGGAGGGCTTGAACATGCGTCGCATCGGTTTGTTGCTTTTGGTTTGCATCGGTTTGGCGCCTGCGCAGGACGCACCCGCGAGCGCGGCCGATCTCGCTTCACTGGTACCCGAGGGCACGCTGCTTTTCGCCGAGTTCGACGACCTCGGCGGCGTCAGCGACTGGATGAAGAACACGTCGCTCGGGCGCATCTGCTCCGAGCCGGACGTGCAGGCGTTCCTGAAGCCGTTCGTGGATCAGATCCACTCCGCGCTCGACAAGATCCCGGCCAACGCGAACCCGCTTGCCGCGGCCGGTTTGAGTTGGCGGGACTTCCAGGGGATCGAGATCCGCCGCGCGGGCATGGCCATCGTGGATGTGCAGATTCCGCAAGGCGGCATGAACGCGGGACCGCCCAAGGTCGACCTCGTCTTGTCCCTCGGGTTCCGCACCGGCGGCAACAAGGCGATGGAGATCACTGAGAAGTTGCATGCGGCGATTCAAAAGCGCACCGGCGTTGCGTTTGTAGCAACAAACGTGTCCGGGAAGACGGTGTACCGTGCGGAGCAAAAGGGCATCGAGGTGTTCGCGTACCTCGATGCGCAGCGGTTCCTGATCACGATGTCGCGGTCACGCATGGAGCAGACGCTGGATGGGTTGGCGGGCAAGAGTGCAGGGCCGTCGCTTGCGGCGTCAGCGCGTTTCCAGAAGGTCATCCGTCAGATGGGCGCGGAACGGCGCGGCCTTCTGGTGTATCTGGATGCCCCGCGGGTTATGGCGCTGGCGAAGCCGCACCTGCCGCCCGAGGGTCTCGAGGCCATCCGCGCGATGAAGATCGACGCGCTGGAAGCGATCGCGATGGCGGACATTCCGACGGGCAGCCGCATGAGGACGGAGTTTGCGATCTCGGTGCGTGAACCGGGCGGCGTGTGGGATCTCTGGAAGACGTATCCGATCCGCCACCGCTTCTTGAAGTTCGCGCCGGAGGACGCGCTGCTTTACGGCGGGGAATCCGTGGATCTGACCGAGTACTTCGCGAACTTCCAAAAGATGATGCCGGCCGAAGTGCAGGAGGAGATGCACCTTCAAGAGCTTTGGCGTGTGCTGGACGAGATTGCCGGCGTCGATGTCCAGGCGGATGTTCTCGGATCCATCGGGCGCGAATGGGGCTGGTACGTGAGTGCACCTCCGGGCGGCGGATTGATCCCCGACGTTTTGTTGTTCTGCGAGGTGAAGGAGCGCGCGCGGCTGGAGACAGCGCTCAACACGATGATGCAGCGCGTAACCCGCTGGGCGGAGAAAAACGAGGCTCACGCGCGGGTGCGCGAGACGATCTATCGCACCGCACGGATCCGCTACCTCGAATTGTTCACCGATTGGGAACCGGTCGGGGTTGCGCCGGCATGGTCGTTCGGAACCGACTACCTCGTGATGTCGCTTTACCCGCACTCCATCAAGAACGCGTGGGTGAAGAAGCCGTCGCTCGGCGAGAACGAGGCGTTCCGTTCGCTGATGCGCCACGTTCCCAAAGGCGCCGGCAGCGTGAGCTACGTCGACTTGCGCCGGCTCTTTGGATGGGCGTACAACACGTTGGTGCCGCTCGCGCAGGCCATGCAGGGGTTCGTGAACAAGGAGGCCGCAAAGGTCGGCCTGCGCCTGAACCTCGAGGACCTGCCGCCGGCGGAACCGATCCTGAAACACCTCGGTGGCGCGGTGTTCTACAGCGTTTCCAATGACGACGGCGTTCGGTTCGGGTACGTGTCGGACTTCGGCGCGAGTCTGGTGGCCGCACCCGTGATGGCAATTGGAATGCTGACCGTCCTCATGTTGCCCCGGGCGCAGGTGGGACCGCCGCCTCCCATCGAAGGGACGCAGCGCATGCTCGAAGACGAGAAACGCCGGCGGGACGCGGCGAACCAACACGGCGACGGCCGCGGCAACCGCGATGGCGAGGACAGCCCCCAAAAGCGCATGGATGATCTCGAGTCCGAAATCGAGCGCATCCGCGAAGAGATCGAGGAGCGCGGGACGGCCTCGGGTGACGGCTGATGCGACCATGGACGGAGCAGCCGTCGCCAAGTAATCTCGCGCCATGCGTGTTTCCGATTTTCGATCTGACACCGTGACGAAGCCGACGGACGCCATGCGGCGGGCGATGGCGGAAGCGGAGGTCGGCGACGACGTCCTGGAAGACGACCCCACCGTTCAGAAGCTCGAGGCGCGGATCGCCGAGCTGTTTGAGCGCGAGGGTTCCTTGTTTTGTCCCACCGGCACGATGGCCAACCAGATCGCGATCGGATTGTGGACCGATCCCGGCGACGAAGTGCTGATGGAGGAAAAGGCGCACAGCTTCAACTTCGAGGTCGGCGGCGCCGCGAGGCTTTGGGGCGTTCAGCCGCGGCTGTTTCAAGCCGTTCGCGGCATCCCGGATCCCAAGATGTTGCAATCCATGGTGCGCGGATCCGACGTGCACATGTGCCGCACCGCGCTTTGCATCGTCGAGAACACGCACAACTTCCACGGCGGACGCGTGGTGCCGATCGAGCGCATCCAGGAGATTCGCGGCGCGTTGCCGGAGCCGGTCGGCATGCACATTGACGGCGCGCGGCTCTGGAATGCGCACGTTGCAAGCGGAACGCCGCTGGCGGCTTACGCCGACGTCGCGGATTCGCTGATGGTCGCGTTGAGTAAGGGCATGGGCTGTCCCGCCGGATCGATGATCATTGCGGACTCGGACGCGATCGTGGAAGCGCGCCGGCTGCGCAAGCTGCTTGGCGGCGGCATGCGCCAGGTGGGGGTGCTCGCGGCCACGGGGCTTGTGGCCCTCGATGGCGGTTTCGATCACATCGCGGACGACCACCGCCGCGCGCAAGCACTGGCCGAGGCGTTCGGCGTGGATCCCGCGAACGTGGACACGAACATCGTGATCGCAACCGTCGAAAACGCGAAGGCCGTCGAGGACGCGCTGCGAGAACGTGGCATCTGGGTGTTCGCCATCGCCGAGGACCAGATCCGCCTCGTCACCCACCGCGACGTGAACGACGAAGACGTCGATCGCGCGTGCGCTGCTGCCTCGGACGTTCTGTAGGAGAAACCACAGAGGCACGGAGACACGGAGGCGTTGCCGAAGAGTCCGAACCGGCCGGAGCGTATGCCGCTCTTCTTCCTTTAGCAGGATGGGGGAACTCCGCCTGCACCCCGGCGCACAAAGACTCGTTGGCCTCCGTGCCTCTGTGTCTCCGTGGTCGTCTTACGACAAACGTCTAGTTGGCCACGATCGACACGAGACGCCCGGGGACGACGATGACTTTGCGGACGGTGAGGCCTTCCAGGCGCGCGGGGATGCCGTCGGCTTGCAGCGCGGCGGATTCGATCGTGGCTTTGTCGGCGGCCGAGGCGACGGTCACCTGGCCTCGCACTTTCCCGTTTACTTGCACGACCATCGAGACCTCGTCGTCCTTGAGCATCGCCTCGTCGAACTCCGGCCACGCGGCTTGCGCGATGAAACCGTCCTCGTTCGCCCGCGCCCAGAGCTCCTGGGTGAAGTGCGGCACAAACGGCGAGAGCAACCGCGCGAACCGGTTCATCTGATCGGCGGTGATCTTGGATTCGTTGGACCCCGCCCGGTTGACGAACTCGATCATGCGGGCGATCGCGGTGTTGAACGCCAGCTTCTGGATGTCGGTCCCGACCGCCGCGATGGTCCGGTGCAACAGCCGTTCGACCTCCGCGTCGGCTTTTTTCGCCACACGCAACTCGCCGGTGTTCTCGTCCACGCACAACCGCCACGCGCGCTGCAGGAATCGGAACATGCCGTTGATGTCGTCCGTGTTCCACGGCTTTTGGTCCGCGAGCGGCCCCATGTACATCTCGTACAACCGCAGCGTGTCGGCGCCATAGCCCTCGATGATCTCGTCGGGATTGGTGACGTTGCGCAGCGATTTGGACATCTTCGCCATGATGCGTGTCACGGCCGCGCCGGTCGCGCGTTCCGTGTGCTTGCGCCCTTCGGCGTCGGAATCCACTTCGTCAATCGGTACGAGCGACTTGTCGTCGCGCTGATACGCCCACGACGTGATCATGCCCTGGTGGAACAGCTTCGCGAACGGCTCCGGCGTCGAGACGTGGCCCAGATCGAAGAGGACCTTGTGCCAGAACCGCGCATACAAAAGATGCAACACGGCGTGCTCGGATCCGCCGATGTACAAATCGATTCCGGCCTCGCCCATCCAATAGCGCTCGGCCTCCTCGGAGACCAACCGCTCGGAGTTGTTCGGATCGCAATAGCGCAGGAAGTACCAACACGACCCGGCCCAACCCGGCATCGTGTTCGTTTCGCGCCGGACCGGTGCATCCGCCGGCAAACCGGAAACGCCCGCCTCGCCGGCCGTCGTCACGACCCAGTCCCGCGCCTTGGCCAACGTCGGCTGAGGTTCGTCCGACTCGACCGGCTTGAAGTCCTCCATGTCGGGCAACACGACGGGCAGCGTCGTTTCGCCCACGGCGTGGTGGTGGCCGTCTTCGTCCCACACGATCGGGAACGGTTCGCCCCAGTAGCGCTGGCGTGAAAACAGCCAATCGCGCAGTCGGTAGGTCACCCGGCTCCGTCCGAGGCCGCTGTCCGTTAGCCACTCGATCGCGCGGCGCTTGGCGTCATCGACGTTCAACCCGTCGAGGAACCCGCTGTTCATGGCCGGACCTTCGCCCAGATACGCGTTGCCGTCGAAACCGTCCTCGGGTTGCACGGTGCGCACGATCTCGAGATCGAAAGTTCTCGCGAAGTCCCAGTCGCGCTGGTCCTGGCCGGGCACCGCCATGATCGCGCCGTGGCCGTAGCCCATCAGCACGTAGTCGGCGACCCACACGGGGACGTCTTTTTCCGTCGCCGGGTTTCTCGCGGTCACGCCCAACGGCACGCCGGTCTTCTTCTTGCTCTCCTGGCGCTCGCGGTCCGAGCGGTTGCGCGCCTCGCCGACGTATTCGCGCAGCCCGTCGTTGCCGCTCGCCTGCAGCACGGCGTCGACCAGCGGATGCTCCGGCGCCACGACCATGTAGGTCGCGCCGAAGATCGTGTCGGGCCTGGTTGTGAAGACCCGCAACGATGCGCCGAACTCAGCCGGTGCGTCGTTCAACGCGAAGTCGATGTCGGCGCCCTCGCTCCGGCCGATCCACTCGGTCTGCTGCGTGCGCGTCGAACTCGGCCAATCGATCGTGTCCAGCGCCGCGATCAAACGGTCCGAGTACTTGGTGATGCGGAACAGCCACTGTTTCAGCGGCTTTCGGTGTACCGGGAAACCGCCGCGCTCGGAGCGGCCGTCGATCACTTCCTCGTTCGCCAACACGGTGCCCAGCTTCGGGCACCAGTTCACGAGTTGTTCGCCGATGTACGCCAAGCGCTGGCCGTCGATGACCTCGCGTTGCGCGTCGGCATCGAGCGCACTCCACACACGCGCGCCGTCGGTGCCCGCCGCGACCGGCTCGCCCTCCGGGCCGATCTCCAGACTCCCGGCTGCACACGCTGCGATCAACTCGGCGATGGGGCGCGCGGCGCCTGCACCGTCGTTCGCGCTCGGGTCGAACCACGCGTTGTAGATCTGGAGAAAGATCCACTGCGTCCAGCGGTAGTACTTCGGATCGGTCGTTGCGAACTCGCGCGACCAGTCGTAGCAAAAGCCGAAACGCTTGAGCTGCCGGCGGTAGGTGTCGATCGCCGTTTTGGTCGTGATCGCCGGGTGCACACCGGTCTGGATCGCGTACTGCTCCGCGGGCAAGCCGTAGGCGTCCCAACCCATGGGGTGCAGGACGTTGTGTCCGGTCATCCGCTTGAAGCGGCAGAGGATGTCCGTCCCGATGTACCCCTCGGGGTGGCCGACGTGCAGCCCCGCGCCGGACGGGTACGGGAACATGTCGAGCCCGTAGAACTTGGGCTTTCGCGCGTCGAACCCGGCGTCGCCGGGATTGCCCTGCCGGTAGGTTCCGGCTGCGTCCCAACGCTCCTGCCATTTGGGTTCGATCTCGTTCGCCAATCGGGCGTCGTATCGCCGTCGGCGGCCCTTCTGGGCGCCACTCTGGGTGTGCTGTTCGTCTGCGGACATGGCAAGCCGAACAGGGTACCCGGCTTGCGCGGGCGGGGCTATTTCGGCGTGAGCTGGATGCTCCGCCAGAAGGCCTTCAGCTCGTTCTTGAAGTGGCGGCCGGCTCCTCCAAACGTCTTGACCTGTATGTCGTACAGACGCCCGTTGTCATGATCGAGGAAGCGGCGCTCCTCGGCCACGACGACGTTGCCCTTGGGATGTCTGCCGGTGAGTTTGTATTCGAGCCCCAGGTCCGCGCCGAACGACCTGCGCCTCTTGAGTCTCTTCGAGCCCTTGGCGGACTTGTGGTCCTTCGAAAACTGCTCGAACATCTTCTGCGCGCGCTTCTCGAGGTCGTTGTTCTTCTTCCAACTCCTCGCGAGAAACACGCGCACACGAATGATGCAGGAGTTCTCCTGGGGGTCGCGTCCTCGGAAGAGGTAGATCAGACCGTCGCGCGGTTGGAATTGCTCCTCGAGGAAGCCGCGCGGTTTCAACAGCTTGATGCGGTGGAATTCCGCTTCCAGTTTCTTGGGTTGGAGGGCGGCCGGGTCGGGCTTGTCCGCTTTTTGCGGCTTGAGCGCTTCTTTCACATCGATGACTGAAAACCGGTCCACGACGGTTCGCGCGCGGAGTTCGAGTTCGGTGCCGGGTGGGGTCGAATCCAGGAAGAACTCGTAGAGATCAACGCCGTTGCGGATCAGCACGACCGTCCGGCCCTGTTCCACCTCGCCCACGAACCCCCTGAAACTCACGGTGCGTTCTTCGTCCGCGCCCTCGACCTTGGGTTTGGTCGGCGACTTGTAGTGCTCTTTGTATTTGGCGGCTCGCGCCCGGGCGAGGTCGCCGAGGTCCCGGCCCGCTTCGCCCATCGTGAGCGCCGATTTGCGTAGCTTCACCGAGGCAAACTTCCCGTCCTCGTTGGCACGCAGGTGAAACAGCCAGGGCGCCTCGGCGTCCCCGACCCGTTCGAAACTCGCGGGCGCGCGGAGCATGAAGTTGTGCTTCGAGATCGGGGACCGGATCACCAGCGCGGCGCCGTCGACGTCGAACGTGATTTCATCCGATCCGGCTGCGACCGATAAAAGAGAAAGAACCGAAATCGCGATCAGAAAAGCGGTGCTGTGGCGCATCATGGCGGTTGGAGAGGCCCAAAAATGACCGTATTCAAAGCTTACGACATCCGCGGACTGTACGGCTCGGAGATCGACGCGGCGCTCGCCGAACAGATCGGCCGGGCGTACGTGGCCGAAACCGGGGCGCGCCGCGTGGTCATCGGCCACGACATGCGGCCTTGCGCACCGGAGATCGCCGGGGCGCTCACCGAAGGGCTGCGCTCTTCCGGCGCGGATGTCCACAGCATCGGCCTCGCCGCGACGCCCATGCACAGCTTTGCTGTCGGCCACGGCGGCTTCGACGGCGGCATCATGGTGACCGCCAGCCACAACCCGTCGGAGTACATCGGGATGAAGCTGAGTCGCGCGGAAGCGGTTCCGATGAGCCGCGAAGCGGGCATCGGCGCCATGGAGGCGCGCATCCAGTCGGGAAACCTCCCCGAACCGGCCGCGGAAAAGGGCGCGTTCACCGAAGGCGACTTCGTGAGCGAATACGTCGAGATGGTCAGCCGCCACGCGAACTTCGGACGACGGTTGAAGATCGTCGCCGATGCCGGCAACGGAATGGGCGGGTTCGAGTTCCCGCTCGTGGCGCCGCACCTCGACGCTGATGTCACGCGGCTCTACTTCGAACTCGACGGCACGTTCCCCAACCACGAAGCCAACCCGCTGAATCTCGATACCCTTCGCGACCTGCAGGCCGCGGTGCTCCGCGAGGGCGCCGATTTCGGCGTGGCATTCGATGGCGATGCCGATCGCGCCGCGTTCATCGACGACAAGGGCGAGGTCGTCACGAACGATCTCGCGACGGCGCTGATGGCCGTCGACGTGTTGTCGCGCGAGAAGGGCCCCGTCGTGTACGACTTGCGCAGCAGCCGCGCGCTGCCGGAAGCCATCCTCGAAAACGGCGGCACGCCGATCCGTGGCAAGGTCGGACACAGTTTCATGAAGACCGCGATGCGGGAGCAGGGGTGTGTGTTCGGCGGCGAGTTCTCCGGTCACTATTACTTCCGCGAGAACTTCAACACCGAGTCCGCGAGCCTCGCGGTGGTGGCGATCGGTAATATCGTCTCGCGCGACGGCGCCAAGCTGTCCGAGCTCGTCGCGCCGCTTCGCCGCTATGTGATGACCGGTGAGTTGAACTTCAGGATCGAGGACAAAAAGGCCAAGATGGACGAGCTGGCCGCGGCGTTCCCCGATGCGGAGACCGACTGGCTCGACGGCGTCACCTGCCAGTACGAAAACTGGTGGTTCAACGTGCGCCCGTCCAACACCGAGCCGTATCTGCGGCTGAACCTCGAAGCGAAGGACCAGGCCACGTACGACGAAGCGACCGCGCGGGTGTTCCCCCTCCTGGGCGAACCCGTCTAGCTCGGCTTCGCGGGCGCACGCGCTCGAAGAGGAAGAGTTACCACAGAGGCACAGAGGTGAATTCTTCTTCTGCAGGCGGTTGGCCGTTGACCGGCGCAGGGGGTGATTCTGTGGCCGATCGGTGGGCGGTCGCACCGAATCCCGGTTCGGTCACTTCCTGAGCCGACGTTGATTCCCGATTTCTGGACTGCCGGGTAGCAGCCGGCCGGGGAGCAATCTAGACTGTCGGCTCATCCAATCGGCCGTTTCGACGGCCCGGGATCACCCCATGGAACTCGAGCAAAAAAACATCATCTTGCGCATCGTGAAGCCCTATCCGGAGGCACGGAACCACGTCTACACCGGCCGCCTGGTCGCCTATGAGGAGGGGTTCGTCGCCGTCGACGGCAGCGTGCTGCACTTCGGTCGCGCCACCACGGAAGACCCGGCGGGCGGTTTTACAAAGTCGCCCCGGGCGATTCGCTGGGTTCCCAAGGAGCGCATTCAGTACATCCGCGAGCTGCCCGAGGGCATCGACCCGTTCGATCCCGAGCAGTTCGAGATCACGGCCGCGGGTGGGATCACCTCGCGCGCCGCGGATCGTCCGGACCTGCTGCCGGAATAAAGGGGCCGCGCGCGACGTTTCCATAAGGACCATGCAGCGAGCCGCCCATGTCGTCACCCGCTTGAACGTCGGCGGGATTGCACGCTTCCTCGAGACTGCTGGCGATGCCGTGGACATCCTGGTGCGCGGCGTGGTGGAAGGCGGCGAAGCCGAGGCGGCGTGGTCGGGGGAGCAGATCGTGATCCCCGAGATGCGCCGGAGCCTGCGTTTCGGCCGTGATCTGTCGGCCTTGGATGCGCTCATCTCCGAACTCCGAAACCAACGCGCCACCGTGGTACACACCCACGCGAGCAAAGCCGGCGTGCTCGGCCGGCTCGCGGCGCGGCGGCTCGGGCTGCCCTGTGTGCACACCTTCCACGGACATGTGCTCGAAGGATACTTCCCGCGGCCGATCTCTTGGGCGTTTCGGCGCATCGAGCGTTCGCTGGCGCGACGCAGCCTGGTGACAGCAACGGGACCTCGCACGGCGGAACGGCTGCGCGCGCTGCTCGAATCGCCCGTCGAGGTCGTCGCGCCGGGCGTCACGCTGCCCGAGGCCTCGGCGGACGCGCGCGCCCGTTGGCGTGAGTCCTGGGGTGATCCGGAACGGGTGGCGCTTGCGGTCGCGCGACCGGTAGCGGGCAAAGGTCTCGCGCGTTTCGCGGCCGCGAGCCGGGCGGCGGGATACTTGCCCGTGGTCGCCGGCGCGGACCGCGTTAAAGGCGCTCTCGCGCTCGGCATCGTCGATCGAGTGGAAGAGCTCTACGCCGCGTGCGACGTCGTCGTGAGCGCGTCGCGCGCCGAGGGCACGCCCTATTCGCTTCTGGAGGCGGCGTGGGCCGGCCGGCCCGTGGTCGCGGCTCCGGCCGGTGATGTCGACTGGGTCGTCGGCAACGGCGGGCTCGTGACGGACAACCTCGTCGACGGCCTGCGCCAGCTGCGCGACCCCGAGCGCCGCGCGGAACTCGGACGGTGCGCAGCGGACGCGGTTCGACGCCGTTTCGACCCCGCAGCGCTGGCCCCGCGCCTGCGCGAACTCTACGCGCGGGCGGAGAAAACGGCTGCTTTGGAACCTGCCCCGGGTGGGTTCTAATCACCGTCTTGGTTGGCGCGAAACAACCCCCGCGGCCGCGCAAGCGCTCGCTTCCCGACTGGTTCAAGAAACCGCTGCCGCGAGGCGGCGCGACGACCAGGGTCCGTGAGCTGGTCGACGGCCTCGGGCTGCACACCGTTTGCGAGTCGGCCAAGTGCCCCAACCTGAACGAGTGCTGGAGTCGCAAGACGGCGACGTTCATGGTGTTGGGGAACCACTGCACGCGCCGCTGCTTTTTCTGTTCCGTGCCCAAGGCGAAACCGGACCCCGTGGATGCCGACGAACCGCGCCGCGTCGCGGAGGCGGCCCGCCGGTTGGGCCTGGAGCACATCGTGGTGACGTCCGTGGATCGCGACGACCTTCCCGACAAGGGCGCCGGACATTTCGTGCAGGTCGTATCGGAACTTCGGGCGGCGGGTTCGTTCGTCGTCGAGTTGCTGACGCCGGATTTCAAGGGGATGCCGGAGGTCGCGGAGAAAATCGTCGATGCCGGCCCCGACATCTTCAATCACAACGTGGAGACGATCCCGCGGCTCTACAAGACCGTGCGGCCCGGCGCGGTGTATGAGGGTTCGCTGGCGCTGTTGCGGCGCGTCAAGGAGCGCGACCCGCGCATCCTCACAAAATCGGGGCTCATGGTCGGTCTCGGGGAAACGGATGACGAGGTGCTCGAGGTCATGCGCGATCTCAGAGCGCACGGCGTGGATATCGTGACGATGGGGCAGTACCTGCGCCCGTCCGATCGTGAGCTGCCCGTATCGCGATACGTTTCGCCGGAACAGTTCGACGGGCTGCGGGCTCGGGCCGAGGAGATCGGGTTCCTGGGTGTCTACGCGGGACCGTTCGTGCGCTCGTCGTACAACGCGGACTCCGTGTACAAACATGTTGTGTCGCGCTCCGCGCGAGCGCACGTTATTTCGCGCTCCGCGCGAGGGCACGTCGCGTACCGATCCGACTCATGAGGCTCGCGCTCCTGGAACCGTTCGCGGGTGTCGCCGGCGACATGCTGGTGGGCGCGCTCGTGGATGCCGGGGCGCCGTTTCGGGCTGTGCGCGCCGCGTTGGAGGCGCTCCCGCTCGAAGGTTTCACCGTATCCCAGCGCAAGGTGCTGCGGTGCGGCGTGACCGCGCGCAAGTTCCGTGTGAAGCACAAGGAGGATCACCACCATCGCGGGCTGACGACGATCCTCAAGATGCTGAAAAAGGCCAAGCTCCAAAAGCCGGTGCGCGAGCGGGCGGTGGCCGCCTTCACGCTCCTGGGTGAGGCCGAGGCGAAGGTGCACGGCGTCAGTGTCGACGACGTGCACTTCCACGAGGTCGGCGCGGTCGATGCCATCTGCGACATCGTCGGCGCCGCGGCCGCGCTGCACGCGCTTGAAATCGACGCGCTGCACTGCCGGGCGATGCCGTTGTTCCACGGCTCGGTGAAGGCGGCGCACGGTATGATCCCCTTGCCGGCGCCTGCGACACTGCATCTGATGCGCGGCATGCCGGTCTACGACTCGGGTCTGCAGGGCGAGCTGGTCACACCGACCGGTGCCGCGTGTGTCGCCGCCTGGGCGACCTTCGATCCGCTGCCGCCGCTGGTGCCCGACGCGATCGGTTACGGCGCCGGGGACCGCGATCCGAAGGAATATCCCAACGTCTGTCGGGTGATGACCGGTGAGGCACCCGAACCGGGCGACGCCGACGGAACCCTGAGCGAGCTCGTCTGTGACGTCGACGACGCGACGCCGCAGGTGCTGGGGCACTTGCTCGAGCGTTTGCTCGAAGCGGGGGCGCTCGACGCGACGCTGCAACCGACGCAGATGAAAAAGGGGCGGCCCGGCACGCGAGTGACGGCGTTGTGTCTGCACGCACGCGTCCCGGCCATCGAAGAGGTTCTGTTCCGCGAGGGCACGACGCTCGGGGTTCGCCGCCACGCCGTAGATCGCACGGAGTTGCCGCGCAAGATCGTTTCGGTGAAGACGCGGTTCGGAAACGTCCGTGTCAAACTCGGTTACCTCGGCCGCGAGGTCGTGCACGCCGCACCGGAGTACGAGGACTGCCGCGCCCTCGCGGAGTCCGCGGGGGTACCGTTGCGCCAGGTGCTCGAAGAAGCCGTGGCACAATGGTGCCGATGAACGGGCCCAGGTCTCGCCGTGCGATCGCCTCCGCATTTCTGCTCGTCGCGCTGAGCGTCGCGTTGTCACTGATCGCGTGCGGCGCCGGCGAGGAGCCGGACCCGCCGGTGGATCCGAAGGAGACCCCCGAATCGCCCAACGCAAAGTGGCTGTCCCACGCGGTGAAGATTCCGGCAAAGATGCTGGGGTTCGTGATCTCGACGCCGAAGGGCTGGGGGCCGCTGCGCATCCCGAACGACTGGGGGATTCAGTTCGCCCCAGACGGCGAGGGCTGGCGTCCGAACTTCAGCGTCTATTGGGCGAAAAAGGAAGAGAGCCTCACGCGGCTGTTTTCGGACGGCAAGGCGAAGTACTTGCAGGGGCCTTTGGCCGGCGACGAAATCTCCCAAGGCGAAGGGTCGGTCGCCGGGATGCCGGCGAGATACCTGGTTTTCGAGCGCGACGAAAAGCCGGTAGGCCGCTTGGCATGGATCGTCTGGTTCTACGTCGGGCCCGACGGATACGGCGAGGTGAAGGCCGAATGCCGCGCCAAGGACTTCGAGAAGTACCGACCCCTGTTCGAAGAGATGACGCGCCGGATCCGCTACCGGTCGTCTTGATCGCGCCGCGCCTCCACGACTTCGCAAATCGCCGCGACGCCCTTTTTGAACACCGCCGGATCCGCCCCGAGGAACATGCGGATTCCGTAGGGCGCGCCGAAGTAGGAACCGCGCGCGACGCCGACTCCGCGGCGTTCGAGTTCGTCGCTCACGGCGTCCCCGTTGCCGACATCCACCAATGCCGTCAGGCCGCCGTCCGGATCCGGAAACGAGAGTCCCGCCGCGCGTAACGTCCGTAGGTTCGTGGCGACGTGCCGCATGTTCTTCTTGCGCCATTCACCAAGCCGCGGCCAGACGGTCAGGAGTTTCAGGATCGACGGAGTCGCGACCTGCACCGAAACCAGGTTGTCCACCCTGCGGATCGGCTCGAGTAGGTCGGGGTGACCCAGGACCCAACCAAGGCGTAGGCCGCCGAGACCGTGTGTCTTGGTGAACGAACCGGTGGTGAGGAATCGTGGATGGCGGGTCGCGGCGACCGCTGTGCGCTTGCGCTGCAGTTCCGTGTAGACCTCATCGACGACCACCACGCCACCGCGATTGGCAAATCGCGCGAGCGCTTTCCAGTCCCGATCCGCCAGCGCGCGGCCCGTCGGGTTGTGGGGTGATGTCACCACCGCGAGACGCGCCTCTTTCGGGATCGGCCCGAGCCCGTCCGGATGGACCAATACGTCCGCGATCTCGCATCCAAGCGCCCGCGGTACCTCGGCGAGGGGCGCGTACCGCGGGAGTTCGACCGCGACGAGTTCTCCGGGATCGCTGAACGCCGCGATCGAGATGAAGTTTGCCAGCGACGTCCCCCCGACGAGGTAAACGTGGTCCCTGGGAACACCGAACCGGCCGGCGAGCTTGGCCTGCAGTTCGGGGTGGCCGCTGCCGTACTCGCGAAGAGTCGACCCGCCCGGATTGCCGGCGCCGCTGAAGCCGAGTTGGATCGAAATGGCGTTTTTGGACGCCTTCTTGGAGCCGGCGCGGCGGCCAAGAGGCTCTGTCGCTTGGCCCACTCCATATGGGGGAAAAAAGCGTTTCGCATACTATATCCTTGATATTGGGGGTGCCTCAGGGGATCTTATGAGGCGATCCAATGCGCCACCCCGATCCAGGTCTGGTTCAGGGGTTCGGTGGCGGCCGCTAGGGAGGCTAGGCATGAAATCAGTCGGGCAGATGATCCTGAAAATGTCCCCGAGAATCGCGGTGATGACCGCCCTCATTCTGGCCGTTCCGGGTGTCGCGATGGCGGGACCTGGTGCGGAAAAGAGTGGGGCGAAGTATGCCGGAGAGATTACCGCGAACCAGCTGCGGCTTCGCGCCGGACCTGGGCAGGCCTATCAGGAAGTCGTGCGCCTGGCGAGGGGCGACAAGGTCGTGGTGGTCGGCAGGCACCCGAACGCGACCGAGTGGCTGCGCGTTGAAGTCCCCCAGGGTTTTCACGCGTGGGTCTTCGGCAAGTACGTCGAGAAAAGCGGCAAGAGCGGCGTGGTGCAGACCGACCGTTTGTTGATCCGCCCGCGTCCGTCCACGCGCTACCACCAGCTTCAGGGCCGTTTCAATCGCGGCGACAAACTGAAGATCGAGAGCGAGAAGGCGATGACCGACGGCGTCTGGTATCGCGTTTGGGTATCGCGCAAGGTCCCGCTCTACGCGCACGGAGACTTCATCAAGAACGTGGGCCCGGCCTCGCTCGCGGAAGCTGTGAAAAAGAACGCCGTTACGCCCGCGAAGCTCGCGGTGCGCGCGAAGAACGACAAGACACTCATCCTGCTCGACAAGAACATCGCCACGGCGCTCAAGCGCCCTGCCGGCACGGCGATCGACATCGCGCCGATGCAGCGCACGTTCAAGGCGATCGACCTCAAGGCGCTCGCGCCCACGGATCGCACGCTCTATTACCGTGTGCACGCGAACCTGACGCAGCTGGAGAAACGCGAAGCGATCCGCGGACTGCAGGCCAAGGAGTCCCGCCTGAAGGGGGACCTCGAACGCCGCCTCAAGCTGATCGAGGAGGACTACCAGCGCAAGCTGGCCGCGATCGAGGCGGAAGCGAACAAGCCGAAGAAGCCGCAGTTCACCGCGATCGGAATCCTGAAGCATGCGCCCGATCTGTTCGGCAAGCGTCCGTCGCACCGGCTCGTTGAAGGCAACAAGATCCGCTACTACCTGATCTCCACGTCCTATGACCTCTCGCGCTTCTCCGGGAAACGTGTCGGCGTGATCGGCCTGCTGGATCCGGAGAGCGGCACCGGTCGTTACACGATCATGGTTCGCCGCATCGAGATCCTGGGCGAGGAGTGATCGGATCTAGTGTTGTTGGTTGGATCCGATTGTGATCGGATCCAAACTGGCAGGGCGAATCGTCCTGCCGCTGTTGGCGCTGGTCGGGGTTCTTTTCGCCATCCTGGCTGCTGTCGCGGTCCGGGTGGCGGATAGCCGCGTCGAGGAGGAGCTGAACTCCTCAGCGGACCGCATCGCGCGCGCGCTGGATCAGATCCCGGCGGGCGCGCTGCCGCAACTCGCGGAGTTGATGGGTGTTGAGATTGCCGTTCGCACGAACCAGACGTGGGTGAACTCCGCAGGATGGAGTGGCGGCTTCGGGAAGCTCAAGACGGATCGGCCTGAGGTAAACGGGGTTCCCTACCGCGCAGTGAAGCGTGATGGCCGCGCGGACGCGGAGTACATCATCTTCACTCCGCAGGAGCAGCTGACCCGCCGTCGTCGTGACGCGCTGGTGCCGGTGCTGACCACCGGCGCGCTCGGGCTGTTCGTCGCGGCCGTGCTCGGCATCCTCGTCGCGCGCACGATCGCGCGGCCCGTGCGCGCGCTCTCCGAAACCGCCGGCCGGTACGCACGTGGCGAAGAAACGGGGCCGCTGCCGGCGCACGGGCCCGGTGAGATCGGCGACCTCGAGGACTCGTTTCGGAAGATGCTCGCGGCGATCTCCGAGAGCGAGGAGAAGCTGCGCGAGAGCGAGCGCTTCGCGGCACTCGGCCGGTTGGCCGGTGGCATCGCGCACGAACTGCGCAATCCGCTGACCGCGATCCGCATGGCGGTGGAGACCGGGTTTGCCGGTGGCGCCACCCCGCCCGAAGAGGCGCGCGACATGGCGCTATCCGAAATCGACAGGCTCGACCGGACCCTGACCGAGTTGCTCGAGTTCGTGCGCCCTCGCAAACCGATTCCGCAAACGATCGACCTTGCCCGCTTTCTCGACGAGTGCGCGGCGCTGCTGCGGGCGCAGTGCGAGCATCTCGGCGTCTCGCTGGACGTCGACGCGAGCGGGACGGTTTCAGCCGATCCGGACCGGCTCAAGCAGGCGATCCTGAACCTCGTGCTGAACGGCGCCCAGGCCCAACCGCGGGGTGGCGCCGTGCGACTGATCGGTCGCGACGACGAGGTTTCCGTGGCCGACGAAGGTGGTGGAATCGACGCGGAGGTTCGCGACGAGTTGTTTCAGCCATTCGTGAGCACCAAGTCCGCCGGCATCGGATTGGGCCTGGCCGTCGTGAAGAAGGTCGCGGACGAACACGGCGCCGAGTTGGACTTCGAAACCGGGGAAAACGGCACGACGTTCCGGTTGAAGTTTCCGCCGGCCGGCGCGTGAGTCGCGAGACTTCCTGTTGGCACGGGGCCTCCTGTTAAGTTTGGGGCGTGCCCAAGGTCCTGATCATCGACGACGAACCCGGCGTTTGCTGGGCGTTGCAGACCGCGCTGGAGGAAGCGGGGCACGAGGTCGAGACGGTGGGTACGGCCGAGCAAGGCCTCCCGCGGGTCAAAGACGCTGATCTCGTGTTCCTGGACATCGGCCTGCCCGGGATGAACGGTCTCGACGCGCTGGAACATATCCAGGGCATGCCGGTGGTCATCATCACGGCGCACGGCACGCTCGAAAACGCGGTCGAGGCGCTAAAGCGCGGTGCGTTCGACTACCTGGTCAAGCCTCTCAGGGCCGAGGAAGTGCCGGCGCTGGTCCAGCGCGCGGTAAAGCGAAGCGCGCTCGAGCGCGAGGTCGCCCGGTTGCGCGGCGAGCTGCAAAGTCGCGCGGACGCAGTTCCGTTGCGCGGATCGACGCGCGCGATGCAGGAGGTTTTCAAGCAGATCGCGACGGTGGCGCTCAGCGACGCGCCGGTGCTCATCTGCGGCGAGTCGGGCACCGGCAAAGAGCTTGTGGCGCACACGATCCACCGATCGTCCCGGCGCGCCGCCGAACCGTTCGAGCCCATCGATTGCGGGGCGTTGCCCGAGTCGCTGCTGGAGAGCGAGCTGTTCGGACACGAACGCGGCGCGTTCACCGGCGCCGTGGCGAGAAAACGCGGCCGCGTCGAGTTGGCGGAGGGCGGGACGCTCTTTCTCGACGAAGTCGGGGAGATGACGCCGGCGTCACAGGCGCGGTTGCTGAGGCTCCTGGAGACCCGGGAGATCATGAGAGTCGGCGGGAGCGAACGCATCGCGATCGACTTCCGGCCGATTGCGGCCACGCACCGGGACGTGCGCGGCGAGATCGAAGAGGGCCGCTTCCGCGAGGATCTCTACTACCGGCTCGCGGTGACCGAGATCGTGATCCCGCCCCTTCGGGTCCGGCGGGACGACATCCCGCTCCTGGTCGCGCACTTTCTCGAACGGCTGAACTATGCCGGCGAGATGAGTGCCGAAGCCATGACGCAGTTGCGGCGCCACGGTTGGCCGGGGAACGTGCGCGAGCTAAGAAACGCGGTGGAGGCTTCGACGGTCAAGGCGCGCGGCAGGACGATCCACCCGGACGATCTGCCGGAATCCGTCCGTCGCGCCGCCAGTGCCGGCTCCGGTGAACTCGAGCGCCTCGCAGCGCGTCTCGCGGATCGCGCTCCCGAGGGCCAAAAACACGCGCGGGTGCAGGAGGCGTCGGAGCGCGCGGTGGTCGCCCATGTGCTCGGCCTGACCGGCGGCAATCAGGTCCAGGCCGCCCAGCAACTCGGCATTCATCGCACAACGTTGCGAAAACTCATCGAAAAGTACGGGCTGTGAGGGGAGGGCGGCGTACGCCGCGAACTTGAGACGGTCGGCCGGTCGATTCTCGAAAAAAACAGGCACGTCCTCGGGAATAATGCGGGGCGGTGGATCGGTGAGCCGCTATCGCATTGAAGCAACCCTGGCGCAGGCGCGGCGTGGAGTCGTGTACCGCGCGGTCGACGAGGAGAACGGCGAGACGTGCTGTCTGCGCTTGTTCGATCGCAGCGCGAAATTCGATTGGCACCCTGTGCCCGACCACCTCGGGATCGTCGCCCGCCACGGAACAGGCGAGATCCGCGGTTTGCCGTTCGGCGCCTACGACCTGGTG
>JAZFYD010000004.1:0-16140 GCA_036443405.1 Planctomycetota bacterium
GACGCCACCCACAAGCTGCAGGACGTGGACATCAAACGCGCCAAGGACGCGCTCAAGAACGACCCGTTTTTCAAGTCGCAGCCGCGGTGGCAGAAAGCGATCCGCCAACAGCTCAAGATGCGCGTGCGCGCCGAGCAACAGGCGTTCGCGAAGTGGGACCTGAACTACGTCATCGAGAACTACCTGCCGCGCAAACTCCGCGCGATCAAGTCGTTCTTGCCGTAGGGAAGCACCGCCTCGTTTCGACGACAGTTTCGCCAACAGCGCGCGCCCGTACAATCCCACGATGCGTTTGCTCGTGTTCCTGCTGTCCGCCGCCGCCGGTTTCGCCGGCGCGTTTTGGTGGCCTGCGGAGCAAGAGACCACGGCGCCCGCGGCCGACTGGCAACCGCTGCCGGACCGCTGGGTCGCCGCCGCGGAGTGCCAGGAGTGCCACCCCGACATCTACGCAAGCTGGAGCACGACGGCGCACGGCCGGACGATCCGCGAATTCGAGCCCGAGATGTCGGCGGTTCCGTTCGACGGCGGCACGTTTTGGGCGCGGGACATCAAACACAAAATGGGTCCCGGCGCCGAGATGGAGTGCGAGGGGCCCGATGGCGACCGCGCGACCTATCCGGTCGACATGGTGATCGGCGTGCGGCGCGTTCAGATGTTCACGACGCGCTTCCCGGACGGGAAGATCCAGGTCCTGCCGGTGTTCACCGAGGTGCCCGCCAAGAAGTGGTTCGACTACGCCGACTTCATCTTCGGCGGCCCGGGTGATTTCGACATCGAGATCGACGGCCCCAACAGCTGGTATCTGTTCGCGCGGAATTTCAACAGCCGTTGCGGCCGCTGCCACATGACGCCATACGAGGTGAATTACGACCCGGACGAGGGCAGCTACGACACGAAGTGGATTGAACCGGTGGTTGGCTGCGACTCCTGCCACGGGCCCGGCGGCGCGCACATCGATCATCACAAGCAGAAACTCCCGGGGCCGGACCCCATCACGAACCCGGCCAAACTCACGATTGATGTGGCCAACCAGGCATGCGCGAAGTGCCATTCCGAGAACGACGAAATCGTGCCCGGATTCCGGCCGGGCGACGAACTGTTCGCGTACTTCGACGTGCACGGACTTGAAGACGACGCGCACCTCTATCCGGACGGACGCGCCAAAGAGCTCATCCACGCGTTCATGCAACACGAGCAGAGCCCTTGCAGTGCGATGAAATGCACCACGTGCCACGACCCGCACGGCAGCGGAAAACTGGGTGATCTCATCGAGTATCCGCCCGGTCACGCGAGAGCGCCGCCGTACGGAGAGCTCATCATGTGCACCCAGTGCCACACGAAGATCAGCCGCAACATCCCGGCGCACACGAAGCACAAGTATCCCGGTCCCGGGAGCGACTGCGTCGCGTGCCACATGCCGCGCATGCTGATCGAGGGCGGCCACGGCAAGGTCTACGACCACACGATCTCGATTCCGTCGACCACCAATACGCGCCGCCACCTGAGCCCCAACGCCTGCCGCAGCTGCCACACCACCGAAGACCCGACGATTCTCGACGAGAAGTTCCAGGCGTGGTGGCCCGACGCGGACGAGAAAAACCACCGCGTCGCGATGGCGGACACCGTCGCCGCCGGACGCGCCGGTAAACCCGAGGCGCTTCCGAAACTGCTTGCGATGGCCAAGGATCCGAATCCGGTCTATCGTGCCGGAGCCGTTTGGATGCTCTCGCGGTACGAGCAAGTCGACGTGACGGAGTGGCTCATCGAAGAGCATCCGCTGGTGCGCCGCGCTGCGATCCGCGGCACGTCACTGCGCGCGCCCAAGAAACTCGTGCCGTTGCTAGCCGACGAGAACCGCGTGCTGCGGCGCGCGGCCGCTTTGGAGCTGAGCAAGAAGTACGAACTGTTTCGGGAGGACCCGGAACTCGCGGAACGCGTCCTGCACGTCATGCGGTCTTTCGCGCACTTAACGCCCGATCACGCCAAGCTCCACGGCGCCATCGGCGGGCTCGAGGAGTACCTCGGCAAGACGGAGGAGGCGATTTTGGCTTACGAACGGTATCTGCGCCTCGTACCATGGAACGACAAGATTCGGGGCCACGTGCAGGACCTGAAGAAGCGAAAGAGATGATCCAGCGGCGACCTTCGGCCGATCGGGGATTTTTCGACCACGGCTGGCTGAAGACCCATCACACATTCAGCTTCGCGCACTACGTCGATCCGGCGTGGATGGGGTTTCGATCGCTGCGCGTGCTGAACGACGACCGCATCGAAGGCGGCAAAGGGTTCGGCAAGCACGGCCACGAGAACATGGAGATCATCTCGTATGTCGTGGCCGGCGCCCTCGAACACAAAGACAGCCTCGGCAACGGTTCGGTGTTGCGGCCGGGCGACATCCAACGCATGACGGCCGGCTCGGGCATTCGCCACAGCGAATGGAACGCATCGCGCACGGACGAGGTCCACCTGATCCAGACCTGGATCCTCCCGGAGCGCGATGGGCTGGATGCGGGTTGGGAGGAGAAGCACTTCCCGATCGAGGAGCGGGCCAACCGGTTCTGCACCCTCGTCGCGCACGATCGTCGCGACGGATCGCTGGGCATCCACCAGGACGTCATCATGCTCGCGGGCACCTTCGATCCGGGCGCGACCGCACGCTACGACCTGGCGCCGGGCCGTCACGCCTGGATACAGATCGCACGGGGCTCCGCACGCATCCACGACACGCTGCTCGAAGAGGGCGACGGCGCGGCCGTGAGGGACGAAACACGCGTGGACATCGAAGCGGTGACCGAAGCGGAAGTGCTGGTCTTCGATCTCGCGTGACACTTCCACCTACCATGGAGGGATGGCGCAGCGGAGGTGGCTCGCCGGCGCGGCGATCGGCGCGGTCTTTTGGCAAGCACTCGGTTGGGTGCCCGTGGCTCAGCCCGCGCCCGAGGACCCGTTCGACGATGTTCGCAGCGATCCCGCGGCGATCGCACGGATCATGGACGATCTCGAGGGCGCCGCGTCTGAAGCCTACTACGAGATCGAGGCGCGCGGATTGAGCCGGGAGCTTGCCGATGCGCTCGTCCACGCGATGAACACCCATGACCTCTCGACCTGCCGGCTCATCATCTCCGTGTTGCTCAAGCACGACGTCCCCCGGCTCCAAAAGGTGGAGATGGCCCGAGGCATTCGAGGAGACAACGCAGTCGCTCGCTACTGCAGACAGGTGCTGAGTTACGGCCCACGATCGCAGAAGCTCCCGATGCAGCTCCGTCGGTGGGAGTCCTCCACGGACTCGAACAAGCAACGGGCCGTGATCGATGTAGCTCCGCATCTAGAGGCTCACGGGATCCCGTTGTTGCGGAGAATGGCGACGCGGGAAAACGGGAAGTGGGCGCACGCTTCGGTCGCGGCTTTGGCCGAGTTCGGGCCGCGCGCGGCCAGCACGATTCCGCTCATTTGCTCCGCGGTAGACCTCGGACGCATCAGTCCAGCGCATGGCGCGATGTGCCTGCTCACGATCGATGCGTCCGCTATCGCGCTCGCGCGGACGTGGCTGAAACGCTCCATCGGTAGCCGCCAGTCAGGATTCAGTCGCAGAGGCCGATGGGAGCGGGGTTATGCCTGCAGCGTGATCGGATCCCATCCCAATGTCGCGGACGAGACTCTCGTGAACTGGGTCCTACAACGAATTAGAAACTCACTCGACGGGCCGGACGCGCTCTATGCAATTCAAGGCCTCGGCCCGAGAGCGGCGGAGGCCGTCAGCGATGTCATTCGCATCCTTGAACGCCAGTCGGGACGCACAGCTTCGTTCGATCCGCAACCGGTGTACGTAGCAACCGCTGCGACAGAGGCGCTGGTCCGAATCCAGAATCCCACGCCCGAGTGCATCGCATCGCTCAAGCGCGTCATGCACGACCACGACGACGAGTTCGAGCGCGATGCGACACGCGCGCTGAACGAGCTGACCGAGTTGGCGAGAAGACGGGAGGCCGCTAGGTCGGAGCGTTGAAACCCTCCGCGCTGACACCGACGCGGCCCTCCCCGAGCACGCGCCGAAACACGGCGGCGGTTTCATGCAGCGCATCCAGGCGCGTCCAGGACTCAAACCCCGCGTCGACCAACCGTTGCGGCAAACCGCGGCGTTTGGTGCGGGCTCCGTCTTTCGAACCGTCGCCGATCAGGTAGTGGTCGACGATCACGGAGGTGCAGCACTCGTCGAGGTCGGCGGCGAAGGCCTCTACGTTGTCGATCGGCAGTAGCGGCGCTACCACGCCCACGGCGCGCAGGCCCGCGTCCTTGATCTGCTTGAGCGCATCGAGTCGGACCCGCGGCGCGAACGCGTGCGGCGGCAGCCCGGGAATCGAATCGCGATCCGTTTCCACGGTGATCTGCACGGTCAGATCGCAGCGCAAGCGGGACAGGAGATCGAGATCACGCAGCGGGCCGGGCGTGTGCGTTTGCAGCGCGAGGCGATCAGGCGGTTCCTCGACCATCGCTTCCAGCAGCGCGCGCGTGATCCGGTATCGGTTCTCCTGAGGCACGTAAGGATCCGTCACCGACGCGCAGAAGATCCGGACGGGACCGCGGCGCCGCTCGCGCACGATCTCCTTGCGATAGATCTCGGCGGCGTTTTGTTTGATCTCCAAGAATCCGCCCCAGTCGTCGGTCTTGCTGCGGATCAACGCGGGCGCGTAACACGCGATACCGCAGAGCGAGTGGCCGAAGCTGCAGCCGCGATACGGGTTGAGCGTGTGGCTGAATCCGGAGAGGAACCCGCCTGTGCGGGTCAGGATGCTCCGGCAATCCCGCAGTTCAGTTCGCATTCGCGGGGAAGATCGAGTCCAGCGCCTTGTCGAGTTCGGGATCCCAAGCGATGTCGAGCACAGCGAGGTTCTCCTCGAGTTGCTCCGTTGTGCGCGCACCGACCAAAAGACTCGTCACGCCGCGACGGTGGAGCAGCCACGCAAGCGCTAGCTGCGCGGGCGAGAACGCCGTCTCCTTGGCGACCGCGAGATAACGGTCCACGCGAGCTTGCGCGTCGTCGGCGAAGTACCGGCCCATCATCGCCTTCCACTGCGGGGTCGCCGCGCGGGAGCCGTTGCCCGTTTGGCCGCCGGCGTACTTGCCGGTGAGCATGCCCTGATCCAGCGGCGAGTACGGGAGCGTGCCCATGCCGAACTTCTCGCACGCGGGCAGGATCTCGGCCTCGATCTCCCGGTCGAGCAGGTTGTAGCAGGGCTGATTGGTGACCGGCGTCGGCGCCCCCATCGCGTTCGCGACCGCTACGCCCTCCTCGATCTGCGTGGCCGTCCACATGCTCACGCCCCAGTAGTGGATCTTGCCCTGGGAGAGAAGGTCGCCCATCGCACGCACGGTCTCCTCGACCGGCGTCTCCTCATCGAAGCGGTGGCACTGGTAGAGATCGATGCAGTCGGTGCGCAGACGTGAAAGCGACGCGTGGCAGCTCTCGAAGATGTGCTTGCGCGACAGCCCGCGGTCGTTTGGCCCGTCGCCCGTCGGGAAGTAGCACTTCGTCGCGAGCACGTAGTCCTTGCGCGGAATGCCGTCGAGCGCCAAGCCCAACGTCGTCTCCGCCGCGCCGAGGCCGTAAACGTCCGCGGTGTCGATGAAGTTGATGCCGCGATCGAGAGCCATGCGGACGTGCCTGGCCGCCGCATCGCCATCGATCGTGCGCCCAAAGTTGAGCCACGTCCCCAGCGCAAGCGGACTGACCTTGACGCCCGCGCGCCCGAGTCGTCGGTATTCCATGCGCGCGATTCTAGCGGACGCGGAGTGTGAGCGCTGCGCACCCTCCGCTGTACGAAACACAACTCAACGGTCCGAGCAGCAAAGGAGCGGTGCCTGGTAAGCGGCGGAACGAACAACCGATGCGCACGAAAGAGTCGACCGCCGCGCCACCTGGCGCCTTCACGGCAACAACCAACGTCCGAAGTCTAGCGGGACGAACTTCCAAGGACCGATGGGGTGCACGATCCAGGGAGGCGCAGGCCGAGGGTAAGGCAGAGGCCGAGGCTTAGGCTTAGGCCAAGGGCGCCTACGGCGCGACCACGTACACGCGCTGCGCGCCGATGTCGCATGCGGCGCGATACAACCGCGCGCGGATCGACAGCACCGCGTCGGCCAGCACACCGTCTTGGGTCGCATCACGGCGGCGGTCGCGGGCGTGGTCGGGCGCCAAACGGCCCAACACGACAGCCACGCGCTCGCTTCCGTAGCGGCGCTCCATCTGTTTCACGGCGTCGGCGTAGGCGCTCACATACCGCTTGGCCGCGTCCACGCCCAACTCGGCGGCGATCGACGACTCCAGCTGCTGCGCACCGACACGCACCGCGGTTCGCGGATCGGCGATGCCCGGCCGAAACACGTCGTAATACGCCTCCGCCATCTCGCGCCCGCCGATCAACCTCAGCTTGCGATACAGCGTCAACGCCGCCTCGGAACGCACGCACTCGTCCTGAATGCCGTTCCCAAGCTTGAGAGCCTCCTCGTCGTGATCCGCCACGAGCTGCGCGGCGCGATTCTCGACATCTTCGCTCGCGCGTATCCCGAGCGCCCCGAGCGCCGACTTGAAGACGATGCCCGACGCCTTGGCCGGCGGGATCTCGAACCCGGCCAACCCCTGACGCGGCACCCGCCCATCACGACGCGCCGCCGCGATCTCACCGAGCCGGTGGCCGAAGGCGATCCAGTCGCTCTTGACCCGCCCAATGACATTCTTGGCAGGCGGTGCGACCGCGAACTCGTTTGGCGAGGGCGGCGTCTCGGACTGCAGCATCAAACCCAGCGTCACGGCAACAAGCACCGCCGCGGCCAACGCAGTCACCTGCCACATGAGGCGCCGCCGACGCTCGGCCCACTCGGCCGCGGCCACGATGCGTTTCACCGCCTGTTCCGGCGGCTGCATCGGATCGCCGACCTTGTGCAGCAACGACGTGAACTTGCGCACACGCGCCATCTCCTCGCGCAGCGATTCATCCCGCGCGAGCGCGGCTTCGACCTCGGCGCACTGCTCCTCGTTCAGGAGCCCGTCGATGTATTCCTCGAGACGTTCGTTGATGTCGTTCATGGTCGTCCCCTACAGGTAGCCGCCCTTGTGCAGCGTGCTCTCCAGCCGGCGGCGCAGCTCTCGGCGGCCGCGCGCGATGCGGGATTTCACGGAGTGAATGTTGTCGTCGAGCAACCGGGCGACCTCTTTCGCCTCGATTCCGCGCAGAAAATGCAGTCGCAGCGGCTCGCGGTAGATCTCCGGCAGGCGCTCGATGCCCTCCCTGACCAGACTCGCCAACTCGCCGTGCTCCATCCCCTCGGTGGGGTTTTCCACATACCCCGCGTCGAGGGGCTGTTCGACATTGATCTCACGGCCGCGCTTGCGCAAAAGGTCGTTCGCGCAGTTGTCCAGGATGCGGCGCAGCCACGCACCCAGGTTCTCGACGCTCGGTGTGGTCCGCAGATAACGATGCGCCCGCACCAACGCGGACTGGACCGCATCCTCGGCGAGCGCCCCGCCGCCGCAGCGACGGTCGGCCCGCGCCAGCAACCGGGGGTAGTGGCGGTGCACGATGGCCTCGAACGCCTCGCCGCGCCCGGCGCGATAGGCTGCCACTAGGGCGGAATCGTCTTGGTCGGGCATGGGATCCACCACCGAAAATTAGACCCCTTTCGGGCGAACGAGGGATGCAGGAAAGCCCAACCCTGCTCTCCTCAGCCCCAAATCGGACCAACTGCGGACCTCGCCGAAGCCTTGGAACCGGCGGGATCTTGACTGGGACCCGACTTGCCGCGATCCTTCTCATCCTCATGTCCAAAGGCAAGCGGCACCAAAAACCCAACACCCGCAAACGGCGCATCCGGCTCAAGCGCAAACTCCTGAAGAGGACATAGCGGGTGGAGGTCACGTGCCGCGAGTGCGGCGCGGTTTTGCGCCTCAATCCCCAACTCCTCGACGTGCAGACCGACTGCCCCCGCTGCGGAGCGCGCGTTCCGCCGCAGGCGTTCGAAGGCAAGGGATCCGAAGCGCCCAAATCGCGGCGAAAACGGGGAAGAGACAAGCCCGAGGAAGAGGCGTCGGCGCCCAAGGCCAAGTCCAAATCCAAGAGCAAGGCCCCGCCGGAGCCGGCGCCCGCACCGAAACCCGAACCGGAACTCGAGCCCGCCGCTGAGACCAGGCCCGTCGCCGAGGCGCCCAGCGAGCCCGCGGAGCCGCGGCGGCCCGAACCGTACTCGTTCTATCTGTTTTGCGCCCAGACCCTGCTCGCGCTGCTGGCGTTTTCGTGTTTCGCCGGCGCGATTTGGGGCGACACCTGGAAACCGCCGGTCTGGTCGTATTTCGTGCAGAAACCGGTGGTGCTCCTGTCCGCGGGCGTGCTGTTTTGTTTCTACACCTACATGGCACGCCGGCTGCCGATCCTCATAACGTTGGTCGCGGCGCTCTCGGTGCTCGCCGTGTGCGCCCTCAACTACCACCTGCACGCGATGGTCGATGTCTCCCGCGTGCTCGCCCTTTCAGTGGCGTTCCTCTCGCTCTGGTGCGCCCTCGAACACCGGCGCTTTGTCGGCTAGGCGGCTGCGCTACTCCGGTAACACCAGGTCCTTCAGGACCAGCGCGTCCCGTCCAGCGTCGTCGAAACGAACCGTCCCGCGGTAGACGATGGAACGAATGCGGCAGATGCCGTCGTCCCCGCACGGGTAATAGAGCACCGAGATCTCGAGCGGCCCTTCGCTCGCGGGGATCGATGACGTTGGCCCGGTGATCGGCGCGCGGGCGTCACCCACCCGCAGCTCCGCGCCCGGTCCCTTCTGGAACTTCCAGCCGTCGGGCACCAGCGCCTGGAATTCGATCTTCCCGCCGGGTTTGAGTACCGCGTCTTCAAACGTGCGGTATTCGGTCCCGGGAATCTCGCCGCGCGATTCGACGGCTACGGACGGGACGCCGATCAGCTCCAGGGTCCCGACCTGCTTGGTCTTCAGATCGACCGTCCGAATGCGGTGGCGGTTGGTATCGGCGACGAGCAGCCGGTTACCGAGACGCGCGACGGACGCCGGCTCGCCAAAAACAGTGTCGCCGCCCACGAACGTATCGAGCGTCGCGGCGTCCGCGTCGAGCGACTTGATCTTGTGGTTGTACGTGTCCGCGACCCAGATGCGATCGCCGTCGGCGAACACGCCGAGGGGATGCTGCAGCTTGGCCTCGTACGCGATGCCGTCGATGTCCCCGAACGCAAACAGGTTTCTCGGATTCGGATCGCCACCCACGACGGTCTCCACCGTGGCATCCGCGAACCGCACGCGGCGGATCGACGAAGATTCGGAATCCGCGAAGTAGAGCCACTCCGCGTCGCCGGTCAGCCCGGACGGCTGCGCAAGCGTCGCGGCCATGGCTCGCCCATCTAGCTTGGCTTCGCCGCCGTTGCCGACGAACGGCGCCATCTCGCCGTCTTTGAGACTCCACCGCCAAATCTGGTGCGAACCGGCCATGGCGATGTAGCCGACGCCGCCGTGAAAATAGAGGTCCCACGGCGAGTTGAGACGAAACCCCTTCGGCTTGTGGGCCCCCGCGTGCACGCGCTCCTGGGTCCCGTCGCCCGCGATCGTGGTCACGTCGTGGGTCTTCAAATCGATGCGGCGAATCGCGTGGTTCTCCGTGTCCGCGACATAAAGCGCGCCGTCATGGACCGCCATTCCCTGCGGTTGGAAGAAACGCGCCTTTTCGGCCGGGCCGTCCTCGATACCGATGCGCCCATCGCCCGCGTGCCAAGTCAGCGTCGCGCGATCGCCCTCCACCGCGAACGCGAGCACGCGGTTGTGGTTCGTGTCCGCGACGAAGAGCGTGCCCTCGTGCACCAACACCTTGCCGGGGTACGAGAGCGCGCCGGGTTTGGCCGCGTCGCGTTCCAAACGCATCGGGATCGGCCGCGGGGCCAGCTTCCCGGCGGCACCGAAGTATTTGAGCGCCTCGTCGACAAACAGATCGAGCAGATCGCGATGGCCCTCGCCGCTCACGCTGCCGACCACCTGGCCTTCGGGGCCCAAAATCATGAGCGTCGGCCACGCGCGCACGCCGCATTGCTGCCAGATCTTGTGGCCGTCATCGACGACGACGGGATGTTCGATGTGGTGCCTTACGACGGCCTCGCGGACGTGTGCGCGGTCTTTTTCGTTGTCGAACTTCGCGGAGTGGCAGCCGATCACCGCGAACGGCCGGTCGCCGTACTTCTTCTCGAGGTAGGAAAGATCGGGAAGCACGTGCAGGCAGTTGATGCAGCAGTACGTCCAAAAATCCATGAGCACCACGCGGCCGCGGAGCTCTTCGTGCAGCCGGATCGGACGCGACACGTTGAGCCACTCGTTCTTACCGCCGAAGTCACCGATCAGGATGCGCTTCTTGTCGAGGCGCTCGATGTGCGCCCGAACGGTTGCGCGGCGTTTCTTGCGCGCGGCGTCCTCGGCAGCGGCGTCCTGGGCCGCGACTCCCCCGCGCAAGAACGCGAGGATCACGAACCACAAGACCAGGCGCCGCCAGGTCACGCTCCGACCTCCTTCCAGAGAGAGGTCAGGACCTCCGACGCCGGACCACGCAGTCTGTGCTCATACCACTGCGACACGGCCGTGTCTTCGGGGTTGATCTCCACAAGCGTGGCCGAGCGGGCCAGACGGGGAAGTTCGGCTGCGGGATACACGACTCCGGAAGTTCCGATGCTCACCAGCAGGTCGGCGTTTCGGATGGCTTCCATCGCCGCATCCAGCGCCGCGTGGTTCATCGGGTCCTCGAACCACACGATGTCCGGCCGCAGGTAGTCCCCGCAGCGGTCGCATTGCCGGGTGAGCAGCGGAACCTCGGTGTTCTCCCGCGCCGGCGTGCAGCCGCAACGAACCCGCCAGAGGCTGCCGTGCAACTCGATGACGTCCGTCGCCCCCGCGCGCTGGTGCAACCCGTCGATGTTCTGTGTGACGACGCGAGTCGCAGGTTTTACACGCTGGACATCGGCAACGACCTCGTGCCCCGCGTTCGGTTGAGCCTCCCCCACCCGGGCCCGACGCAGATCGTGAAACCCCCAAACCCGCTCCGGATCGCGGTCGAACGCGCGCTGGCAGGCGTACTCCTGGTAGTCGTACTCCCGCCAAATCCCGCCGTCGCCGCGATATGTCGGGATCCCGCTCTCGACACTCAGGCCGGCACCCGTGAAGAACACGATGCGGTCAAACGATTTGAGGTCGATTCCCGACACGTGCGAGCCACTGTAACCGACCCCTCAGGCGGTATGATGCTCGCCCCAAAACTGAACTTTCAAGGCCTCTCAAAGGTGTACGGAGGAGAACCCCCAATGAGAAACAAGAAGAGCTGGGCGCTGGCCGCCCTCGTTGCAGTACTCGCATTCGGTGTCGGTCAAGTGACCGCGCAGGATGGTGGCGAAGCCGAACCCGCCGGCAAGCCCGAACCCGCCGGTAAGCCCGAGCCCGCCGGCAAGGCCGCGCCGGCCGCCAACCCGATGGCGGCGATGGCGGGCGATTGGGTTATCGACGGCAAGATGTTCATGGGTCCCGCCCCGACGCCGTTCAACGCGTCCGTCAAGATCTCCATGGTCATGGGCGGCAACTTCCTCCAGGAGGAATGGACCGCCGAATTCATGGGACAGCCGTTCAAGGGACGCCTGATCACGGCCGTGGATCCCGTCACCAAGGAGCAAGTCTCGATCTGGATCGACAACATGGGTTCGGGAGCCATCTCGATCATGCGCGGCGGCGAGAAGGACGGCGTCATCACGCTGACCGGCAAGAACTCGAACGCCCAGATGGGTGCGCAAATCGACGACAAGATCGTGATCAAGATCGACAGCGCCGATAAGCAGACCCACACCCACTACATGACGCCTCCGGGCGGCCAAGAGACGAAGACGATGGAGTTCATCTACAACCGCAAGAAGGCGGCCGAGTAGACGTTCGAAGTGTTGTTGGCTCAACGGCTGACGCCGTTCCGTGTTTCTGGCTCAACGGCTGACGCCGTTGACGCGACGCGGGTGGACGGTTTGAGATGGATTCCGAACTCGCGGGTGGTCAACGGCTGACGCCGTTGAAGCGTAATCGAGTAACACGCCGCGCGGGGCAGTCCTCGCGCGGCTTTTTTCGTACGCGCTGTCGATCGCTCGCGTGTGCGGCTCCGCGACCTAGAATCATGGGTCGACTTCGGAGGGACGCATGCGTTGGACATTGTTGTTGTTGGTCTTGAGCGCGCCCGTGCTGGCCCAGGGTGGGCCCCCGGCTACGCGCGTCGCCATCGATCGCGTGACGGTGGAGGAAATCGCCGAGGGCCGCACGTTCGTCGGCACGATCACGGCCGAACGCACGACCATAGTCGGCAGCGAAACCGACGGCCTCGTCGCCGAGATGCTCGTGAACGAAGGCGACCGCGTCGAGAAGGGCCAGCCGATCGCCAAGTTGCGGACCCGTCTCGCGGAGCTGCGACTCGCGGGCGCAAACGCGCTCTTAAGGGTCCGGGAAGAGACGCTGCGCGAGCGGAAAAACGGCTCGCGTCCGGAAGAGATCGCGCAAGCCAAGGCGCGCGTCGCAAAGGCCGACGCCGAGCATGAAACGCGGCTCTATCAGTTGAAGAGCGCCGAGCGCCTCTTCGAATCTGGCACGATCACGGAGGACGAGGTGAAGCTCGCGCGGCTCGCGGCGAACGCGGCCGAAGCTGCACTCAACGAACAACGGAGCGGGCTGGCACTGTGGAAGGCCGGCGTTCGCGAGGAGCGCATCCTGCAGGCTTCGGCCCAACTCGAAGTGACACGCGCGGAGGCGGCATTGCTCGAGGAGGAGCTTGCGCGGCACACCGTCCGTGCCCCGTTCGCCGGATACGTCGTGAAAAAGTCGTCGGAGCTCGGCCGCTGGGTCGCGCAAGGCGATCCGGTCGTCGAAATCGCCGCGCTGGATCAGGTCGACGTCGTGACGCACGTGCCCGAGGGCAGCATCCGCCATCTGCGTGTCGGCATGAAGGTCGGTGTCACCGTGGCCGCGGTCGGCGCGAAACCGCTGGAAGGCACAATCGTGCGCATCGTCCCGCGCGCGGACCGGCGTGCGCGCACGTTCCCCGTCAAGATCAGGCTGCAAAACACACGGACCGGCAAGAGTGTGCTGTTGAAAGACGGCATGGTCGCGCGCGTCACGATGGCGATCGGCCAGAAGGTTCGGGCCACGCTCGTGCCGAAGGACGCGATCACCCTCGGCGGCCCCACGCCGAGCCTCTGGCTGATCGACGAACAAAAGAGCATGGCGACGCCCATGCCGGTGCAACTCGGCATCTCCGTCGGCGACCGCATCCAGGTCAAAGCGGCCGGCCTGAAAGAGGGCCAAGCCGTCGTCGTCCGCGGCAACGAGCGTATCTTCATGCCGGGCCCGGTGCAGATCACAAACAGCGGCTCGGGCAAGGCCAAGCCTGCCGGCGACTAACGGAGCCGACACGTGGGACTGCTCGAAGCGTTCGTTCGCAATCCGGTCAAGGTCATCGTCGGCGCGTTGTTGCTGGCCCTGTTCGGCACGATCGCGCTGATCGAGATGCCGATGCAGCTCACGCCCGAGGTCGAGACGCCGACGATCACGATCGAAACCGCGTGGCGCGGCGCGAGCCCCCAGGAGGTCGAGCGCGAGATCGTCCAGGAGCAGGAGGAACAGCTCAAGGGCGTTCCGGGCCTGCGCAAGCTCAGCAGCGAGTGCATGGATTCGCTGGGCAGGCTCACCCTTGAGTTCCTGGTCGGCACGGACATGGCGACGGCGATGCTCGAGGTCACGACGCGGCTGCAGCAGGTGCCCGAGTATCCGGAGGAGGCCGACGAGCCCGTCGTGAAGGCGGCGAGTTCGGGGGACCAGGCGGTCGCGTGGATCATCCTGCGGCCGAGGGTCGTCGATGCCGATGAGATCGCGGCGTTTCAGAAAGAGCATCCCGAGCTGGCCGAAGCGTTGGAGCCGGCGCGGCGCGCGCACAACTCCGGGCTGCGGCTGTACCGTTTGAAGCTCGCAGCAGAGGAGCACGAGGCGGCCAAGGAGCTGCTTCCGCGGGAAATCGATGTGCCCGGCATGCGGCGTTTCGCCGAGGACTACATCGAAGCGCGATTCGAGCGTGTGCCGGGTGTGTCGAACAGCAATCTCTTCGGCGGCAAGGACGAGGAGGTGCGGGTCGTCGTCGATCCGGACCGGCTGGCGGCGCGGGGGATCACCTTCGATCAGCTGCGGCGGGCATTGCGCGCCCGCAACGTCGATACGTCGGCCGGCGATTATTGGGAGGGCAAACGCCGGTACGTCGTTCGCACGCTCGGGCAGCTGCGCAGCGTCGAGGAGGTCGAGGGAGTCTTGTTGGCGCGGCGCGACGACGTGCCGGTGTATGTGCGCGACGTAGCGCGTGTCGAGCTGGGTTACAAGAAACCCTCGGGAGTCGTCCGCAACTTCGGCACCCCGTGCATCGCCGTCAACTGCATCCGAGAGACCGGTGCCAACGTGCTCGAGGTGATGGAGGGGATCCGCTCCGCCACACGAGAGCTCAACAAAACCCTGCTGGCCGAGCGCGGCCTCGTGCTCGAGCAGGTGTATGACGAGACGGAGTACATCTACTCCGCCGTCGGGCTCGTGCAGCAGAACATCCTGATCGGCGGCGCGCTCACGATCCTCGTGTTGCTTCTGTTTCTTCGCAGCGCGCGCTCGACGCTTGTCATCGCGGTCGCGATCCCGACGAGCATCATCGGGACGTTTCTGTTCCTCGGCATCCTCGGCCGCTCGCTCAACGTGGTGAGCCTCGCGGGCCTCGCGTTCGCGGTCGGCATGCTGGTCGACAACGCGGTCGTCGTGCTCGAGAACATCTACCGCCACTATCAGATGGGCGCGCGCAGGTTCGTCGCCGCCGTAGAGGGCGCCAAGGAAGTTTGGGGGGCGGTCATCGCGTCGACCCTGACGACGCTCGCGGTGTTCCTCCCTGTGCTGTTCGTCGAGGAGCAGGCCGGCCAGCTGTTCCGCGACATTGCGCTCGCGATCAGCTTCTCCGTCGGGCTGTCGCTGCTCGTATCGGTGACGCTGATCCCGATGATGACGGCGCGCATCCTCAGCAAGCGCAACAAACACGCGGACGAGGAGGTCGCCGCCGCGCGCGCCGCGAAGCGGGACACGCTGTTCGTTCGCACTGTTGTCGGCATCAACGCCTGGTTGCAGCGCGGCATCCTCCGCCAGCTCGCGTTCGCGGTCCTGATCATCGCTGTCGCCGTTTCACTGTCCGTGGTGCTGCTTCCCAAGGCGGAGTACCTCCCAACAGGCCGGCAAAACCTCGTGTTCGGCATCGTGCTGCCGCCGCCCGGATACAACCTCGACGAGCTCGTCAAGATGGGCGAACGCATCGAGAACGGGTTGAAACCGTACTGGTCGGTCGACCCCGACAGCCCCGAAGCGCGCGCGCTCGAGTATCCGGCGGTGTCCGACTTCTTCTTCGTCGCGTTCGGACGCCAGGTTTTTCTGGGCGTGCGCGCGCACGATCCGCTGCGGGCGGGCGAGCTCATTCCGGTCATCGAACAGATCGCAGGCAGCCTCGAGGGTGTGTACGCGTTCGCGTCCCAGCTCAGTATTTTCGAACAAGGGTTGTCGGCGGGACGCACGATCGACATCGAGATCACCGGTCCGGAGCTGACGCACCTGATCAGTCTGGGCGGACGGATCATGGGAGCCGCGATGCAGGCGGTGCCCGGCCGACCGCCGCGTCCGATCCCGAGCTTGGACCTCGCCAACCCCGAGGTGCACATCGTGCCGAAATGGGAGCAGGCGGCGGACCTGCAGGTCAGCGCGGCGGAACTGGGTTACATGGTCGACTGCCTCGTCGATGGCGGATACGCAACCGACTACTTCGCAGGCGGCGACAAAATCGACATCACGATCGTCGGCGACGAGCGCTACGCGGATCGCCTGCAGGACCTGAAAGGGCTGACCGTCGCGACCCCGTCGGGCCACCTGGTGCCGCTGAGCGCTCTCGCCACTGTGCGCCTGTCGAGCGGCCCGGAGCAGATCAATCACCGCGAGCGCGAGCGCGCGATCACGATCCAGGTCGCGCCGCCCCCCACCACCGCGTTGGAAGAGGCGATGGACGCGATCACGGAG
>JAZFYD010000005.1:0-17176 GCA_036443405.1 Planctomycetota bacterium
CCGTGATTCTGGCTCAACGGCTAACGCCGTTCCGTGATTCTGGCTCAACGGCTAACGCCGTTCCGTGATTCTGGCTCAACGGCTAACGCCGTTCCGTGATTCTGGCTCAACGGCTAACGCCGTTGAAGCGGCGTCAGGCGGGCGGAGTTTTCAGACGGCCACTACTTCGCGATCGGAACGCGAAGGTCGACGATCTCGCCCGGCGAAACCACGATGGAAATCGGCGCTCGTTTCCTCCCTTCGACCTCGATCTCGATGTCGTAGTTACCGGGTTCGAGCAGCCTGGACGCCAGCGTCGGTTTGTTGATCGGCCAACGGCCACCCAGCGTGTATCCGCCCTTGTCATTGCGCCAAAGCGGTCCGTGCAGGGAAAACCGCTTGCTCCCATCACGCGGCTGCGCGAATGCGCGGAACCGTCTCAGCTTCGCGTTCGCGGCCACTGCCTCATCGACGATGTGGAATCGAACACGCCCGGCGCGCTGGACCGCGATGGTCACGGCAGTCTCCGAATCCGCGCGCACCGTCACCTCCTCCTCGTGCCGCATGTACAGCGCGAACATGTCCACGCCGGGGTGCACGACCAGCTTGAAGCGCCCCACCGGCACGGGCGGGGTGATCCCATCGGGAAGCCGCTCCTCGTAGAGCACCGGATCCCCGGCGAGAAGCGTGTAGAGGCTGGCGCGCAACTGTTTGAGGTCCTTGCCGTCGGGATCGATCAGGCGCAACCGGATCCGCCCGCGCGCGCCGGCGAGGCGCAGCACGAGCTCGACGTCGTATTCGTACTTGTCCTCGCGGATGACGACTTTCACCTCGGCGGGTTCGGTATCTTTGCCGCTGCTCGAGATCACCCACGTCTCGCCGGGCTTGGCGGTAATGTCCATGACCGCGTCGTGGCCCAACACATCCCCGGCGACCCTCGTGCGGCTGGTTTTCGACGTGCCCTTCGCCGTGGCTCCGAAACCGTGAATCGGATCGCCGTTCTCGTCCCGAATGTGAACTCGAATCCGGCGGTGAGTCGTGACGATACGCACATCGACGCCGGTCTCGTGGACCCGGCCGGATCCCTCGGTCGGTAACGTGTAACGGCCGACACGCAGCCCTTCGAATCGGAAGCGGCCATCGACGCCGGTCTTCACGGAACCCCTGGTGAGGCCGAGCGCTGCGTTCGGATCCTTGCGCGGATCGAATCGCCGCCCGCGCATCCACTCCTCTTTGGTCGTGTCCGCGCTTTTCGCCCGGATCTGCATGCCCGCCGCGGGACGCCCGTTCGGATAGACCACGATCCCACTCAGCACGCCCGGCCCGCCCAACATGATGTCCGGCGCCGTCACGGCGCGGTTCACTGACAGGTCGAGCGACAAGATCGCCCCGGTGCCCTTCGATTCGTGCGAAGCGCAAACCGATGTCGCGGAAGGGTCCTTCACCGCAATCGCGTAGAAACCGTCGGCATCCGTCCACTCATCCGTGTCCGTCGCGTCGGGTGAAAGCCAAACCCCCGCATCCTCGACCGGCTGCCCCGAAGAGTCGAGGACCCGCCCCATGACCGTCCCGCCGGGGACCAGCGTGAGCTTGAAACGCAGGTCTCCCGGCTCGCGGTCGCGAATTCCGATCGCCTCGGTAACGGCTGGCAGGAATCCGCCGGCGAACACCTTCACGATCACCCTCGCCGTCAGCTTCTGTACGGCGGCGAGGCTGTCGATCTGGGGAAGCTCGAGAGCAAACGCATGATTTGTGACCTGTCCGGTCGCGACCCTTTTTTTCTGATCGCCGAGGTGGAGCAGGACATCGACGCGCGAGCCGTCGGGAGCCTGCACGTCGCCCACGACCCGCCACACCGGGCCCGCGGGATCCGGCTCCGATTCCGCCTGGTGTTCCGACACGGACTCGGCGCTGTCGGCCACCGCCAATGCGTCGGGCTGTGCGGGCTCGCGCGATGCCTGGCGCGCAGAGTCGAAACGTTCCCCGCGCAGGAGCGGGATCAACGCGAGAGCCGCGAGGGCGGCAAGGATCAGAACAGCGACGGTCGACTTCGTGCTCATCAGAATTCCTCCGGCCAGGGTCGCGCCGGCAGCGCGTGACGGCCGAAGCAGCGGCAGCAACGCCGAGGACCACAGCGTGCGGTTCCCACCGTGCGAAGAGTCGAGTCGGTCGCGGAGCATTTCGACCGCCCGCCGATGACGGGTGCGCAGCGTGCCCGACTTCTGGCCGGTGCGCGGCGCCATCTCCTCGAACGAGAGACCGTCGAAGTACCGCAGCACGATGACGTCGCGATATGCGGTCTCCAGGGAATCGACGGCGTCGATCACACGTCGTTGGATTTCGAGGCGCCCCGCCAACTCCACACTCGACGGAGCCGTACCGGCGTCGCCCGCCGCCCGCTCGCGGGCGAGACGGCGGAACTCGCCGCGACGCCGCGTGAGGGAGAGATTGCGTGTGACCTTGCCGAGCCACGCGCGGAGGTTGGACCGGTCCGCCGGCGGACGCGTGAGCCCGACGACTATCGCCTCCTGCACGACGTCCTCCGCCGCATGCTCGTCGCGCAAGAGGCCCCGCGCGAGGCCCCGCAGGAAGTCGCGGTGTCTCAAGAGCAGGTCGGCATCCGGCGCATCCACGGACCTACATTGCCGCGAGACCGCGTTTCGTTTCAAGCTTCCGTTCTTCTTCCCTTTTCACGGCGCCACGCTGGCCATGACTCGGGCCGCGATGGCGGACTGGCGATCGGCCGCTGGGCGCCAACGACGATCCCGCAACCGGCTGGCTTTTCGCGGGGCCCTTTCGACGACAGGCAGGCCGGCTACGGACTCGGCTACCAGTCCGGGTCGGCGGTGCGGAGGCCGGTCGACGGCGGCTTCGTATCGGCGGTGCCGATGCCCGACGGCTTCGTATCGGCGGAGACCGCAGTGCGCAGCATCGGCGGCGGAGCGTAGATCGTGCGGGTGCACGCGCCGGGCTCCTTGACGAGCCAGAACAACCCAACGGTCACCTCGGTGATTGCGATCAGGGCGGCATCGCCCTCGACGTCCGTATCCGTCCTCGCGTCCCACACTTCGCCGCTGCGGATTTCGATCTTGCCCAGACTCGTGTCGAACGCGACATACAGGGTGCCGTTCGCGCGCGAGGCGAGCAGGAAACGAAGCACATCCACCATCGAGAACGGGCCGAGCTGGCCGGCGAATTCCGACTCCGTCCACTTACTCGCGAGCGGTTCGTCGTTCGAGACGGACTCCGACCCGATCGCATTCGCGAGCGGCACCGTCATCTCCAGAGATTCATCCGACGGACCCACGACGGGCGACGCTTCGACTCCGGCATCGACGAAACTGAGGAGAAACGTCGTCGCCCCGATCCGGATGCGGCTGTGGTCCTTGAGCAGCACCCTCGTCACAAGCGCGTCGTTGACGTAGGTTCCGTTGCGGCTCTTGAGATCCTCGATCATCACGACACGCTCGCCGGCAACGGAGAGTCGTGCGTGCACGCGCGAACTCGCCGGGTCCGCAAGAACGATGTCGCAATCGGGACTACGGCCAAAGGAGTAGGCCTCCTTCGCCGAAATGTCGATGCGTTGTCCCGTGGTCGTAAGCAGGCTCGCCATCAGTACTCCAAAGCCTCAATTCGTTTTCGCCTGCACCCGGCGCATTCTAGTCGTCATTGCCGGCCGGACGTTCTTCGTCGCGGACCGGCAGATCCTCGCAAGCAGCCGGGAGGTCCAAGCCGAGGATCTTGCACTGTTCATCGGTGATATCTTCCTGCAGCTGAACCGCGAGGTACACGGCGCAGGCGGGATCGTCGACGCTGGTCGCGATCCGCACGATGTCCGCGTCCGTCAGAATCGTGCTCTCGATCCCCAGACGCAGGCCCCGTTCGAAATGGAACCGCACGAGCCCGCTGTACGCGAGCAGCCTGTTCTTCGAGGGCGGCGGCTCGAAGCTCTCGTCGTCGATGTGCAGCAGGACACCGCAGCGCGAGATGTCGATGACCGTCGCCTTGAATATGCCGTGCGAGCCTTGCACGGCGGCGATCAGGCTTACTGTCTGTCGCGCGCTTCCCCGATGGCCGCTGAAGAACTCCTGAAACGCGATCTCAGCCGACCGCGCGTCGTCGCCTTCCGGCGACACGACGAGGTTGCCCCCGTCGTCGCGGGAATAGGAGATCGCAGCCGCCGCCATGATCTTCTATCGGAATTTTCCGGGATTGAATTCAGCACGGTCAGGGACGCCCTAAACCTCTTCCTGGAAAGCAGATAGCACCGGCGTGCGGGCGTGTCGGCGGGCCAGAACGCCCCTCCCGCACACACCCTCAGTCGGTCACACGGGCGCGGATGCGTGTTCCCAGAGGTAGATGACGTGTCCGTCGGGATCGTGGAGGAACACAAAGCGACCGGGTTCGTCGGCCACGACCGGGCTGACAAACTCCACGCCGCGCTCGGCGAGCGTGCCCATCACCGTCTCCAGCGGCTCGGTCACCGTGAGACCGATATGGATCGAACCCGGCGTTCCCGGCGCGGGCGCCTTGTCGGTCGCCGGGTGCAATCCGATCATCAAATCCGGCCCGGCCTCGACCTCGGCCCAGTTGTTGTCGAATCGACGTCGCAGTTTCAGACCGAGGACGTTTGTGTAGAAGTCCACCGCCTTGTCCATGTCCGAGACGAAAACTGTGCAGTTGCCACCGTGGATCATCGGCTCCTCCGTTTTGTGTTGTCCGAGATGGTCCCAGGATTGCGTCCCGACCCCCTGTGGTCAAGCGCGATCGGTCGCGCAATGGGGTAACAGCGATCGCCTAACATGGCCGCATGAGCGGCGGTAAGAGCGCGGTTGAGCGGCGCGCGTTGCGGGCCCGAGCGGCACATATGTTCCAAAAAGGCGCGAGCCAGGCCGACGTGGCCCGGGAACTCGACGTCTCGCGCGCGACGGCGCTGCGTTGGCAGCGCGTTTGGAGCGTATCGGGCGAAGCGGGCTTGGCGGCGACCGCGCGGCCGGGCAGACGGCCCAAGCTGGATCAGGAACAGATGCGGAGCGTTGATCTCGCGATCGCGCAATCGCCGCGCGCGGCCGGTTTCGATCTGGAACGGTGGTCCCTCGCCGCCGTCGCTGCGCTGATCGCGAAACTCACCGGCGTGGCCTACCACCCGCGCCATATCGGCCGCGTCTTGCGACGCATGGGCTGGTCTGTACCGCCCATCGGAAACTCGAATCACGCTGCGATCCGCCTCCGTTTCCTCACCGACCCCGACGGAAACCGGATCTGCCTGTTCGAAGAAATCTCGGCGTAGCAGAAACGCCGGATCGGGGACGCCGTTCGGTTTCTCGCAGCGTCCGATATGTTGCTGCGCTTCATGATCGACAGACTTCGCGACCGCGTTCACGTCAAGCAGAGCCAGATCCACGGCCGCGGCCTCTTCGCCGCCCGGCCGATCGGCGATGTCACACACATCGGCACCTACAAAGGGCCGCGTTCCGAGACGAACCACGACCACGTGCTTTGGTACGAGGAGGACGACGGATCGGTCGTCGGCATCGCGGGCCGCAACATCCTGCGCTACGTCAACCACAGTAAGACCCCCAACGCGCAGTTTTACGGCCCGGAACTCTACGCGCTGCAGCCCATCGGTACCGGCGACGAGATCACCGCCGACTACGGCGAAGACTGGAATTAGGTACAACCCGTGTTCGGTCCGCGCCTGGTACGGATCGAACGGAGCAGCCTAGTGACCGTGCGCGATGAATTTCTCGGCGCCGCCATCGAGGAGGCGCTTCAGGGCCAAAGCGAGGGTGGCGTTCCCATCGGGTCGGTGCTTGTGGCGGACGGCCGGATTCTTGGTCGCGGTCACAACCGCCGCGTGCAAAAAGGCAGCGCGATCCTGCACGGCGAGATGGACGCGATCGAAAACGCCGGGCGCCAATCTGCCGAGGTGTATCGCAACTCGGTGCTCTACACGACGCTCTCACCCTGCGCGATGTGCTCCGGCGCGGTCCTCCTGTTCGGCATTCCCCATGTCGTGATCGGCGAGAACCGGACGTTTCAGGGCGAGGAGGCATACCTGCGCTCGCACGGCGTGCGTGTCGATGTCGTGAACGACCCCGCTTGCATCGACCTGATGCAGAGTTTCGTCGCGACGAACTCGAAACTCTGGAACGAGGACATCGGCGTCTGAGCGAAGAGCGGGGCGTCCGTGAGCCCGACAGTGAGCGGCACGGATGCGCCTTCCGCATCGACCGCCGACGCGATCGACCATTGGCGTTGCGAATCCCACGGCCCCATCTATAGAATCCGGCCTGTGGGGCAGTTCGCGAATCTTGGGCGTGAAGCCGGGCGTGGTTGGGTCAGGGTCGCGGTAGCCGCCACGCTGCTGTTGGCCGCCCAGGCCGGCGCAGAGGATGCGCCCTCCAAATCCGGTTACGAGGACGTCCCGGCGTTCGGCGGTCCGAGCAGCACCGGCGAGATGCTGAAGGAAGACGACGCGGACAAGACGACTTGGCTGCGTGCGCCGAGCCTCGACAAGGCACTCGAATCGTGGTTCGCGTACAAAAAACGCCTCAAGAAAGAGCACGGCCTCGCGATCGGAGTGGACTACACCGGCTATTTCTTGGGAGTCAACGAAAGCCCCGGCGAGACCAGCGCGGGAAGCGGCATGGCGCGGCTGTTCGGTAACTGGTCCCTCACCGGCGACGGCGAGAAAAGCAACGGCAGCATCGTGTTCAAGGTGGAGCACCGCCACCGCTACACCGACATCCCGGCCAACGCGCTCGGTTTCGAAGCCGGCGCCAACACGCTGCTGGCGCCGCCGTTCGGCAATCAGGCACTGCTGCTCACCAACCTCTACTGGCAACAGCGAAACAAGAGCGGCAAACTCAACTTTGTTGCGGGGGTCGTCGACGCCACGGACTACCTGAACATCTACGGCCTGATCAACCCGTGGACGCACTTCACCAACTTCGAGTTCTCCACGGGAACGACCATCGCGGTCCCGAACCAGGGACTCGGCGCGGCGTTCGGCGCGGCGCTGAGCGAGAATCTCTACGTCATCGGGGGCCTGGCCGACGCGAACGCGGACCCATCTAGCCCCGACGACATGTTCGACTCGTTCTTCAGCGACCACGAGTTCTTCACGCACGTCGAGCTTGGCTGGTACTCGTCGTACGGGCGCCGCTATTTCGACAACGTGCACGTGACCGCGTGGCATCAGGACGAACGCGACGGCGCCGGCGTCCCCGACAGTTGGGGCGTCGCGTTCTCCGCGACCAAGTTCATCGACGACAAGATCATGCCGTTTCTGCGCGCCGGTTACTCCGACGGCGGCGCCGCGATCATGAAGACGTCGGTTACCGCCGGCGTCGGTTTCTACAACCCGAAAAACAGCGACCTGCTTGCGATCGGCCTCGGATGGGCCGAGCCGTTTAGCGGGTTGCGCGATCAATACACAATCGAGATCTTCTACCGTCTGCAGATCGCCGAGAGCCTCGCGCTCACGCCGGATGTGCAACTGGTGATCGATCCGTCGCTGAACCCGAGCGAGGACACCCTGTTCTTCTTCGGGTTTCGCCTGAGGCTCACGTTCTGAGAAGAGGAGTGGACATGAAATCCCTAATCACCGGAATGCTCGTTACCTGCTTCGCGGCGGGGATCGCGATCGCGCAGGATCCGGGACCGGCCGTACCGCGCCAGATCCAGGCGCTGGAATGGCGCTGCATCGGGCCGCACGTCGGCGTCCGCGGCTGCGGGGTCGCGGTGCATCCGACCGATCGCAACGTCTTCTTCCTCGCCCACTCCTCTGGCGGTGTCTGGAAAACCGAGGATGCCGGCCAGTACTGGCTTCCGATCACCGATCACCAGATCAACGTTGGTCCCGTCGGAGCGATCGCAATCTCGCCGACCAAGCCTGACGTCATGTACATCGGAACCGGCGAACCGCAGTTACGCGACTGCGTGAGCTGGGGCGATGGCGCGTACAAAACGGTCAACGGCGGCAAAACCTGGAAGCACATCGGGTTGAAGGCGACGCGTCACATCGCGCGTGTGCGCATTCATCCCACGAATCCGGATCTTGTGTACGTGGCCGCCATCGGCAACCCGTTCGGCCCGAGCAAGGACCGCGGCATCTACCGCACAAGCGACGGCGGCAAGACCTGGAAGCAGATCTTCTTCAAACACGAGCAGGCCGGCGTGATCGACCTCGTCATGTGCGACCACGACCCGAGCGTGCTCTATGCGTCGACGTTCCAGTGCTTCCGCCGCACGTGGGGTTTGAAAGCCGGAGGCCCGAACAGCGGCATATTCAGATCCACCGACGGCGGCGATACCTGGACGGATCTCACGAAGAAGCCCGGACTGCCCACGGGCGATTGGGGCCGGGTCGGGCTCGCCCATTCGAAGACGATGCCCAACCGGATCTCCGCGCTGATCGATTCGAAAGAGAAAAACGGCCTCTATCAATCCGAGGATGGCGGCGACACCTGGACTTATGTCTCCGACAACATCGACATCACGCAGCGCCCGTTTTATTACCACCACCTGCACGCCAGCCCGCACGACGGCGATGAACTCTGGGTGCTCTCCAACAAACTCTGGCAATCCCTGGACGGCGGCAAAACCTGGAAACAACGATCCGGCACCAAGGACGACTTCCACGATCTGCAGTTCGACCCGAACGACAAGGACCGCATGATCATCACGCACGACGGCGGTGCGATGGTCACCATGAATCGCGGTAAGACATGGTCGACGCCGTTCACGCAGCCGAATCAGCAGATCTACCGGGTCGATGTCGACGACGAGTTCCCCTACAACCTCGCAGGCAGTTGCCAGGACCAAATCGGCTACATGGTGCCGTCGGCTTCGATCTACGGCGGCATCGCGCTGTCCGAGGTGACCGTCATCGGCAGCGGCGAATCCGGTCAGGTCATCCGGCATCCGAACGATCCGAACATCCTGTTCCACCTGGCTCAGAGCACGTTTGCTTATGGAGGCTGCCCCATCCAGCGCATCAATCTGAAGACCGGGCAGTGGGAGCACGTCAACGTCTGGCCGGCGTCCACGTTCGGGCGGGGCCAGAGCGCGGCGAAGTACCGCTTCAACTGGCACGCGCCGATGGTCCTCGATCCGTTCGACGCGGAGACGCTCTACACCGCCGCGGAGGTCGTGTTCCGAAGCCGGGACCGTGGCAACAGTTGGGAAGTGATCAGCCCGGTGCTGACGAAGGACGACGAGTCGAAGCAGCAGGCCGGCGGCTCCCCCTCGTCGTTCGAGACCTCCGGGCAAGAGGCCTACAACACTATCCACCGCATGGCAGCCTCGACGGTGCAACAAGGCGTCATGTGGACCGGCAGCGACGACGGCCTCGTGCATCTCACGAAGGACGGAGGCAAGACCTGGAACAAGGTCGGCCCCGATCTTCCCGAGGACTCGGACATCTACGAGATCGAGGCTTCGCCGCATGACGCGGCCACGGCGTACATGGCGATCACCCGCTATCGCACCGCGAACGACTTCAAGCCGTACATCTTCAAGACCAACGACTTTGGCGCGACCTGGACCGACCTGAGTCCGAACTTCCCCCAGACCGAAATCACGCGCACGATTCGCCAGGACACGGTGCGCAAGGACCTGCTCTTTGTCGGCACCGAGACCGGCATATTCTTCTCACCCAACGACGGCTCGACGTGGCATCGGATGAACGTCAACCTGCCCGCCGTCGCGGTCCACGACATCAAGGTGAAACACGAGGACCTCTGCATCGCCACCTTCGGCCGAAGCTTTTGGATTCTCGACGACATCAGCCCGCTGCGCCAGATGAGCGCGGCGACGGTGACGAAGGCGGCGCACCTGTTCAAACCGCGGACCCACGTGCGGCTCGGCATCAACTGGTGGGCGCTGTACGGCGGCGGCGTCGGTGGCGGACAGAAGAACTACTTCGTCCAAAACGGCCGCGTTGGACACACGTTCATCGAGCTCGGGGTCGTCAACGGCGAGCGCAAGCGCCAGTATCTGGATTCCGGCGGCGCGCGGCCGTACGGCGCGATCATCTACTACACCCTCGGCGAGGACGCGAAGGACGTCAGCCTGAGCCTTCTGGACAAGGACGACAAGTTGATCCGCACCTACGAGGGCGATGCGGTGGGCAAGAAGACGGGACTCAACCGGATGGTGTGGGGAATGACCTACGCCGACGCCATTCGTGTTCCGGGCAAGCCGCCCGCGGGCATCACCGTCCAGGCGAAACCGGGCACGTACAAGGCCAAACTCACGGTGAACGGGGAGTCCCAGGTGCAAACGTTCTCGATTCGGATGAGCCCGAACGAAACGTGGACACAAGCGGACGCCGACGCGCGCTTCGATCTCTGGTGGCGCGTGCGGACGATCACCGACAACGCCAACCGGGAGATCATCGCGGCGATGAAGGCCGCCGAGGCGGCCGGCGAGGGGTCCGAGATCGCGAAGCAGGCGGATGCGTTCATCACCGAGCTCGTGCCGAAGGGCAAGAACCTCTCGCAGATCGCGAACGAACCCGCGAGGCTGCTTTCGAAGCTGACCACCGTTCACTGGATGCTCTTCCACAGCGAGGGCCGCCCCACGAAGTCTGCCTACGCGGTGATCGACGTCATGGACGCCGAGATCAACAAGCAGATCGCTGGTTGGAAGGAGTTCCTGAAGAACGCGCAGAAGTAACGCGCGTCCGACCGCGTCCGGCACCATGAGACTCCCGCAACTCACTCGCGTCCTGCATCGCTGGGGCAGCGTCATCGTCTTGGTGCCGCTGCTCCTGGTGATCCCCACAGGAATCCTGCTGCTTCTGAAAAAGGAGTTCGCGTGGATCCAGCCACCGACCCGGACCGGCACCGCCGACCAGCCCGGTACGACAAACCTGGACCTTTCGTTCGAGCGCATCCTGGAGATCTCCCGCGGCGTTCCCGAGACGGAGATCCAAACGTGGGACGACGTCGACCGTCTCGACGTTCGTCCGGGCAGGGGCATGCTGAAGGTTCGGTCCAAGAACCGCTGGGAGATTCAGCTCGATGCCAAGACAGGTGAGATCCTCCAAGTCGCCTACCGCCGCTCCGACCTGATCGAAAGCCTGCACGACGGTTCGTTTTTTCACGATGACGCCAAACTCTGGGTGCTGCTGCCCAACGCCCTCGTGCTGCTCGGAATGCTGGGGACAGGCGCCTACCTGTTCCTGCTCCCCCATCTGGCGAAACGAAAACGCAGGCAAAACGCGAATCAGACCGAGTAGTCCTACGCTCAGCGATCGCCGCCCAGGATCTCCGTCCACACGAAACGCGCAAGACGATCGTGCCCATCCGCGTTGAGGTGGCCGTCGCGGAAGCGATGAGTTGCTGGCAGTGGCGGCACCTGACGCGGGGAGACACCTCGCGAGTCGAGTTCCTTCCGGAGCCACTCGCGCTCTTCGATTACTACGTGGAGTTCACACCCGTCATACAGCTCAGCGAGGCGGCGGCCTGACTCCTTCACGATCGCGGCAAGGAGATCGTAATGCCGCCGCTCGATCGGCGCAGGATTCCGGTGCAATCTTCGGTAGAGCGCCGAACCATCCAACCAGTTCTTGGGGTCGGACGCGCGCGCGGGCGCACGATGTAGCGATCCCGACGGGCCCAGCTCGAAGAGTTGACTGCGTCGGTCGAACCAGACAAGACCCGCGGCGCGGCGGAGGTGGTCCGGAATCAAGTAGTACACGGCGACCACGCGACCAACGGGTTTCACAGCCGCGGCAACGTGCCCCTCCTCGAGCAGGAGCAACATGTGGTGGGTGCCGTACCCGCCGAGCCCGAAGTTATAGGCCCGGACACGGCCGTCCGAAAGCGCCACGACGCGGCTCGACGTCGTTTCCGAGTCGTTCACTCCCTCGCCGAATGTGTTGGAACCGCCGAAAAACAAGACAGTTCGAGTCGGGTCCGTCGCCTCAAGCGTCGTCCGGAGGCGATTCCGATCGATCGTGTACTGCGCCTCGAAGATCACCCTGTCGTCCGACTTCCGCGCCACGTACGGCCCCCCGGGATTCGCGCGAGTTCCGAGCACCGGATCCCTCGTGCCAAACCCGGGCGTAACGTAGTGGGACACGGGCTGCTTAGCGGTCTTCTTGAGAGTCCAAAAGCCGAGTTCGATCAGAGTGACTGCGAAGAGAAGCGCCGAAAGCCCGAGCAGGAGTTTTCGTGCGATGCGCTGCCGTATCGCAAACGTCCACACCACCGCGATGAGAGTCGCGAGCCCGAGCACCGTGAAGAAGTCGGTGTGCCCGCTCATCACGCGATGCCGGATCACCGCACCGCCCCCGAGCGTCACGCCCACGGCGACCAACACTGGCTGCAAGCGGCGCGGCATGACGGTCCCCTCGGGCATGGCGAGCGGAGCGTAGCAAACGTCTTGCCCTCGCCCCGCAACTCCCTACTTCAGCGGAATCTCGATCTCGGCTTTGGCTTCGCGAACCGCACGGATGACCTTGCCGTCCGGTGTGACCACCATCTTGTAGCGTCCGCCGTTCTTCGTCGACTTGACGTGGTACGTGCTGACGCCGTAGCGCTCCACGACCTCGACACTCCTGAACTCCGATCCGGGCACCGCGGCTAGACCCGCATCGACAACACCGTCCGGCGCGTCCGCGCGACCGATCTCCTTCTCGCTCTCGATGAGCGTGCCGTCGGGCGTGAACACGAACTCGTAACCAACGCTGCCCTTGGTCATCTTGACCTCGTAGGCGTGCTTCTTGCCGATGATCTCTTTCTCCGCGCCGGTCACCGTACCGCCGGGCAACGCCGCCTTCGCCGCGTCCATGACGACCTTCGGAACCTGCGACAGTTCGATGTCCGCCTCGATCTCGATGATCCTGCCGTCACGATCCGCCTCGATCTCCATCCAACCGTCCGGCTTACCGATGTCGTACAACTCGATCGCCTCCTTCGGAAGACGCGACGCACACGCTGCGATCAACACCAACAGCGAGAGACTCAGACCTTTCCTCATGGTCATGTTCCTTTCCGTGAGCAAAGACCATAACCGAGCAAAGCGGAAGCCGCTGACCTAGAGCCGTTTTGCGACCTGGGCAAGCGGAATCGGACCGCTGCCCCAACATCCAAGGCAGCCGATCATCTACCATGGCGCCGGATCGGGGCAGGCCATCGACCGTGCACGCGCGCAAGAAGGGAGACCGCATGCCGAAAAACATCGTCGTGTTTTCAGACGGCACCGGACAAGAGGGCGGCAAGGGGCACAACACCAACGTCTACCGCCTGTTCAACATGATCACGGACCGATCGCCGGAGCAGATCGGGTTCTATGACCGTGGACTCGGGACCGGCATACGCAAGATCACCGGCTCGATCGTCGGCGCGGGGATGTCGAAGAACATCCGGGAGTGCTACCAGTTCATCTTCGAGAACTTCCGCGCGGGCGATCAGATCTACTTATTCGGTTTCAGCCGCGGCGCCGCAACCGTGCGCAGCCTGTCCGCGTTTATCCACATGTTCGGGATCCTCCCGAAATCTAGGCCCGAGCTGATCAAGCAGGCCTACAAGATCTACGAGAAGGGCTACGGGACAAAACGCACGGCGCGCGCGACGAAGTTCCTGTCCCAACACCACACGATGTGGACCAAAGTGAAGTTCCTCGGCGTGTGGGACACCGTGGCCGCGCTCGGCGTTCCGTTCCGCACGATCGATGTGTTGATCGACCGCCTCCCAGGCGGCAGACACAAGTTTCACGATTTCGCGTTGAGCCCGTGCGTGGAGTTCGCGCGCCACGCGCTCGCGATCGACGACGAACGAAAGACGTTCCACCCGCTTCTGTGGAAGGAGATCGACGACAAGGAACAGGACAAGAAGGACAAGCAGGACAAACAGGTCATGAAGCAGGTGTGGTTCTGCGGGATGCACACCGACGTCGGCGGCGGTTACCCCGAGTCCGGGCTGTCAGACACCGCGCTGGAATGGATGCTCGATGAAGCCGAGCACAAGGGGCTTCACATCCACAAGAAGCTCAACATCGACCCGAAGCCGAATGGCGAGATGCACAACTCGCGCTCCGGTTTCCCCGGCTCGATCTTCCGCCACGAACAGCGGTCGTGGCCCGCCGGCCGCAAAGACGGCCCGGTGATTCACAAGAGCGTCCAAGAGCGCACCAAGAACCAGGACAACAAGGACAGCCCGCCGTACAAGCCGTGGATCATGGGCCTCAGTCCGAAGGTCGAAGGCGAGTAACGGCGCGGAGGTCGCTGGCCCAACAGGCGACGCTGTTGGAGCGAGGAGTTTTGGGCGCGCCGACGCGGAATCTCGCGCTGCGCCGCGCCGTCGGTACCCTGCGCGGATGAAGACGCTCAAGAGCTACGTTTGTGGTGAGTGGCACACCGCCGCCGCGGGTTTTGCGGACCTCCACGATCCTGTCACCGAGGAGACGATCGCACGCGTATCGTCGAGCGGTGTCGACTTCGCCGGCGTGCTGGACCATGCACGGACGGCCGGCGGACCGGCGCTTCGCGCTATGACGTTCGGCGAACGCGGCCAGATGCTCAAGACGCTGTCGAAGGCGCTGCGCGAACACCGCGACGAACTCATCGAACTGTCAATGAAGAACACGGGCACGACGGTCGCCGACGCGCGCTTCGACCTCGACGGCGCGACCCAGACACTGGCGTACTACGCGCACCTGGGCAGCCAACTCGGCGATCGCACGACGCTTCTGGACAGCGAAGGCGTGGCCTTCGGCAAGACCGACGACTTCTGGGGGCGCCACGTGCGGGTCCCGCTGCACGGTGTTGCGGTCCACATCAACGCGTTCAATTTCCCGGCGTGGGGTTTTTCCGAAAAGGCCGCGTGCGCGCTGCTCGCAGGCGTGCCGGTCATCACGAAACCGGCAACGTCCTCCGCGTTCGTTACGGAGCGCTGCGTCGAGATCCTCGTCGAATCGAAGGCGTTGCCCGAGGGGTCGTTCCAACTCATCTGCGGTTCGACCGGGGACCTGCTCTCGCGTCTCGGCTCGCAGGACGTCCTCGCGTTTACCGGCTCCGCTTCGACCGCGATGAAGCTTCGCTGCGGCGAAAACCTGCTCGCCAGCAACGCGCGCGTCAACCTGGAAGCGGACAGCCTCAACGCCGCCGTGCTGGGCCCGGACGTGAAGGACGGCAGCGATACGTTCGGCCTGTTCGTGCGCGATGTTTGCCGAGAGATGACGCAGAAAACCGGCCAGAAGTGCACGGCCGTGCGGCGGATCTTCGTCCCCGCCGAATTGGCGGACGCGGCCACGGCAGCCATCTCGCAACGCCTCGCACGAACCGTCACCGGCAACCCGCGCGACGAGTCGGTGCGCATGGGGCCGCTCGCGACCGCGGCGCAACTAACAGATGCGATCGAGGGTGTGCGCAAGCTACGCGAAGCCGCGCAACTCGTGCACGGCAGCGGCGAGCGGGTGGACGGTGTCGGCGCCGAGCCCGGCCAGGGCTTTTTCTTCGCACCGACGCTGCTGCGCGCCGACGACGTCGATGCCGCCGGGGTGGTGCACGAGCACGAGGTGTTCGGCCCGGTGGCGACGTTGCTGCCCTACGACGGGACAGCGGAACAGGCGGCGCAACTCGTCGGACGCGCAAACGGAACGCTGGTCACCTCGACATACTCCGACGACGAAGCGTGGACGGCGGCCTTCCTGCAAGCGGGCGGCGCGTTCACCGGACGGATCTACCTCGGTTCGGCCGCGATCGCGGAGCACGGTTTTGGCTCGGGTGTGGCGCTGCCGCAGTCCCAACACGGCGGTCCCGGCCGCGCCGGCGGCGGCGCCGAGTTGGGCGGCTTGCGCGGCCTCGATCTCTACACCCAGCGAGTCGCGCTGCAGGGATCCAAGTCGACCGTCGAACAGCTCTAGGCCCTGCTTGGAAACTCCGTCTGGCTTCGGTCAGTTGGATAGTCCCGCCAGCCGCCGCGCACTTGGCTGCCATAACCGCCTTTGCGCCGGCGCGTTACGGGATTGTAATAGCGCACCCAGTACGGCCCTCCGCGGAATCCCTATGATCCACGCGGACCGGGAAGGGACACCACCGCGCCGCAGTTCGATTTGGAGCCCCGACCGGATTGGGAAAGTTCATTCGGAAAGGGAGGATCACGATGTCTGATCAACGCGGGGGGTTTCTTCGCAAACTCTGTCTCTATCTCGGCGCGCTTGCGTTGGCGACGATTGGCTTTGCGGTGCCGGGGTGCGCGCACTACCGCGTCACGTCGATGGATGACGACAAGGTCATCACGCACCGCGAGACGAAACATGTCTTCTTCTGGGGGCTCATGGAGGAACCGGTTCATCTCGCGTCGAACGCCACGGACCCAAAGTACGCGTGTGCCAGCGGCTCGCTGCACGAGGTCACCGTCACGACTAATCTCGGCTACGCGCTGATCACCGTGCTCACGGTCGGCATCTGGTCGCCCGCAACGGTGGAGTGGAGTTGCGCAGTCGCGAAGTCGCCCAAGGGTGAGTTCCCGGACCTGCCGGATGAAGAACCACTCGAGGACGATCCGGTCGACGGCACTGGAGAACCGAACGATGGCGACTAGCGGCGCGCAACCGTCGCAAGTCCTGCTGGACGAACGACGCAGCTGGGAAAACCAGCACCTGAATTTCAAGCAACCGATCCAGGGCATCTATCTGCTCTCGAACGGGCGCGGCAGCCCGTTTGCCGAGTACAAACGAACAACAACCGTCGTGCAGCGCTTGATTCGCGACACGATTCGAAACATTAGGATCGCCTGCGCGCGCTCGGCAGCGGTTGGTCGCTTTCGAAGGTCGGCGTCACGAACGGATTCCTGCTCAACACGAAGCAACTCAACATCCACTTCCCGTTCAAGAGCAACCATCTCACCCGCGCGTACACCAAGAGCGCGAAAAAGCTGTTCTGCTTCCAGTGCGGCATGACCATCAAGGGAATCAACCGCGTGTTGGACGCGCGCAAGCTCTCGCTGAAAACGTCCGGCGCGAGCAACGGGCAGACGATCGCTGGCGCGGTCTCCACGGGAACCCACGGTTCGGCCTTCGACGTCGGCGCCGTGCAGGACTCCGTCGTCGGGATCCACCTGCTCACGGGGCCGTCAAGCCACGTTTGGCTCGAACGGGCGTCCTATCCGGTCGTGAGGTCCGGGTTCGCGAACATGCTCGGCGCTCGCCTGGTGCGCGACGACGATCTGTTCAACGCCGC
>JAZFYD010000006.1:0-2856 GCA_036443405.1 Planctomycetota bacterium
CCTTCCGAACACCCGCGACGACGGCGCCTGTGAAGTCGCCCGCCGGATCGCGCGGATCCCAGCCGATCACGATCTCCGGCGGCGTTCCCGTCGAGACATCGATGCCCGAGACGAATGCATAGGCATACAGCTCGAGAAACTGCTCGGTGATGACGCCGCGATCCAGAAACGCTTCCTGCGGCGTCAGGCCCGCGACCCGCGGATCGGTGGACAGGAGCACCGGCCGGCGGATGCCGTCGGTGCCCTGCAATCGGTCAACCGACATAGGCAATGCCGTCCAACTCGACCATCGCGTCGGGGTCGAACAACTGCGTCACGCCTGCGAGGGTCATCGCCGGAAAGCGCCGTCCGAATCGTTCCTTCCACGCGGCGCCGAGCCCTTTGAGGTTGTCGCGATACGCCTGCACGTCGATGACGAAGATGCGCAGATGCGCGAGATCGTCCGGTCCGCCTCCGGCCTCGCGCAACACCGCAAGCATGTTGTCGAGCGCGAGCGCGAACTGCGCGACGATGTCCCCGGGCGCGGCGATGGCACCCGATTCATCACAACCGATCTGCCCGGCGAGCAGGATCGCTTCGCCCGTGCCGGCCGCGCCGTGGCTGTACCCAACCGGCTTGGTGAGGGAGTCCGGATTGAGAAAACGGACGGCCATGCTCAAACTCCTTCGCGGATCGCCAGCAGGATCCGCACGTACTCGACGATGTCATGAACGGTCACACACGGCACACGTTCGTTGCGCGCCTCAAGGATCGTATTCGAACCCTCATACGCGAAGAACAAGGTACCGGGTCTCAGGAACGGTTGCTGGCCGAGGTGCGTGACCGTCGCGTTCGGCGATCCGAACACCGCCTCGGCGAGGTGGAGCGCACCGGACTCCGGCCCGACCTCGTATCCGGCAACGGGGGCGGTCGTAAATCCGTAGCGTGTGCCGCCGTGCATCTCGAGCCAGCGGTCGCAGCTCATCGCGATGCCCTGGGCCGTCGCGCGAATCTGGTCGCGATCGCGGCTCTCCGCCGTCTGCACGTGCGCAAAGCGGAAGTGACCGGTGGCGAGGCGGTTCACGCGAAAACTCCGGCCCGGAAACTCGTGGGCCATCGCGCAGCGGACGGCTTCCAGCGCCGCCGGTTCGTCGCGCACCAAGACACCGGCGTCGCTCACCTGGCCTTCGCAGCCGAAGTGACTGATGGCGTGGGCCAGCGCAAGTTCGGTCACGGGCGTCCCGCGCTCGGTCTCGCCGCCGAAGTCCACCTCCTGGCGTCCCGGCGAAACGAACGGTGCGAGCGCAACGCACAACCCCTCGGGCGCAGCTCCCGCGAACAGGCCGGTCGCGAACGCGGCCAGCTCGTTGGGCGCGCCCTGGTAGACGTGGTGGGTCGCGCCACCGCTGAGACGGCAGACGAGGCCGCGCTCCGCGACGACGTGAATCCGCGGCGCGCGCTCGACGGCGCGCTGCACGACGGGCAGAGGATCGGGGGAAACCACCGCGACGGACGTGCCGGGGTGGCTGACGAGTTCGTGGACCTCGCGTCCGGTCATGACACCGCCCCACAGCGGTTGCTCGAAACAGCAAAGCAGCGGGCCGGAGCGCAAATCGACGCGGCGACGCCGGGCGACCGCCAGGGTCTCGTCGATCTTTTGCTTCAGCCGCGGGTCCAAGCGCGTCAGTCCTCCCAGCCGTAGAAGCCGTGGCCGGACTTTTTACCGAGCTTGCCCTCGGCGACGAGCTTCCGCAGGGTCTCAGGCGGCTGGAACGCCGGCGCGTCGAGGGCTTCGGCGAGATGCTCGGCGATCGCCATGCGCACGTCGAGGCCGACGAGATCTGTCAGGCGCAGCGGCCCCATCGGGTGGCCGTACCCGAACACCATCGCGCGGTCGATGTCCTCGGCCGAGGCGACCCCCTGCTCCACCATCCGGATCGCTTCCATCGCGATGCAGATGCCGAGCCTAGATGATGCGAAGCCCGGCGCGTCCTTGACGGTGATGACCTCTTTGCTCAACCGTTCGCCGAACGCGACAACCGCGTCGCGTGTTTCGTCCGACGTCGCCTTGCCGACGACGATCTCCAGCAGCTTCATGATCGGCACCGGATTGAAAAAATGCATGCCAACCATGCGCGCGGGCGTGTTGACGGCTTCCGCCACGTCGCTGATCGGCAGCGACGAGGTGTTGGTCGCCAGGATCGCGTGCGCAGGCGCGGCGGCCTCGACATCCCGGAAGATCTTGCGTTTGAGTTCGAGATCCTCGGGCACAGCCTCGACGACGAGATCGGCGGACGCGACTGCTGTCGCAAGGTCCGTCGACGTCGTGATGCGCGAGAGCGCAGCATCGCGATCCTCAGGAGTGACCTTGTCGCGATCGACACCCTTCTGCAGCGACTTCCGGATCCCCGCGAGCCCCTTTTCGATGGGCGCGTCGGCGATATCGAACAAGACGGTGTTGCACCCGACAAGCGCGGAAACCTGGGCGATTCCAGCCCCCATGGTGCCGGCGCCGATGACGGTGACGTTGTTGATTTCCATGAAGTTGCCGAGTTTAACTCGGCAACTTCCCTCGGCCTAAGCCTCGGCCTTGGCCTGTGCCTCGCTCCTCGGCCTTGTCCCTCTCAGCGAGCCTCTGCTCCTCGATTCGGGGCTCCCACCGGCGCGGATTGTTCGTCCCGCGGGACTTCGGACGCGTTGGTTGCGCAAGGTGCCAGGTGGCGCGTCGGGCGCAGTTTCGATTCTCCTGTGTGCGTGCTACGCGATGTTGGGAACTCGGTCACACCGGAAAACGATTCGCTGGATCGTTTTCCGGCTATCGCGCGTTCGGGCTCACTTGCCTCGGTCCCTTCCGCTTACCAGGCACCGATCGCGGGT
>JAZFYD010000007.1:0-26726 GCA_036443405.1 Planctomycetota bacterium
TCGGCGAACGGGTGGATCGTGCCGATCTCGTTGTTCGCCGCCATCAGCGTGATCAGAACCGTCTCGTCCTCGATGGCCGCGTCAACGTCCGCCGCGCCGGCCCGGCCCGTCTTGTCCAGCGGCAGCCACGTGATTCGGTAGCCGTTGGCCTCGAGGTGTGCCAGCGAGTCGAGGACGGCGGGGTGCTCGGTCCTGGCCGAGATGATGTGCCGCCCCTTCGGGTTGGCCTCCGCCACGCCCAAAATCGCGAGATTGTTCGATTCAGTGGCGCCCGACGTGAACACGATCTCGCGCGGGTCCGCGCCGAGCAGCGTGGCAACCTCGCGGCGGGCGGCGTCCACCAGCTTTTCGGCGTCCCACCCGAGACTGTGGCTGCGACTCGAGGCGTTCCCGAACACGCCGGAAAGCGCCGGGAGCATCGCTTCGAGCACGCGCGGATCGACCGGCGTTGTCGCGTGGTTGTCGAGATAGATGGGGGTTTTCATCGTTTTGGCGACATCCTGAGGGATTGCCGCCGCTCAGGGAAAGAGGACCGCGATGGTATCATTTCGTCCTATTGGAGCCCTGCGGGCCGACCCCGCCGTGGCCGTTGGAGTACCCACATGCCGAGCATCACCATTACCGAAAAAGCGGCGCAAAAAGGCCGCGAGCTGATCGACAGTCAGACCGACGAGATGAGCGAGCCCGGGCTGCGGGTTCGGGTCATCGGGGGCGGCTGCTCCGGCATGATGAACAAGATGGAGTTCGCCGACGGCGCGGAAGAGGGCGACGAGGTCTTCGAGAACAACGGCTTCACGGTGTACATCGACAAGAAGTCGCTGTTTTTCCTGAACGGCTCAGCGCTCGACTACAAGGACGGCCTGACCGGCGCGGGTTTCAAGTTCGAGAACCCGAACGTCAAGGGCACTTGTGGGTGTGGAGAGTCTTTCCACACGTAGTCAGTGTTGTCTGCCCAACGGCTGACTCCGTTGGAGCTACCCCTTCGGAGCGTCTGAGATCTGGCGAGCTATGTCGCCAAATCCTAGGCCCTAAGCGTCTTCAGCAGAACGAGTTACGCTCGCAGCCACGAACGTTCGACGCGCGGAAATCACCTCAAACGGTTCGAACATAGGGTCTCAACGCCGTCAGGCGTTGAACAAGGAATCTCAGCCCTTGGGCAAAAGACTACTGACTTGTTCGATCAGCTCGGCGCCGGGGGTTTCGCCCTCGATCTTGGCTTGGAGGGTCATGAGGGCCTTGAGCACCGCCTCGGGGCGCGGCGGGCAACCGGAGATGTAGAGATCCACCGGGACGAACTCGTCGATGCCCTGAACGACCGGGTAGGAGCGGAACATGCCGCCGCTGCTCGCGCAGGCACCCATCGCGATACACCACTTGGGCTCCGACATCTGGTCCCAAACCCGCAGGACGACGTCGGACATCTTGTAGGTCATCGTGCCGGCCACGACCATGACGTCCGCTTGGCGAGGGCTGAACCGCGCGACCTCGGCGCCAAAACGCGCCAGGTCGTAACGGCTGCAGGCCACTGCCATGAACTCGATTGCGCAGCAGGAGAGGCCCATCGGTAGCGGCCAGAGGGAGTTCTTGCGGCTCCAGTTGATGAGCGCGTCCAGGCGGGAGACGAAAAATCCGCCCTCCTGCTGCTTGTCCGAAGCCTGAAAGTCGAGAAGCTGCGTCTTGCTCATGACGCCATTATCTTAGCCCGCCCCAGGAAGGGGGGCGAGCACTGCGGGGGGCTCACCGGCTCATCGAGGGAGAATCCAGGTCCGGCGCTCCAACCCGCAAACGGAAAGACGCCGAATCCGCGGGGGATAGCTGGATCGGTCACCACCAGGCTGGCATAATTCCGCGCTTTCAGGCCTACCCGCGGGAAACGCCGCGAGGCGGAGCCCCAAACGATGGCCAACCCGGGACGGAGTCCCGAAACGGCCTGGGTAAGCGGGGTTCAGAACGGACGAGACAGGAGATCCCAGGTCGATCCATGCACCTCACGGCCTCCAACCTCTTTGAAGGATTCGGCAACGCTTTTGTCTTTGCCGTCTTTGGTGTGGTGTTTGTCTTCGTCAACCTGTTCGTTCTCGGCAAGTTGGTTCTTGGCCGGCCGAGCAAACCCGACTTTGGCGAAAAGCACACCACGTATGAATGCGGCGAACCCGCGATCGGCGATGCCTGGATCCGGTTCGACATCCGCTTCTACACGCTGAGCCTGATCTTCCTGATCTTCGATATCGAAGTTGCGCTCCTGTTCCCGTGGGCGGTCGCCTACGACAAGTTCATCGCAGCGGGACAGGGCTTTGCCGCATTCGTCGAGGTGTTGGTGTTCGTCACCGTGTTGGGTGTCGGGCTCGCCTATGTCTGGATGCGCCGCGACATCGACTGGACCAGCACGGCGCCGGGCGCTGCGATCCCGGAGCTCGCGCATGGCGGCGCCGACCGTGGCGGCGAGCCGGCGAAACCGGAGCCCACGCCCGAGACACCCTCGGGTGATGCTGAGCCGGACAAACCGGAAGACACAGCGGAAACGAAAGAGACCGTGCCCGCGAGCACAGTTGAGGAGAGCGAAGCGTGAGTGATGCAAATCTCACACGTCCGGGCCGACCGGCGTACATGCCGCCGCCCCAGCGATTCGACCCGGAGCTCGAGCAGACCATTCTGCTGACGAAGGCCGAGTGGCTGGTCGATTGGGGGCGCAAGTCCTCGCTTTGGCCGCTTGGTTTTGGCCTCGCCTGCTGCGCGATCGAAATGATCTCGACCGCGATGGTGAAGTACGACATCAGCCGATTCGGGGCCGAGGTGTTTCGCGCGACCCCGCGCCAGGCGGACGTGATGATCGTCGCCGGCACCGTCACGCACAAGATGGCGCCGCGGGTGAAGCGTCTCTACGACCAGATGTCGGAGCCCAAGTGGGTCATCGCGATGGGTGCCTGCACCGTCGGCGGCGGCCCGTACTTCGTGCACGGTTATCACGTCGTCAAGGGCGTCGACAAGGTCGTGCCCGTCGACATTTACCTTCCCGGTTGCCCCCCGCGGCCCGAGGCGCTTCTGGAGGCGGTCATGCGCCTGCAGGAGTTGGTCTCGGCGCGCGGGAAGCTGCTCAACGGCAAGGACCCCGGCTACACCGGCCCCGAGAAGGGTTCGGTTCAGGCGGTCATGGATGGACTCTCGCCGGCCGAGCCGTGGAAGACGGAGAAGGCGCGTTCCTTCGACGGTCCCAAGGAGATCGCGGAGGAGGAAGACAAGAAGAAGAAGGCCGAGGTTGCCGCGGCGCGAAAGATAGCCGCGGAGGAGAAGAAGAAGAAGGAGGCCGAGGAGGCTGCCAAGGCTGAGGCGGAGGCAGCGGCTGTGGCGCCCAAGGAAGAGGCTCCGACGGCTGAAGAAACGGTTGAAGCTCCGAAGGTCGAGGACAACGCGGAGGAGGCTCCCAAGGAAGAGGCCAAGGGGCCGGGTGGTGAGGCCGAGGCCGGGGCCGACGCCGAGGCCGAGGAGAAGGAGCCCGACGCGGATGCCAAGGATGGGGGAGAGAGTTGATGCACGCTGAGGCGTACAAGACCCTCCAGGACGCGCTCGGCGATGCGATCGAGGAGGTCGTCACCGAGGGCACGCAGCCGTTTGCGCGCGTGCGCGCCGACTCCATCGTCGAGGCGGCCAAGACGCTGCGCGAAAAGTGCGGCGCCGACATGCTGCACCTCGTCACGGGCACCGACTTCAAGGACCGGTTCGAAGTTGCCTACCACTTCGCCGGCATAGAAAAGGGCGCGAGCGATTTCTTCTGCCTGAAGGTCACGCTCTCGCACGACGATCCCGTTTTGCCGACGCTCGCGCACGATTGGCCGAGCGCCGACTGGTTTGAACGCGAGACGTGGGACCTTGTCGGCATCCGGTTCGAGGGCCACCCGCATCACTATCGGATCCTGCTTCCGGAGGACTGGGAAGGCCACCCGCTGCGCAAGGACTACGAGTTCCCGACCACCTACCACGGGATCGATTGCACCAAATGACCACCATCCAAGGCGTCAAGTTCGAAGGCGAGGCCGTTGCGCCGACGCTTCCGCGCGACATCCAGACCGACGAGATGGTCTTCAACATGGGGCCGCAGCACCCCAGCACGCACGGCGTGTTGCGGGTCGTGGTGAAAACCGACGGCGAGGTCGTGCTCGACTGCCACCCGCTGATCGGCAACCTCCATCGCTGCGCCGAGAAGATCCTCGAGAACCTCACCTACACCCAGGGCATGCCGTATGTGGACCGCATGGACTACCTGGGCGCGCTCAACAACGAGATGGGGCTCGCGCTCGCGGCCGAGAAGATCGCCGGCGTCGAGATCCCCAAGCGCGCGCAGTATCTGCGCGTGATCATGTGCGAGCTGAACCGGGTCATCAGCCACCTGTTTTGCGCGGGGCAGTTCGGCCTCGACATGGGCGCCTTCACTCCGTTCCTCTACATGTTCAGGGAACGCGAAGAGGGCATCAGTCTCATCAACCAGGTGACGGGCGGCCGGCTTCTCTATCACTACATCCGCTACGGCGGGGTCACGCGCGATGCGAACCAGGAGTGGTTGGACGCGGCCCACAAGTACTGCGACGTCGTTCGCAGCCACATGGACGAGTACAACAACCTGCTCACCTACAACCGCATCTTCTTGAACCGGACGTGCGGCGTCGCGATGATCGACAAGGACACGTGCCTGCGCTACGCGGTCACGGGGCCGATCCTGCGCGCGGCGGGCATCCAGCGCGACCTGCGCAAGGACATGCCGTATTCGAGCTACGAGGACTTCGACTTCGAGGTGCCCGTCGGGCCGTTCGAGGAAGGTGTCGTCGGCTGCTCGTGGACGCGCCATCGCCAGCGGCTGTACGAGATCGAACAGAGCCTGGACATCGTCCAACAGGCGATCGCGAAGATACCCGACGGCGCGTTCGCGCATCCCAAGGTGACCCGCGCGTGGAAAGCGCCGGCGGGCGAGGCGTATGTCGCGACCGAGTCGCCGCGCGGCGAGCTCGGTTTTTACATCATCAGTGACGGAAGCAAGATGCCGTATCGCGTCAAGACGCGTGGGCCGAGCTTTTCCAACATCTCGCTGCTCGGCGAGTGCTCGCGCGGCCTTCTGATCGGCGACCTGATCGCGCTGATCGGCTCGACGGACATCACGCTGGGTGAGGTGGACCGATGAGCCTCTCGCTGCTGGCCGGAGCCGAGACCCAGGCGATGAGCACCCACATCGCGAATTTCGTCGCCGATTTCGTCGGCCTCGAGGCGACGTGGCCGTTTCACGCGCTCTCGATGCTCGTGGTCGCGACGGTCGTCGTGTTGGTCTTCGTGACGCCGGCAGGCCTCGCGGGCATCTACCTCGAGCGGAAGATCGCGGGCCGCGCGCAAAACCGCGTCGGCCCCAACCGCGTCGGCCCCTACGGCTTGCTACAGACCCTCGCGGACGGCGTGAAGCTGCTCACGAAAGAGGACTACATCAAGCCGGGCACGGACGAGGCGCTGTTTCGATTCGCGCCCTACATCGTGTTCCTCTCGGTGTTCGCCGGCATCTGCGTGATGCCGTTCGGCCCGGGGCTCACGCCGGCGAATCTCGACGTCGGGTTGTTCTTCTTCCTCGCGATGATCGGCATCGAAACGATCGGCATCGTGATGGCCGGTTGGGCGAGCAACAACAAGTGGAGCCTCCTCGGTTCCATGCGCGAGGTCGCGCAGGTGATCAGCTACGAGCTTCCGCTCGGCCTCTCGGCGATGGTCCCGGTGATCGCGGCAGGTTCGCTGAGCCTCGTCGAACTCACCGACTATCAGCAGGGTCCGATCTGGAACTGGTTCATCATTCGCAACGGCTACTACGCGATCGTCGGCATTCCGGCGTTCCTCGTGTTTTTCGTTTCCGGCCTCGCGGCTTGCAAACGCGCGCCGTTCGATCTTCCGGAAGCGGAGTCGGAACTCGTCGCCGGTTTCCACACCGAGTACTCCGGCATGCGCTTCGGCATGTTCTTCCTGCCGGAGTACGTGCTGATGCTGACGGTGGCGTGTGTCTCGACCGTGCTGTTCCTCGGTGGTTACCACGATCCGTTCGGTCTCAGCGCAGAAGGCGGCATGTTCCACGGGGTGTTGTGGTGGGGCGTCATGTGGTTCATGGGCAAGTCGATCCTCAGCTGGCTGCTCGTCATGCAGCTGCGCTGGACGCTGCCGCGCCTGCGCGTCGACCAGGTGATGTACCTCTGCTACAAGGTCCTGCTGCCGATCAGCCTCGTGCTGATTCTCCTGGTCGCGGCCCTGAAGCTGATCGAAGGGGCCAACTGATGCAGAGCTTCCGCCAGTGGGCCTCGGGTGTCTGGTCCGGCCTCCGGACGACGTTCATCGGCCTCAGCATCACGATCCCCTATCTCTTCCGCAAGCCGTACACGCTGCAGTACCCGGAAGAGCTGCCGGATATCCCCGACACGGAGCGCGGTCTCCACAACTTCGAGATCGACAAGTGCATCGCTTGCGATCAGTGCGCCAAGATCTGCCCCGTCGACTGCATCACCATCGAAGCGGAAGGCAAGGGCAAGTTCGCGCGCATGACGAAGTACGAGATCGACTACACGAAGTGTCTCTTCTGCGCGCTCTGTACCGAGCCGTGCCCGACGGATTGCATTCACATGGGACCGACCTACGACCTGGTCGGCTACACGCGCGAAGAGGTCATCATCGACTACGCGGACCGCGAGAATCCGCGCACGTTCAGCGGTGAGGAGAAGATCCCTTATCCGCTCGCCAACATGATGAGGAAGTAGGCGAATGGGCGCTGCCACTCTTCTCTTCTGGACCTTCGCCGCGATGGCGGTGACCGGCGGCCTGATGGCCGTCCTGTTGCCACGCATCGTGCACGCGGTCTTCAGCCTGATGCTTTCGTTCATCGGCGTGGCCGGGCTTTACGCGGTGCAAGGCGCGGACTTCCTCGCGATCGTGCAACTCGTCGTCTACGTCGGCGGCGTGCTCGTTCTGATGGCGTTCGGCATCCTGCTCACGGGGCGAACGGCCGAGTCGCTCGCCCAACACGAGGCGCGGCACCGGCCCTACGGGGTCATCGCGGCGCTGCTCATCTTCGCTGCGCTCATGACCACGATCGCGAAGTCGCAGTTCAACACCGGAACCGTGATGGCGGGTGATCCCACGACGCTCGACATCGGCGCGCTGCTCATCGGCGACTACATCATCGCGTTCGAGTTCGCTTCGGTCCTGCTGCTTCTGGCGCTGGTCGGGGCGGCGTACCTCGTGCGAAGGGCGGAACGGTGATCGGTATCTATCACTACCTCGGCGTCGGCGCGGCGCTGTTTGCGATCGGCATTTGCGGCGTGATCACGCGCCGCAACGCGATCGGTGTCCTCATCGGCGTTGAGTTGATCCTCAATGCCGCCAACGTGAACCTGGTCGGATTCAGTCGCCACGGGGGCGGCCTGGACGCGCAGGTCTTCAGCATCTTCGTCATCGTCCTCGCCGCGGCGGAAGCCGCCGTCGCGCTCGCGATCATCCTGCAGATGTTCGACAAGCGCAGCGAAGTGGACGTGGACCGGGCAAGTCTCCTCAAAGGCTGATGAACGAACTCCTGAACAAAGACCTCCCGGCGTACATTCCGTGGATTGTGCTGGCCCCGACCCTCGCGGGTTTGATCCAGAACTTCTTCGGGAAGGTTCTGCCGCGCAAGGGCGACATCGTTGTCATCGCCGGCATGGGCGTGGCGCTCGTGCTTTCGTTGCTCACGCTGTTCCACTGGATCAACCTCGCTCCGGGCGAGTACATGCACTGGCACACGACGTGGTTCTCGGTGGCAGGCGGCATCGACTTCCATGTCGGGATCATGGTGGACGGATTGACCGCTGCCATGCTCGTCGTCGTGACGCTCGTCTCGTTCCTCGTCTTCCTCTTTTCCAGCCAATACATGAAGGGGGACCCGTACTACCACCGGTTCTTCTTCTGGCTCTCGTTCTTCGCGACCGCGATGTTGATCCTCGTGGTCGCCGACAACCTGCTCCTGCTGTTCATCGGTTGGGAGCTGGTCGGCCTGTGCTCGTACAAGCTGATCGGCTTCTGGAGCCAGGATCTCGCGAACGCGGAGGCGGCCAAGAAGGCATTCATCACGACGCGCATCGGCGACGTCGGCATGCTCATCGGCCTGATGATGCTCTACAACGCCGCGGGCAGCTTCGCGTTCAGCGACGTGTTCGCGGCGGTGCAGTCCGGCGTGATTTCCGGCGACGTCCTGACCTGGGCGGGCATCGGCCTGTTCCTGGGCGCGGCCGGCAAGTCGGCGCAGTTCCCGTTCCACGTCTGGCTGCCGGATGCGATGGCGGGTCCGACGCCGGTCAGCGCGCTGATCCACGCGGCGACGATGGTCGCGGCGGGGGTCTACTTGGCGGCGCGCATGTTCCCGATCTTCACTCCGGAGGCGCTGCAGTACATCGCGTGGACCGGCGGCATCACGGCGATCCTCGGTTCGATCATCGCGGTCACGCAGACGGACATCAAAAAGGTCCTGGCGTACTCCACGATCAGCCAGCTCGGTTACATGATCATGGGTGTGGGTGTCGGCGCGCCGTGGGCCGCGATGTTCCACCTCTGCACGCACGCGCTGTTCAAGGCGTGCCTGTTCCTCGGTTCCGGTTCGGTCATCCACGCGATGCACCACGCCCAGGAGTTGAAGGACATGGGTGGGCTGCGCAAGAAGCTGCCGATCACGTTTTGGACGTTCGTGATCAGCACCGCAGCGCTGGCGGGACTGCCGCTCACGAGCGGTTTCCTCAGTAAGGACGCGATCCTCGCGCAGGCGCTACACAGTCCGACTCCCGGGGTGCAACCGCTGTTCTGGATCGGTCTTGCGGCGGCATTCCTGACGGCGTTCTACATGACCCGCATGGTCTGGCTCTGCTTCATGGGCCAGCCGCGCAACCAGGAGAAGTACGACCACGCGCACGAGTCGCCGTGGCAGATGACGGTGCCGCTGGTGGTGCTGGCGCTGTTTTCGATCGGCCTTATCTGGGGCGGCTTCGAGGAGAAGTTTTTCCGCACGCCCGCGGATTACACGTTCTTCCCGGACAACGAATTTGTGCAAGGGGCCTACGTCGCGCCGGGAGAGCATCTCCACGAGCACGGCCACCCGTTCTGGTTCTATGCGTGCGCCGTCGGTGTCGGCGTCGGCGGCATCGCGCTCGGTCTGATGCTGTTCGCCAGGGGCAAGCGCGACCAGGACACGAAACTCCTGCCCGGGTCGCTGCACGACCTGGCGAAGGGCAAGTTCTATCTCGACGAGTTCTATCTCAACGGGTTCATCGGCGGCTGGAACAAGGTCGCCGCGGCGGCCAATGTGGCCGACTCGCGTGTCGTTGACGGCTTGGTAAACAACGTCGGCAGCGGCGGACTGCTCGCCGGTGATCTGTGCGGCGACGCCGACCAGCTTGTCGTGGACGGCGCCGTCAACGGTGTCGCCGATGTCACGCAGGCCGCCGGCGCGGTCGCTTCCGCCGCGCAGACCGGCCGTCTGCGCAACTACCTCACGGCCGCGGTGTTCACGACGGCCATCGGATTGCTGATTCTCATTCTGCTCTAGGACTACGGATGAACGTTCTCACTGCTGCCATTTTCCTCCCGCTCGTCGGGTCGATCGCGGTGCTCTTCCTGAAAAAGGAAGACGTCAACCGCATCCGTTGGACGGGACTCGCGTTCGCGATCGGCACGTTCGTGCTGTGCACGATCGCCGCACTCAAATGCTTCGATCCGGTCCCGGCGGAGGGCTACCACCACATGGTGGAGGCCAAGTGGATCGATCTGGGCGGGCGCTTCCAGGTCTTTTACCGCATCGGCCTCGACGGTTTGTCGGGCATGCTGGTGTTCCTCACGGGACTGCTCGCGGTTTGCGCTGCGATCGCTTCCTGGAACATCGAAAAGGGCGTGCGCGGTTACTGGGCGATGTTCCTCTTCCTCCACGTCGGAGTGATCGGAACGTTTGCGTCGCTCGACCTGTTCATGTTCTACGTGTTCTGGGAGATCATGCTCCTGCCGATGTACTTCCTCATCGGCGTCTGGGGCGGGCCACGGCGTGTCTACGCGTCGATCAAGTTCTTCCTGTACACGCTGTTCGGTTCGATCCTGTTGCTCGCGGGCATCCTCGCGGTCTACTTCGGGCTGACACACGCGGAGTCGGGCTTCACCGGCAACCCGTTCTCCATTCCAGAGATCGCCGCGTTCGCGGCGAGTCCGCTGGCGCATGGAAACATCCTGCACGTCTTCGGGGCCAACGCGGCCACGATCGGCGTGCTGACGTTCTGGGGAATGTTCATCGCGTTCGCCGTCAAGGTGCCGGTCTTCCCGTTCCACACCTGGCTTCCGGACGCGCACGTCGAGGCGCCGACGCCGATCAGCGTCATCCTGGCCGGCATCCTGCTCAAGATGGGCGCCTACGGCATGTTGCGCATCAACTTCCCGTTCTTCCCGGACATCATGAAGGACATGGCGATCTACATCGGGTTGCTGGGTCTGATCAACATCATCTACGGCGCGCTGGTTGCGATGGCGCAGACCGACTTCAAACGGATGGTCGCGTACTCGTCCGTATCGCACATGGGCTTCTGCCTGCTCGGTTTCGCGGCGATGACCCCGGAGGGCATGACCGGCGCGATCCTGCAGCTCTTCAACCATGGCACGATCAGCGGCCTGTTGTTCCTCGTGGTGGGTGTCGCCTATGACCGCGCGCACCATCGCGACCTCAACCGCTTCGGCGGACTGATGTGGAACATGCCGATCTACTCGGCGATTTCAAGCATCGCGATCTTCGCTTCGCTCGGCCTCCCGGGCCTCAGCGGCTTCATCGGTGAGATCCTGACGTTCATCGGCTCGTTCAAGAGCGAGTTCTACTACGGCGCGAAGATCATCACGGTGGTCGCGACGGTCGGCCTCGTGTTGACTGCGGCGTACTACCTGCGCGCGCTGCAGAAGGTGTATCTCGGCAAGACCAACCCGGCGTGCGAAGCGTTCCCCGACGCGACGCTGCGCGAGAAGCTGGCGATGATTCCGCTGGTGGTTCCGACGATCCTGTTCGGGGTCTATCCGGGGCCGCTGCTGGATCTCATTCGCGATTCCGTGGCCACGATGACGAAGGTGGCGAGTGTCGGCTAGCCCGGAAATCCGATGATTCCGCTCAACATTCCCGATCTCTCCGGCCTTCTGGACCACTTCCTCGCGGAGGTGGTGCTGTGCCTCGCCATACCGGTGATCCTCGTTGTGGATCTCATCGCGCGTAAGGGGAATCGCGAGAAGACGGCGGGGACACTCGCGCTCTTCGCCCTCTTGTCCGCGTTCATTCTCGCGTGCGTGCAGTCCACGGGCGAGTCGATCGTCGTCACGAAACTTCTGCGCGCCGACGGTCTCGCGAAGGCGTTTCGCATCATCGCCCTCGGCGCGGGTTGTGTCGCTGCCTGGTTCGCGGTGCGCGGCGGGGACCTGCGCGGTCGCGGGCACGCCGAGTTCTACGTGCTGCTGATCGGCGCTGTTGCCGGCGCGTGTTTGACCGCAGCCGCCAACGACATGGCGATGCTCTACCTCTCGATCGAGACGCTGAGCATCTGCGGTTACCTGCTCGCGGGCTACAAGCGCAACGACTCGCTGAGCGCCGAGGCCGCGATGAAGTACGTCATCTTCGGCGCGGTGGCGTCCGGGATGATGCTCTACGGATTCAGCCTGCTCTACGGGTTCGGCGGCACTTCGGTGCTGACCACCGTTCCCGGGTCCGGCATCGGCCGCTCGCTCGAGGCGGCGGCGTTGACGCGCGCGGGTGAGCCGGCGTTCCTGATCGCGACCGTGATGGTGTTCGCGGGCCTGGCTTACAAAGTCGCCGCGTTCCCGTTCCAGTTCTGGTGCCCGGATGTGTATCAGGGGGCGCCCACGTCCGTCGCGGCGTTCCTGGCCGTGGCGAGCAAGGGGGCAGGTTTCGCCGCGCTGTTGCGTGTGGTGAGTGCGGCGACCGCGGGCGGCGCGGCCAATACCGAGATGATCCTGTCGGCCAACGAGACACTCAAGATCGTGCTGGTCGTGATGGCGCTCATCACGATGACGCTCGGCAACGTCGCCGCGCTGCGGCAGACCAACGCGAAGCGGCTCTTGGCGTACAGCTCGATCGCGCACGCCGGGTACCTGTTGCTCGGTGTTGCGGTCTGCACCGACGCCGCCGCGGCCGCGATCGTCTTCTACATGTTCGTCTACCTGTTCATGACGCTCACCGCGTTCTTCACCGTTTCGATGGTCGAGCGCGAGACTGGGCGCGTGGACATCGACGCGTTCGAAGGCCTGGGTTTCCGGTCCCCGTTGTTTGCCGGGTGCCTGCTGGTCAGCCTCCTGGCTCTGACGGGTCTGCCGCCCACCGGCGGGTTCGTAGGCAAATTCTTCCTGTTCAAGGAAGTGTTCGCGCTTTCCGGCTCCGGGTCCGCGAACGGGATGTTCTTTTTCTGGGCCGGCGTGATCGGTCTTCTGAACAGCGTCATCTCGCTCGCCTACTACATGCGTTTCGTGAAGGTCATGTACCTCGGCAAGCGCACCGATGGCCCGGGGCTCGCTCTGGCGCCCGTCGACACCGGCATCTTGGTCGGCTTGACCATTCCGGTACTGCTGCTGGGTTTTGCCGGGTTCGTGATCACGCCGCTCTATGAGGTGGCTCAGCGACTGGCGGAGGGCATCTTCTGATGACCGACGGGACTTCTAGCGACGGGACTAGCGACAGTGACGCGCGCGTCACATTTCTGAACCGCATCCTCAGCGGGACGGTCAACTCGATGATCCAGTACACGGCCGTGTCGGTGCCCTTTGTGGCGCCGGGGTGCGAGCCGTTCGTGGAGCGCATGGACAAGATGCGCAACGAGGAGATCGCCCAAACCAACGTGCTGAGCCAGCTCATCAACCGGTTCCGCGGCGTGCCGTCGACCGAGGCGTTTCCGTACTGGAACATCGATCTCAACTACCTCGACATCCGTTTCATGGCGCGGTTCGGCGCCGAGCACCAGGAGCGGGTGATCGCGGAGATCGAAGCGGGGCTAGCGGGCATCAAGAGCGACCCGGTCGCGTATACGAAGGTGCTGGGCATGCTCGAAGAGAAACGAGCGCACCTTTTGGAGCTGCGCGACATCGGCAAGCTGCCCGAGCCGGAACCCGAACCCGCGCCGCCCTCCGCGGCCGAGGATTAAGGGAATAACCGGCCCGCCGACGCAGAGGAGGCGCTCGCGTGTTTTTCCGGCTGCTGGTGCTCTATCTCGTCCTGGTCAACGCGTTTGTGTATTTCCTGTTCTGGCTCGACAAGCGTCGCGCGCGGAAGGGACAGCGGCGCATCTCCGAAAAAGAGCTCCTGATGTGGTCCGCGCTCGGCGGCTGGCCCGGCGCGCTGACGGCGATGCGCAAGTTCCGCCACAAGACGAAGAAGCGATCGTTCCGCGCGTGGTTGTTCGGGTTGATCGCGCTGCAGATCGCGCTCGCCGCGTACCTTCTGCTTCGTTGAAGAAGAAGGAACCACAGAGGCACGAAGGCTCGCAGGAAGTTCGGACCTTCGCCCGACTCTTTCTATCCAAGCCTCCCGCGGGTCAGCGCGAGCCGCGGGCAAAGCCGACGCGTTCGAAGGAAGGAGAAAAGGGCCGGGGTCCGACTGGATTCGCAGGCACCGGAACGCCTCCGTGTCTCTGTGGTTTTCTTAGAGCGCTACTTGCGCTTGTACCACTCGAGGTCGGGCGAGTGCGGTTTGGTGGCGGCGCGCAGCTTCTTTCGCTCGTCCCCGTCCATGGGCTTCAGGTTGCGTGCGACGTGTGCCACGAGTTCGACTTCCCGCACGCTCTGGCATCCAACGATGGTCGTCGCTGCAGGCAGTCCGCACGTGTAACGCAGGCAGTCCTCGGCGGTCACGATCGAGTCCTTCGGGAGCCGGCCGGAGCAGTAGACCTTCATGGCGATGACGCCGACGTTCTTGTTGTTCGCGTACGGAAGCAGCGTGGTCTCGAACGACCGGTGCCATGGGTCGATGCAGTTGAGCGGAATCAGCAGCGTGTCGAAGCGCTGTTGCCTCAGCATGTTTCGAAACACCGTGGGATCGTAGTGACCCGTGATGCCGAGGTAGCGGACGCGTCCGTCTTTTTGCGCCTGCAAGCCCGCTTCGAGCGCGCCACCCTTTTTCAGGATCGCGTCGTTGTCGTCGTCCGAGCGAAGCGCGTGAAACTGCCAGAGATCCACGTGGTCGGTGCGCAGCCGTTTCAGGGATTGGTCGAGTTCCGACAACGCGCCGTCGCGTTTGCGCTCGAGCGTTTTGGTCGTGAGAAAGACGTTCTTGCGCGCGCCGCCGAGTGCGATGCCGATCCGCTCCTCGCTGCGCGTTCGGCCGTACGTCGGCGCCGTGTCGATGTATGTGATGCCCAACTCCACCGCGCGGCGGACGACCGCGACGGCGACTTTCCAATCGGGCCGTCCGAGTTCCGCCGTGCCGAGGCCGACGATCGGGACTTTTACGCCGGTGTTCCCGAGCGCTCGAAGCGGCATCGGCTTCGATTCTGCGAAAACCGGCCGAAAACCCGCCAGTGAAAGGCCTGCGACGGCCGAACCGGCCAAAAAGCCCCGTCGACTCACGTCCGACATGGCAGCGATTCTAGCGAAGATCGTGGCCACTGCGGGGCCCGGGACGCTGAAGGAACGGCCGCGATTCGGCCGATAGGGCCGACTGAGGCCGATCATGAACAAACTGATTCTCGTCATCGCCGTGGCCGCACTCGTTTCCGTGTTTGCGCTTCCCGATGCCCGGTCACCCGAGCAGATCGCGGCCGCCGACGCCGCTGGAGCGGCGAGCAGCTCCGGCCCGCTCATCGCGACCATCTCCAACGGCGAAGAGGTCGACATCGAGGATCACCTCGTCAGTGGCAAGAAGACCGTCGTGTATTTCTACGCCGATTGGTGAGGCCCCTGCAAACAGATGGGTCCTCAGTTGGAGGCCCGCATCAAGACGCTGGACAGCGTCCGGCTTCGCAAGGTGAACATCGTGAACTGGGGGTCCGACGTCGCCAAGCAGCACGGCATCAACTCACTGCCGTCGCTGCGTTTGTACGACGGAAAAGACCTCAAATTGGACAGCGGCCCCGCGGTCCTGTCGGCGCTGAACTAGCCGGCGGCGAGGGCAGCGTCGGGCGTTAGTCCTTCACCCGTCCTTGGAACGCGCCGGTACGGGTATCGACCTGGACCTTGGTGCCGTTGTCGATGTGTTCCGGGACCTGGATCTCGAAGCCGGTCTCGAGCGTGGCGGGTTTGGTGCGGCCGGTCGCGGAGTTGCCCTTAACGCCGGGGTTGGTCTCGACGATTTTCAGCACGACGCTGCTGGGTAGCTCCAGAGCGATCGGGTGGCCGTTGTAATAGAACGCCGCGATGTCGCCCATGTCATCGACGAGGAAGTTGGCCTCCCACGCCAGGTCCTCCTTGCGGAACGGGAACTGGTCGTACGATTCCTGCTCCATGAAGTGGAACGCTTCCGGATCCTGATAGAGGAACTGGACCTTCTTGCGATCCACGTCCGGAACGCCGAACGTCTCGCCGCCCTTGAAGGACTTGTCGACCTTCTGTTTGGTCTTCAAGTTGCGCATCCGGACCTTGTGGATGGTGCTCGCGCCGCGCGCCTGCGGCGTCGAAACGCTCACCGTCTCCACGAGGTGCGGAGCGCCGTCGAATTCGAGGATGAGACCGCGCTTGAGATCGGACGTGCTGTACATGACGGGCCGATTGTAGTGTGGCCGTCCCGGTTTTCACGGGACTCTCCGCGTGCTCACTTGGCGCCGCTGGCCTCGTTCGCGAGCCTCCGCACGGCCTCCTCGAGGCCCGCGACAACCCGCGCCATTTTCTCGTAGTCGAGCTTGTCCGGCGTGTCCGTGGCCCGGTGATAGTGCGGATATCGAAACGGGGCCGTGTCGGTCACCATCAGCGCCGGATAACCCTCCTGCCAAAACGACCAGTGGTCGGACCACCCGACGCCTTGAAGGAACGCCGGCAACGCCGCGCCCTCGGACGGAAACTGCGAGACCTCGCGGAAGTGCGCGATGGTCCGCTGCACAAATCCCCGCCACTTCAGATTTCCCACGAACGCGATGAAGTCGCCGCGTTTTCCATACACCCATCGAAGGCCCCCGAACGGGTACATCTGCGACTCGTCCTCATCGCTGTAGTAGCCGATCGTTTCGAGGCTGATCATGCCGATGATGTTCTCGCCGCGCTCCTTGCAGCGCTTCGCGTACACGCGGCTGCCCATGAACTGCGTCTGAAAAAACGGCGGCTCTTCGTTGACGAACAGCACGAACCGGATGGTGCGCCTCGGTTTTTCGGCACGCATCGCGCGCGCAAGCGCGAGGGTCGCGGCCACGCCGCTGCCGTTGTCGTTCGCGGCGGGGCAGCCGGGCACCGAGTCGTAGTGCGCTCCGACGACCAGGATCTCGGTGGCGAGGTCCCCGCCCGGGAGCTCGACCTCGACGTTGCAGACCTCGAGACCCTCGGCATCGAAGCTCTGCCGCGCGGGCTTGTACCCGGACCGGCGCAATTCGCCCTCGATCCAGACCGCGGCCCGCGCGAGCGCCTCCGGCTTGTAGATGTTGCGGTCGCCGATGTCGCCGGCGAGTCTTGTCACGTCGGCGCGCAGTTCCGCGGCGAGACGCCCCTCGGCGTCCGTGACGGCCGGCAGCGGCCCCTTGGCGCGTTTCCCCGGCATCGCGAGCATGGTTTGGCGAGCCCAGGCTAGCAGTAGCACGGCCGCGAGCGCCAACACTCCGAGCCGTTTCCAGGCTGCCCGTGTCGCGAATCGCATGCGCCCATTGGATCATGGTCCGCTTCGGCGACTTTGCCGTCCGCGGATGTGACAAAGCGGGCGCGGCGAAGTGCAAAACGCACTATCCTTCTTGGGTGCGCGCTCTTTTCGCCCTGCTCGTTTTCATGCTCGCAGCCTGCGGCAACTCCGAACAACCGCGGACCGCGGTGGAAACGCCCGTCGCGGAACAGAGCGACACACCGGTGTGGGACGCGCTGCGAAAAAAGATGGTGCGCGAGCAGATTCAGGCGCGGGGGATCGACGACCCGCTCGTGCTCGCGGCGCTGGGCAAGGTTCCCCGTCACGAATTCGTGCCCGGCAGCAATCGCTCCCAAGCGTATGAGGATCACCCGCTGCCCATCGGCGAACGGCAGACGATCAGCCAGCCGTACATCGTCGCGTTCATGGCAAACGTCGCGGACCTGCAGCCGGGCGACAAGGTCCTCGAGATCGGAACCGGCTCGGGATACGGCGCCGCGGTGTTGGCGGAGATCGCGAAGCAGGTCTTCTCGATCGAAATCCTGGAGCCGCTCGCGAAGCGGGCGCAGCGTACGATCAAACGACTCGGTTACAAGAACATCGAGATCCGCCACGGCGACGGCTATCGCGGTTGGCCCGAGGAGGCGCCGTTCGACGCGATTGTGGTGACCGCCGCACCGCCCAAGGTGCCGGAGCCGCTCAAGGAGCAACTTGCGGTGGGCGGCCACCTTGTCATTCCGGTCGGCAAGCTTCGCCAGGAGATCCGCGTCATCACGCGAACCAAGGACGGGTTTGTCGAGCACGGCGTGCTGCCCGTGCGGTTTGTGCCGATGACCGGCGAAGCCGAAGAGAAGTGACGCCGCGGCGCGCGCCCTAGTTCGCCGTCGCGGCGGCCTTGCGCGTCAGCTTGGAAGGCGGTTTGGCGCGCGGGGCTTTCTGCGGGAAGACGAACATGACGCGATTGTCCGGCGCGCTCAGGTGGTCCGCGAACCGTTGTAGGCCCGCGAACCCGATCGGGTTGTCCGCCGCCTTGCCGTAGATCTTGCGGGCGCGCTCCGCGGAGATCGTCGTGAACAGCCGCCCGTCCGTGCGGTTGTAGTGCACAGCGCCGATCACCTCGCCGATATCCCGGCGCACCGCGTGGACCGCGAGGAACCGCTGGCGCGGGAGTTTGTAGAGACGAGTCGGCCCCGACGGAGCGCGGGCGAGGGCCATGCCTTCGATCTCGAGAGTGACGGCCACGCCGTTGGTCGCGTCGATTGCGGCCCACACGTTCAAGCGGCCTTCGCTTGTCAGCGCGCGCACGCGAATCTGCTTGATGTCCGCGTGCCAGCGCTGCGAATCTTCATGCGTCTTGCGATCCTCGGCGCGTTGGCCGATCAGGACTCTCTTTCCTGTGATGACTTTCGCACGCAGCGGAAAAAAGCCGCGCGGCATTCGAATCTCGACGTGCCGGTAGACCGTGAACTCGTTGTTCCCGTCGGAAAGTCGCGCGGTCACGCGAATGCGTTGGAAATCTAGGCGGTGCGAGAGCTCGGTCCACTTGGATTGCGTGCGGACCGGTTCCAGAATCCACGGGACGGTCCAGTGCGGACACAGCAACTTGGTGCAGTCGCACGCGACACGATCCGGCGGCGGCGGCGGCGGCGGATCGGGAGGGTTGGGCGAGCGCAATCCCGGGGGCACGGCTCCCGGCGGATCCCGAAAGCAGCACCCGCCGTGTGCGAGCGCGTCGCGCGCAAGAAACGCGAGGAGAACAAATGCCAGCAGCCGAACCACGACCCGCGCCAGTGCGACGTTCGTGCCGAAGGAAACCCTCGGGCGGCTCCTGTATCCCGGATGCTACGCCCTAATCCTTCTCCCAGCCGGCGGGGAAGCTCATGTTCGCCAAACGTATCGAAGTTGATACGAAGCGCGGTTGGGCGAACCGTGGGAAACCCGTAACGTCTTGACGAAACGGTAGCGCTAGGTCCGGAGGTGCCCTAGTTCTCCAGCGACTCGAGCGCGCGGGTGACGCGGCGGCGGACGGCGGGTTCGGCGTCGCGCAGGGCGCGGCAGAGCGCTTCGCGCGCCGGTTCGCCCTTGTGGCCCATCGCGCCGATCGCTCCGGCCGCGGCGATGCGGACGTCGGCGCTGTTGTCGGTCAAAGCGTGCTTGAGTTCGGTCAGCGCACCGGCGGCGCCGGAGCCGAGCTCCTGGAGATTGAGCGCGGCCTCGCACCGGACGTCCTCGTCGGCGTGCCACAGCATCTCGCGGAACACGCCGATGACTGTTGGCATGCGCCAGCCGACCCGCCAGCACGCGAGCGCCGCGGCCTGGCAAACAAACGGGTCCTCGTGGGCGAACAGCTTCTCGAGAGCAAGGGCGGCGGTGCGCGCGGCTTCACCCATGGTGCCGATCGCTTCAATGGTGTGGATCAGCAGCCAGTCGCGTTGCCGGGGCAGCACCCGCAGCAACAGTTCGAGCGCCTCGTCGCCGCCGATCTTGCCGATCGCTTCCACGGCGCGATAGCGCACCTCGTCGTGGGAGTCGTTCAGGCGCTTCGCGAGATCGGGCACCACGTTCGCGGCGACGGGCCCGAGCAGGCCCAGTGCCAGCGCTGCGGACTGGCGCACGGTCCACTCCGGACTCGCCAGTGCACGCCTGACGTGCGGCACGGCGCGTTCACCCATTTCGGCGAGAGCGTCCGCGGCGCCCGCGCTGATCGCGGGGTCGGCAGCCATGAGCGCCCGCTCGAGGGCGTCCAGCGCTTCCGAGTCCGCTTCGTCCCCGATGCGACCGAGTGCCCAAAGGGCCTTGAGTTGGACCGCCTTGTCCTCGTCGTTGAGCGCGTTCGCCAGGTCGATCGTGGCACAGGCGGCGGAGGTGCCGAGCCAGCCGATCGCCTCCGCAGCCTGGGCACGAATGAACGCATCGCCTTCGCGCAAAGCGCTACGAAGCGGCGGCAACGCCGTTGCATCACGACGGATCATTGGGTCCTAGCGCGATCGCTCCCGATATTTGGCCTGCAAACGATCTCTCTCGTTCCGTGTTTTTTCCGCGCCCACCGCGCGAGGTCACCTTTCGCTCCGACGTCAGCCATCGGGCCAATATTCCTCCGCTCCAACGGCGTCAGCCGTTGGGCCAGCATTACTTGCCTAGATCGGTCGAAACCCGATCCAACGCCGCCGCTGCTGCGTGGCGAACCCCACGGTCGGAATCATATCGAAGGGGTTGGACGGCCTTGATGAGCTGGGCGGGAGGGCCGCCGACGGCGATCAGGGTTCGCAACGCCTCTTCGCGGATCGAAAACGAGTCGTCGGCGAGGCTGTTCATGATCGCTTCCCGCGTGGGCTCCGCCAGCTCGCCGAGCTCGTGAAGCGCGATGAGCGCCGCGCCGCGCAGACCCTCATCGGGGTCGGAGAGACAGGCGCGGATCCGGTCAAAGGCCTCGTCGGTGTGCTCCCCGAGCCGGATCAGCGAGGCCGCGGCACCGAGGAACATGCTGGGATCGTCAGACGACAGAGCCTGCGCCAGCGTGCCCGCGCATGCCCGCGCCGCTTCGCCGAAGCCGCCCAACGCTTCCGCAGCCGCCGCGGCCACCTCGGGTGTTCCGTTCTCGAGAAACCCGCGGGTTTTTTCGAGCGCCAGATCGGACGCGGCCGGTCCGATCGCGCCCAATGCCGAGATGTACTCGCCCAGCAATTCCGGGTTTGTCTCGCGCATGGCCTGGACCAGCGCGGGGACCGCGCCGGCGGCTGCCGGGCCGAGTTCGCGCATCCGCATCGCCGCCTCGAAGCGCACGGCCGGGTGTTGGTGGCCAAGCGCGCGCGAGAGCACCTCCAGAGCTTCGGAGTTGCCGCGCCGGGCGAGCGTGTGCGCGGCCGCGAGGCGCGGTGCGGGGTTGTCGTCCCGTAGGAGCTTGGCCAAGGCGACGCTGCCGGAGTCGCTGAGTTCGGGAAGTTTGTCCAGTCCCGCGGCCGCCGCCGCCCGCACGCTGGGATGATCGTCCTGCAGCGTGGTCAGGAGCGCGGGGCCGACCGCTGCGATCTGCCGGCCGGTTCGGCCCAGCGTATGTGCGGCCGCGAGCCGGGTCTCGTCGTCCCGGTCCTGAAGCGCGCCGAGCAGCGCGGGCATGGCGGCTCGCGCGCCGGCACCGCACTCCGCCAGCGCGCGGGCCGCGGCCCTGCGAATCTCGGCGTCCGGGTCGCCCAACGCTTCCCCGAGTTTTTTCACACCATTGCCGCCGATCCGGGCGAGGGCCGCCGCGGCCTCCTCGAGCAGATCCTCGTCCCCAAGCAACGGGACGATCGCGTCGATGGCTTCGCTGGCGGCGGGGCCGATGTCCGCCAGCGCTTCGAGCATGCTCCAGCGGACGTACTCATCGAACTCGTCGGACAGCCCGTGAACGAGCGCCGGGACCGCGGCTCGCGCGTCGGGTCCGAGCGCCGCGAGTTGTTCCGCCGCGTCCTTGCGAATCTCGCTGTTGGAATCGGTCAGCCGTTCGATGAACGCTTGGATGTCCGCCATGTCGTGATTTCACCATGAACCGCGAGAATCGCGGCGCGCTGCCCCCGACGCCGCTCCAACGGCGTCCTCCTTTGCGCTGCGCGCTAAGAAGGACAAGTCAGCTGTTGGGCCAGAAACCCAACGGCGTCACCCGTTGCGCAAACGAACCACCCGCGTGCCGACTCGCATCTCAGACGCAGCGAACGTGTGGCTCCAACGGCGTCAGCCGTTGGGCGAACAACACTGACTACATGAGACCCAGTTGCAACTTGGCGGCTTCGGAGAGCATCGCCTGGGTCCAGGGCGGGTCCCAAACGAGTTCGACGTTGACGTCCGCGGTTCCCTCGACCTTGTCGGCAAGGGCTTGGACTTCACCGGGAAGTGTTCCGGCGACCGGGCAGGCCGGCGACGTAAGCGTCATCTTGATGTCGACCTTGTTGTCGTCGTCGATCAGGATCTCGTAGATCAGGCCGAGGTCGTAGATGTTGACCGGGATCTCGGGGTCGAAGCACTCGCGGAGGGCGTCGATCACGGGTTCGCGAAGGGGGTGGGCCGTTTCCGTCATCGTTTGATCCCTACTTCCATCGTAGTCCTATTCCGTCGTGGCACGGTCGGTGGTGCCACGGATCGCGTTCTTGGCGGTGTGCCACGCGAGTGTTGCGCATTTCACCCGCATCGGGAATTCGCAGACGCCGGCGAACACGGCGAGCTTGCCGAGTGCGTCCGCGTCCGCGGTCTGGCCGGGCTCTCTGGTCACCAGCTCATGGAACTCGCCGAAGAGCTTCTTGAAGTCCTCGATCGACTTGCCCTTGATTCTCTCGGTCATCAGCGAAGCGGAGGCCTGCGAGATCGCGCACCCGTGGCCGACAAACGAGATGTCCTCGACGAGGCCGTCGGTCAGCTTCACGTAGACGGTGATTTCGTCGCCGCAGAGCGGGTTGAAACCCTCGGCGGTGTGATCCGCGTTATCCATCGCCGTGTGGTTACGCGGCGCGCGGTTGTGATCGAGGATCACCTGTTGGTACAGCTCGCGAAGATCGCTCATACGCCCAGAACTCAAACACCCAGCAGCTTACGCACGAGCGCAAGGGACTCGACCAGCTGATCGAGCTCCTCGCGGAGATTGAAAAAGGTGAGGGAGGCGCGTGCCGTCGCTGCAACGCCGTAGTGTTGCATCACGGGTTGCGCGCAGTGGTGGCCGGTGCGGATCGCGATGCCTTCCTGGTCGAGGATGGTGCCGATGTCGTGGGCGTGCGCGCCTTCGAGCAGAAACGAAAGCACCGACGCCTTGTTTGCGGCCGTGCCGACGAGGCGCAGGCCGTCGACCTCTTGGAGGCGTTGGGTGCCGTATGCCAGCAGGTCCGCTTCGTAGGCCGCGATCGCGTCCATCCCGATGCCCTCGAGGTAGTCGATGGCCGCTCCGAGTCCGACGGCTCCGGCGATGTTGGGCGTGCCCGCCTCGAACTTGTGCGGCACCTCGTTCCACGTGGATTTTTCGAATGTGACCCTGAGGATCATCTCGCCGCCGCCCTGATAGGGGGGCATCGCTTCGAGGTGTTCGAGCTTGCCGTATAGGAAGCCGCTGCCCGTCGGCCCGCACATCTTGTGGCCGCTCGCGACGTAGAAATCGCAGTCGAGATCCTGCACGTCGATCTTCATGTGCGGAGCCGCTTGCGCGCCGTCCACAACGACCGTCGCACCGACCGCGTGTGCCTTCGCGACCATTTCCTTGATCGGATTGACCGTCCCGAGTGCGTTCGAGACGTGCGTGATCGCCACGATCTTCGTGCGTTCGTTCAGCGCGGCCTCGAACTCCTCTTGGATGATCTCGCCCGCGTCGTTGATCGGCGCCTTTTTCATGACCGCGCCGGTCTGTCCGCAGAGGAGTTGCCACGGGACGATGTTGGAGTGGTGCTCCATCTCCGACACGAGGATCTCGTCGCCCTCGCGCACGAGGCTGCGGGCGTGGGTTTGCGCGATGAGGTTGATTCCCTCGGTCGCGCCGCGCACGAACACGATCTCGCGCCGGTCGGGAGCGTGGATGAAGTCGCGGACCTTGTCGCGCGCCTCTTCGAACAGTTGCGTCGCCTCCTGGCTGAGCCGGTAGACGCCGCGGTGGATGTTGGCGTAGTGCTGTTCGTACAGCGTCTGCATCGCGTCGAGCACAGGCCGCGGTTTCTGCGCGCTCGCCGCGCTGTCCAGGAAGACCAGCGGCTTGCAGAAGATCTGCCGCTCGAGAATCGGGAAGTCCTTGCGGATCTTCGCGACGTCGAGGGAGGTCTGCGCGGCCTTGTGCATGTCTTTTGTCTTCGAGCTACGCTCGATCCGCAACGATGTTGGCGCGCAGTTTGGCGTCGAGTCGCGCGTCCACCAATTCGCGGAGACTCTCGATCGGAAGCTCGGCGCTGACCTCGTGCGCGAACGCGCCGACGAGCATCTGCTTCGCCCGGTCGAGCGGGAGCCCGCGGCTGCGCAGATAGAACAGCGCGGCTTCGTCCATCTGGCCGATCGTCGCGCCGTGGGTGCACTTCACGTCGTCGGCGTAGATTTCGAGTTGGGGTTTGGAGTTTGCGGTCGCGTCCTTGCTGAGGAGCAGGTTCGCGTTGGATTGTTTCGCGTCGGTCTTCTGCGCGTCCTCGAACACGTGGATCAGGCCGCGGAACACACCCGTTGATTTGTCGTCGAGGATGCCCTTGTAGACCTCCCAACTGCGGCCGTTGGGTTTTCTGTGTTCGATGGCGGTGTTGTTGTCGAGATGTTGACGGCCGCTGAGCAGGTAGAGTCCGTTGAGCGTGCACTCGGCGTTTTCGTCGTCCAGGGTCGCTGTGATCGCGTTGCGGGTGAGCGCGCCGCCGAGCGTGATCACGTGGCTCGTGAAGCGCCCGTCGCGGGCCACGGTCGCGGTCGTGTCGGAGACGTGGAACGCATTGTCGGACTCGGATTGCACGCGGCAGAGCTGGAGGTCGGCGTTCGCGCCGATCACGAACTCGCCGACGACGTTGGTGAAGTGCGCGCCCTCGCCGATCGTCGCGTAGCTCTCGACCACGGTCGCTTTGGATCCCTCATCTGCGATAACGAGCAGGCGCGGGTGCGAAACGTGCGCATCGTCCCCACTGCCGGCGCCGCCGTCGGTCGTGATGAACCGGAGATGGATCGGGCCCGGGGCCTCGCAGCCTTTCGGGAAATGCAGGACGGCGCCGTCTCTCAGGAACGCGGTGTTGAGCGCCGTGAACGGGTTTTCGGTCGAAGCATGCCGGCCGAGGTGCTCGAGGACGTTGTCCGCATCATCGGCGAGCGCGTCCTCGAGGCTGCGGATCTTCATGCCGGGCGCGATCGGGCCGGCGCTCGAGAGATCGGGACGGTAATGGCCGTTCACGAATACGAGTCGCGTGATCCCCTCGCTCTCGAAGAGATGGGGTGCGATTTGCTCGGCTGTGACGCCGTTTTGGGATCGCGGTGCGATCGAATAGACGCCTCGCGCGATGGCCCGGACGTTGGTGTATTTCCACGCCTCCTGACGAACGCTCGGGAAGCCGAGCTCCGCGAAGCGCCCAAGCGCCTGATTGCGAAGCTCGTGCACGGCGGCGCCGCCAACGGCCTTCAGCTCGTTCGCGTGGTCCGAAAAGAGTGTTTCGAACAGCGAGACGTGGGATTCGGTTCCGGTGGTGTTCATGGCCGATCTCAGGCGCTGGCCACCGGCTGATCGAGCCAGCCGTAGCCCTTTTCTTCCAACTTGTGCGCCAGTTCCTTGCCGCCTGAGCGCGCGATGCGCCCCTTGTGCAGCACGTGGACGAAATCCGGAACGATGTAGTTCAGGAGACGTTGGTAATGCGTGACGACCACGATGCCGCGGTCCGGACCGCGCAGCGCGTTGACGCCGTCCGCCACGACCTTGAGCGCGTCGATGTCGAGTCCCGAGTCCGTCTCGTCCAGGATCGCGAGCTTCGGATCGAGTACCGCCATCTGGAAGATCTCGTTGCGCTTCTTCTCGCCACCGGAGAAACCTGCGTTGACCGGGCGCGACAGGAAGCTCTCGTCCATGTCGAGGAGCTTCATCTTCTCCTTCGCGAGCGTGAGGAAGTCGAACGCGTCCATTTCCTCTTCGCCGCGCGCCTTGCGCACGGCATTGAGGCCCTGCTGCAGGAAGTAGCTGTTCGCGATGCCGGGGATCTCGACCGGATATTGGAATGCGAGGAAGACGCCGGCGTGCGCGCGCTCTTCGGGCGCCATGTCGAGCAGGTCCTCGCCGAGATACGTCACGGTGCCGTCGGTGACTTCGTACTCTTCGCGGCCCGCGAGCACGTTCGCGAGGGTGGACTTGCCCGATCCGTTCGGGCCCATGATCGCGTGCACTTCGCCCGGTTTCACTTCGAGGTCGATGCCGCGCAGGATTTCGTTTCCTTCTGCGGTCGCGTGGAGGTTCTTGATCTGAAGCATGGGTCGTTCTTGTCCTAAATTCTTGCTCAACGGCTTACTCCGTTGGAGCCACTTTCTTGCGTGCGGCGGTTCTAGCCGACGCTTCCTTCCAGGCTGATGCCGAGCAGTTTCTGCGCCTCGACCGCGAACTCCATCGGAAGCTTGCGGAAGACCTCTTTGCAGAACCCGTTCACGATGAGCGACACCGCGTTTTCGGTGTCGATACCGCGCTGGTTGCAATAGAAGATCTGGTCCTCACCGATCTTCGAGGTCGATGCTTCGTGTTCCACCTGCGCGGTGGGGTTCCTGACCTCGATGTACGGGAACGTGTGCGCTCCGCACCGGTCGCCCAGGAGCATTGAGTCGCACTGGCTGTAGTTGCGGGCGTTGTCTGCGCCCTTGTTGATCTTGACGAGGCCGCGATAGGTGTTCTGGCCGTTGCCGGCGCTGATGCCCTTCGAGATGATCGTGCTCTTCGTGTTCTTGCCGATGTGCACCATCTTGGTGCCCGTGTCGGCCTGCTGTTTGTTGTTGGTGAGCGCGACGGAGTAGAACTCGCCGACGCTGTCGTCCCCCTGCAGGATCACGCTCGGGTACTTCCACGTGATCGCCGAGCCGGTTTCGACCTGCGTCCACGAGATCTTCGAGCGCTGGCCGCGGCAGATACCGCGTTTCGTCACGAAGTTGTAGATACCGCCGACGCCGTTCTTGTCGCCCGGATACCAGTTCTGGACGGTCGAGTACTTCACCTCGGCGTCTTTTTGCGAAACGATCTCGACGACCGCCGCGTGAAGCTGGTTCTCGTCGCGCATCGGGGCGGTGCAGCCCTCGAGGTAGCTGACGTAGGCGCCTTCCTCGGCGATGATCAGCGTCCGCTCGAACTGTCCCGTATTGGCCGCGTTGATGCGGAAGTACGTGGAAAGCTCCATTGGGCAGCGCACGCCCGCCGGGATGAATACGAATGAACCGTCGGAGAACACCGCGCTGTTGAGCGCCGCGTAGAAGTTGTCGT
>JAZFYD010000008.1:0-39464 GCA_036443405.1 Planctomycetota bacterium
AGTGATTCCACGCGGAGCCGGAATCCCCCGGCCTCGGCCCCGGCCTCATGCGTCGGACCTTGCCTCACGGTCCCCGGTCCACCACCCCCGCATCAAAGGTTCGAGGCCAGTGGTGTGGGGACCAAGAGGAAGGGCCCTACACATGAGGCCGGGGCCGAGGCCGAGGGAACCCGGCTGAACCTTGCGGTTCGGCCGCGTCCAGCGACAATCTCCCGCTTGCGCCTACATCATCAGAAAAAGCCCCGGAGGGCCGCGTGACCCCGGAATTCGTGGTCGCGATCGACGGGCCGGCGGGAGCCGGCAAGACAACCATCGCACGCCGTCTGGCGGAGCGGTTGCCGGGGTTTCGGTACCTCGACACCGGAGCGATGTACCGCGCGGTTACGGCCTACCTGATGCGCAAGGACCAGTTGGACTGTTCGGAAGCGGACATGGCCAAGGTCGCCGAGAGCCTCGTGCACGACGGGGATCGCCTGGTCGTAAACGGCGAGGACGTCGCGGGGGATATTCGGAGTCCGGAGGTCACCGCCGAGGTGAGCCGGGTCTCTGCGTTCCCGCTGTTGCGCCGGGTCGTGCAAGCCAAGCAGCGCGACCAATCGGGCCAACTCGTCGTCGAGGGACGCGACATCGGTTCCGTCGTGTTTCCCAACGCGCAGGTGAAGATCTACCTGGACGCGCAACTGAACGAGCGCGCTCGCCGCCGGCACAAACAACACCCGGTGTTGTCCGCCGTGGAGCTTGAAAAACGCATCGCTGAACGCGATCGTGTGGACAGCTCACGCGACGACTCGCCGTTGGTGGTCGCCGATGGCGCCATCTCTATCGAAACGACCGACCTGAGCATTGAGCAGGTCGTTGAAAGAGCACTCACGTTGGTGCGCGAAGTAATGAACAACTAAGGCGTCGCCGCTGTCGTTGTGCGGAAGCAAAGCGACGGAGGAGCGTGGCATGGCCTCCACGCCGGAAAGTGAAGACATCATGGCAAGAGGAATTGACGTCGTACGCAAGTACGACCTACCCGCGGACGAACTCGACCTGAAGGTCGAGGAGGCGTTCGCCGAACTCGACACCGACGTTATGGAGTCGAAGTACGACGAGTCGGTCAAGGAGTTCGAGGAAAACACGATCCTGAAGGGCCGTGTTCTCAACGTGGTCAACGACGAAGTCATCGTCGACATCGGATACAAGTCCGAAGGCGTGATCCCGCTGTACGAGTTCGGCGAAAACGCCGACGTTGACGTCGGTGACGAGATCGAGGTTCTGCTCGACGAGATCGAGGGCGAGTCCGGCATGATCCGGCTCAGCAAGCGCAAGGCGGACCGCATCCGCGCGTGGAACCGCATTCTCGAAACGCACAAGGAAGGCGATGTCGTCCGCGGCATCGTCCTGCGCAAGATCAAGGGCGGACTACTCGTGGACGTCGGCGTCCCGGTGTTCCTGCCGGCCAGCCAGGTCTCGCTACGCCGCACCGCGGACGTGAGCGAGTACATCGGCAAGGAGGTCGAAGCGCGCATCATCAAGATCGACGAACAGCGCATGAACATCGTCGTGTCGCGCAGAAAGCTCGTCGAGGAGCAGCGCGAGGCGGCCAAGAAGAAGTTGATGGACGAGATTCAGGAGGGCGAGATTCGCCGCGGCGTCGTCAAGAACATCGCCGACTTCGGCGCATTCGTCGACCTGGGCGGCATCGACGGTCTTCTGCACATCACCGATATGTCCTGGACGCGCATCAACCACCCGAGCGAGGTGGTCAGCATCGACCAGGAGGTCGAGGTCATGGTCCTGCGCGTGGATCGCACGAAAGAGCGCATCGCGCTCGGCCTGAAGCAGCGCATGCCGTCGCCGTGGGAGGAAGTCGAAATTCGCTACCCCGTCGGCACCAAGGTCAAGGGCAAGGTCGTCAACGTCATGTCCTACGGCGCGTTCGTCCAACTGGAGAACGGGCTCGAGGGCCTCGTGCACGTCAGCGAGATGAGCTGGACGCGGCGCGTCAACCACCCGAGCGAGGTGGTCAAGGTCAACGACGAGGTCGAGGTCGTCATCCTCGACATCGACAAGGACAAACAGGAAATCGGCCTCGGCATGAAGCAGGCCGACGTCAACCCCTGGGACATCGTCGAGGAGAAATACCCTCCGGGAACGATCGTCGAGGGCACCGTCCGCAACCTCACCAACTACGGCGCGTTTGTCGAGTTGGAGGAGGGCATCGACGGCCTCCTGCATGTCAGCGACATGTCGTGGACCAAGAAAGTCAACCATCCGTCCGAGGTCATCGACAAGGGCGATCACGTCCGCGCGGTGGTCATCAGCGTGGACCGCGACAAGAAGCGGGTCGCGCTCGGTATGAAACAGCTTTTGGACGATCCGTGGAAGACGGAGATCGCGGAGCGCTACAAGGTCGGCGACGTCGTCATCGGCACCGTGACCAAGGTCACGAACTTCGGCGTGTTCGTGCAGCTGCAGGAGGGCCTCGAAGGCCTCTTGCACGTTTCGGAGCTGACCACCAAGAAGATGCAACGTCCCGAGGACGTCGTGAAGGTCGGCGACCAAGTCGAGGTGACTGTCCTGAAGGTCGACGCCGACGAACGCAAGATTGGCCTCAGCCTCATCGCGAACGAGGACGGCGAGGGCCCGAAGATCGTGGAGCGTGCAGCGGAGCCGGCCGAAGAGGCGGCGGTGGATACTCCCGACGCGGACACTGCGGACGTGGAAGCGCCTGCGGAGGAAGCGGCCGCGCCCGAGGCGCCCGCGGAAGAAGCAGCTACGGAAGAAGCAGCTACCGAAGAAGCCGCCACGGACGATGCTCCGGCGGAGGAAGCTCCTGCAGAGGAGGCCCCCGCGGAGGAGGCTGCGGTGGAACCTGTCGCTGAGGAGGCGCCCGCAGAGGAAGCCCCGGCCGAAGAGGCCGCAGTCGAGGAGCCGGCCGCTGAAGCCGAGGTGGCCGAAGAGGCCCCCGCGGAAGAAGCAGCTACGGAAGAAGCAGCTACCGAAGAAGCCGCCACGGACGATGCTCCGGCGGAGGAAGCTCCTGCAGAGGAAACTCCGACCGAAGAGCCGGCGGAAGAACCGGCAGCCGAGGACGACTCCAAAAAGGAGGATGCGTGACCGCGAGGTGACGCGTTTTTTGTCTATCTCATCAGAGGGCGGCCCCACGGGGTCGCCCTCTATTTTGTCTGCCCAACGGCTTACGCCGTTGGAGCGTTTGTCTGCCCAACGGCTTACGCCGTTGGAGCCACGTTGTCCGGACGCATGCGTCACCTGATCCTGTTCGTCCTTCTCGCCGCCGTGGGTATGTCCACGATCACGGCGTGTTCGTCGAAGAAGAAGGACGACGTGTTGCTGGGCGGTAAGGTCGAGATCCCGACCCAGGCACGACGCGGCTACAACTGGCCGCCTAAGAAACCGCCCGAGTGGTTCGACGACAAGATCGCGCGGGTCCGCCGGCTCCAAAGCGAAGAGGATCTCAAAGGGGCGTTGGATCTCATCGATGTCGCCCTCGCCGAGCGTCCGGCGCCGGGGCACGACCAGACGCTTCGGTCGCTACGCGGCGGTCTCCTGAAGGCCATCCTTGATCTGTTGACCATGCAGATCCGTGTCGATCCGGTCGAGGATCCGATCCGGTTCGGCGACGCCGTGCGCGTGCGGCTCGAAATCAAGAACGTCAGCGGCCGCGACCTTTTCATCCCGGCGCAGGCCAAGAATCTGAGCCGCAGCCTGTTTCGCCTCGAGATCATCCAGCAGGAGTTCACGATCCGCGCAGACGTCGTCTTGCGGCGACGCAAGGTCCATGTGCACCTCGAACGCGACATCGTTTTGGAACCTGGTGGGGTGTACGAACAGGTGCTGACTCTCGAAGGCGCCGGCAACGAACGGCCCGTCGAGGGTTTTCGCACTTACACCGTGCGCGGCACACTACGCCCGGTGCGATACGAGGTGGGAGGGTTGCCACGGTTCGAAGCCGTCCGGGTCCGTGGCACGCGCATGCGTTCGTTCGCGCGCAACTTCGAACATCTTGCGGACGATCCGGTCGCCCGGATCGGCGAGGCGATTTCGAAGCAGGCTCCGCAGCATGTTCTGACGGCGGCGGCGCTCGTGAGACCGCGCGATCGACAGGCCGCCACCGACAGTCTGATCGAGGCGCTGAATGGCTCCGCCATGGACTCGTCGATCGTCGCGTCGCTCCAGTATCTAACGGGCATCCAAGAGTTCGGCCGCGACGCAATCGCGTGGAAAGCATGGTGGCCACGGGTGCGCGGGGAGTTCTACGGGGACGAGTAGGCGGGCGTCCCCTCTGATACGAGCTGGCGAAAAACGAACCAGAAGTGGCGTCGCTTAGGCTCCGTCTGAGAAAAACCCGCAGGCCCGAGATCGAGCTGGGACATCTCTGGCTCAACGGCTGACGCCGTTCGGTGTTGCTGGCTCAACGGCTGACGCCGTTCGGTGTTGCTGGCTCAACGGCTGACGCCGTTCGGTGTTGCTGGCTCAACGGCTGACGCCGTTGAAGCGCCGTCAGGCGTCGTTCGCCGACAACCCTCTATCCAATATCGATAGTGCTAGGAGGCGAACGGCGGCTGACGGGCCTATCCAGCCGATCGAAGCCAGGGGTTTTCTTAGACGGAGCCTAGTCCGCGGGCACGAGTTTCACGTACAGCGTCTTCCCCGCTTTTAGCACCTTCGGGGAATCGATCGTCCACTCGGCGTTGGGGTCGGTCACCTTCTCGTTGTCGAGACGCACTCCACCCTGCTGTATGCGGCGGCGGGCTTCCCCGCCGGACAAATCGAACGCATCGCGCACGATCGCCATCGCTGTGACGGTTCCGGAGACCGGAACTTCACGGAGGTCCGTGGGCGCCTCCTTCCTTTTGAAGACGCGTTCGAACTCGTCGCGTTCGTGTTTGGCGGCCTCGTCCCCGTGGTACGCCGCGGTCAGCGCCTCGGCCATCGTCTTCTTCGCGTGCCAGATGTCGCCCGCCAGCAACTCGTCGATCGCCGCGTCGGGCAGCCTCGTCGCCAGGCGCAGGAACTTCCCGACCAGTTCGTCGGTCACGCGCGTGGCGCGGCCGAACATGTCCTTTGCGGGCGTGTCGACGCCGATCGCGTTGCCCAGGCTCTTCGACATCTTCTTGGAGCCGTCGAGGCCTTCCAGCAACGGGTTCAACACGCACACCTGCGGACGCTGCTCGGCGGACTTTTGCAGGTGGCGGCCGACGTTGAGATTGAACGTCTGGTCGGTACCGCCCAGCTCGATGTCGGCGTGAACCGCCACCGAGTCGTATCCCTGGAGCAGCGAGTACAGGAACTCGTGCAGGTGGATCGGGGTGCCTGTAGCGTAGCGCTTCGCGAAACTGTCCCGCTCCAGCATCTGCGCGACCGTCATCTGCCCCGCGAGCTTGACCATCTCCGCCGAGCTCAGAGGATCCAGCCACTCGCTGTTCTTCCGCACCTCCGCGCGATCGAGATCGAGAATCTTGCCGATTTGATCGAGCCAGGACTTTCCGTTTTCCTCCACCTCCGCGCGTGTGAGCACCGGCCGCGTCTTGTCGCGGCCGGACGGGTCCCCGACTTCCGTCGTGAAGTACCCGAGGATTAACACCGCGGTGTGCCCCAGCTCCTGAAAGCGCGCCAGGATGCGAAGGGGGATGGCGTTGCCGATCGTCACCTCCGTCGACGTGAGATCGATGCCCAACTTGACGCGCAGGGTGCGCCCGCTCGAAAGCAGTTTCGAAAGCGCTTCGTCCCCCGGAAACACGCTCTCCACGAGGCGTGCATCCTGACCAAATGTCTCGCGCCAACTCATGTGAGTGCGGATTGTAGCGGCTGGGGGGAGCCGTTCCGGCCAGTCATTTCCGAGAGAAACGTTCGCGGCGGGATCGAACGTCCCACCATCGCGGGAAGCTCGCCCCACGAGACCACGGACGTTGGTTGTTGCCGTGAAGGTGCCAGGTGGCGCGGCGATCAGCTTTGGTTGCCGAATTCCGTGCTCCGCGGCACCGTCTTACCAGGCACCGCTTCTTTGCTGCCCGGACCGTCGTCTGTGTTTCGGACAGCGGAGGGGCCGTGCGATGCGAGCCGCTCGCAACAACAACGAAAACCCGCGATCGGTGCCTGGTAAGCAGGGGACCGAGGCAAGTGAGCCCGAACCCGCGATAGCCGGAAAACGATCCAGCGAATCGTTTTCCGGTGTGACCGAGTTCCCAACATCGCGTAGCACGCACACAGGAGAATCGAAACTGCGCACGACGCGCCACCTGGCACCTTGCGCAACCAACGGGTCCGAGTTCCCGCGGGACGAACAACCCGCACCGGTGGGACGAGCGATAGTCCGGAAGCGGACGGCTACCCTCAGTTCGCGAATGAAGCCAGACGCACGGTGCGGCGCATCACACGTGTCGCGAGCAGCGCCGCGCCCACGAACGTGATCAGATAGAAAACCTGATTGAGCACCGCGCCGATTCCGTCGGCGGACGGGCCGAGGGCTTCCTGCGCGCCGGAGAGATCGATGAGCGAGTCTGCGGCCATCACGCGCAACAGCGCGAACAGGCCGGTGGCGCACGTCACCAGATCGAACCAAAGCGTCCAACGCTTCTCGCCCAATTGCCCGTACAGGAGATCCCGCGCAACGACCAGAATGAGCCAGACGTTCAGGAACAGGAGGTTGTGCTGGATGCCGGTGCCGACGATCGGCACCTGCCGCGCGCCGTCCGTGGTGGGTATATAGAGCGCCAACAGGTCGTGCCGCAGGAAGTTCACGGCGATCAGAACCAAGGCGACGAACGCGGCACCTTCGAAACAACGTCGCCGGTCGGGACGTACCGCCAGCGCCAACCGCGGGAGCCGGAAAGTGCGCGCGAGTCGAGGCGTCAACGCGAACAACCCAAGCATCAACCCCGCGTCGAACAGGAGTGTGGTCAGCGCGCGCGTGAACATCGAGATGAGGCTCGGGTTCGCGACGGGGGAGACGCTCAGGTCGCCGGGTCCCATTGATTTGCCGGCGACGGTCGCACCGATCACGAGCACGAAGTGCGCCGCGAAGAGGAGCGCGGTGTTGATCATGAACGGCCGCGTTTGGTGCGAGCCGATCAGGATCGGCGCGGGGAGGAACGAACTCCCGATCTCCCCGGGGTCGCCCATGTCCTGAAGAACCGTGTCGAGCGCTTCGTCCGGCTTCGCACCCTTGTCGGTGCGTTCGTCGACGCGATCCATGATGGCGCTTTGCAGCTCCATCAACACATCGCGCCGCGACTCGGAATCGCCGGACATCGCGGCGTCGGCTTCATCGAGCCAGCGCTGGACCTTGACGTCGTGTTGTGACATCGCCTACGCGCCCTCCTCGTCCGTGCTCACGGGCTCCTGCTCGAGGATGGTGGTGACGGACGAAGCGATCTCGCGCCACGTCTGTTCCAAACGGGGTAACGCCTCAACGCCGTGGTCCGAGAGCCGGTAGTACTTGCGCGGCCGCGCGCCGCCGGTATCCCACTCGGACTGGAGAAGGCCCTGTTTCTCCAGGCGGCGAAGCAGCGGATAGAGCGTGCCTTCCTCCGTTTCCAGCCCGGCATCGGCGAGGATGCGAACGAGTTGGTAGCCGTACAGCCGGTCCCGAAGCAACGAGAGCGCTGCGATCTGGATGAGACCGCGCCGAAGCTCGGCGCCGATTTTGTCGAAAAGCGAAGGCATAGGCCTGTCGTTCCGTCGTCCATATCGCCGATCGGACTTGAGAGAGAGGTCGTGCCCACCAATCCCGGGCGCCGCGTAAATCCCTTACGGACTCCGCGTAAACTCTAGCCGTGCGCCTCAATCCGAGACTCCCGCTCTGGCCCGTGTTGGCCGTAGCACTCGCGGTTACCGGGCGCGCAAGTGGCGATGGCGATCCGGAAACCGGAACACCCGCCGCGATCGACCCGCTCCTCGCGGGCCTGGCGGCCGACGCGCGCGGCGCCCGCGACATCGCCGAGGCGGCCGCTCGGACCAAAGCGCGAACGGATCCAGAGGGCGTGCACGCGCTGTTCGGCGATCTCGGCCTTCGCGGGCGACGGGCGCTCCTGCGGGCGATGGCCGCGGCGGGCACGAAGAAGGCCGCGGAGTTGGCGCTCACGCACGCCGGCGACGCAGATCCGGAGGTTTTTCAGGCGCTGCTGGAAGGCCTCGTAATCGGCGGCGCGAAGTCCATGTCCGCGAAACTACCCGCGGGCCTCGCGGACGCTCGGCGGGCTCCGATCGACGATCTCCGACTTCGTTGGAGGGTCGAGGGCGAGTTGGTCCGGCTCAAGTCCCCGAGCGGTCAGACCGGCCAGTACACGGGTCAGTTCGCCCCGATGAAAAAACGCATCGGCATCAAGGCGGTGCCGGTGCTGCTGGACATCCTCACCGACCGCCAGCGCCCGATCGGCCGCGCGGGCGGTGCGGGCCCGTACGAACCCATCCACCCCGGCATGATCCGCTACGAACCGGATGAACTGCGTTCGCTGACCGCACATGGTTTCGGCCAACTCCTCAGTCTCGACGACGACAGCCTCAATCAACACGCGGAAGAAATCGCGCGATACGTGGTCCGGTTGATCGGCGTGTTCGAGGAATACTGGCGCATGGATTGGCGCACACGCGGGCTGGAGAAGATGGCGCTCGCGCCGAAGATCGCGTTCAGCCTCTGGGATCTCGGCATCACCGATCCCGCGGACCGCTACGTACGCTGGATGGAATCGCGCGAGCGCAACCGTTCGCTCGACCGCATCGAACGCGCGTCCGCGATGTGGGAGCTCGGGTTCATTTACATCCGGCTGGGACGGCATGAGGAGGGCGAACAGAAATACCTCATGATCCTGGCGAACGACTACCTGAGCACGCACGTCGCGGCGTACAACCTCGCCTGCAACTACGCGATGCGCTCCATGCAGGAACCGCAGCGCAAGCGAGAATTCCAGGAGCTGGCGACGCACTTCCTGGACCGCGCGGTGTTCGAACTCGGCTTTCTCGATTGGCGCTGGATGCACGAGGACCGCGATCTAGACGCCATCCGCAATCTGCCCGGCTACAAGCGCGTGTACGGGTACCTGCGCAGTAAGTACCCGGGCCGCAAGAAGCACAGGGTGGCGAAGACGTTTGAGGAGTTGGTGATCCCGGGGATCGGGAAGAAGGACGCGGACTAGGTTCGTTGCCACCCCGGCCTGGGCCGGGGCCGAGGAGCGTTACTCCGCGGGAGCGGCTTGATCGCGGCCAGCAAATCGCATCAATACGAACGTTGCGGCGCCCAGCAGGATGACCACCGGGAGCCACAGCTTTGCTTCGGCTTTGTCCGCGGTGCGGGCCCATACGCAGCAGACGTGCAAAAGGAAGATCGTCAGCAGCGAGTTCTTTACGTGCGCGATCGCGGCTTCGCGTGTGCCGGCGAGCATGGATCGAACGACACTGAACAGCAACACCGCGAACACGACCAGGAGCGCGCTCGACCGTTCCCAGGAAAACAGCGATGCAAACCCGGCGAGCGCCAGCACTTGCGGGAGAAACGAGAGGATCGTTCCGAGGCGACGCGTCTGCGCGGGTTCCATGTCCTCGGCCCGGCTCGCCGCTGTCACGCCGCCGATGAAGAGCACGTAGCCCGCAAGGTAGGTGAACACCGACGTGTTCCACGTTGCGCCCGCGGCCACAAGGCCCACGGAGAGGTTGGCTGCGCGCGCGCAGCCCATGACGATGGCGTCGTGGGGGAACTTGCGCTTGAACCCGAAGTTGTAAAGACACACGATCGTCGCGACGACGAGGGCGGGTACCAGCGCGTCGGCGAAACTCGCCAGCAGTAGCCCGAGGACGAACAGCCCAACGACCATGGCGCGGGCGGGGTTGAGCAACTCCGGATGGCGAACGAGCGGGCGATCCGGATGCAGCTTCTCGTCACGCCGCCGATCGGCGAGATCGTTTTGCACCATGCCGGCTGCGTACAAGCAGATCGAACCGCAGGCCGCCAATGCGATGCGCCCGATCGACGCGGATTCGCCGAACAGCGCCGCGGCCGCGACCACGTCCGCGGCCGCCGTCGGCGCGAGCGGGTAACGAGTCAGTCGAGCGAGTTCTTTGGCGCGGTTCACGGGAGCACGGTTACTGGAACATTCGAGTGATGTCGTTCGTAAACGCGAGGACCATCAGCCCCAAGATCATCACCAGGCCAACGATCTGAAACACGCCAATCACCTTCTCCGGCAGCGGTTGACCACGAATCTTCTCGGCGACCAAGAGCACAATTTGCCCTCCGTCAAGGACGGGAATGGGCAGCAGGTTCAAGATCGCGAGGTTGATGCTGATCAGCGCGAGCACGTAGAGGTAGCGTCCAAACCCCCGCTCCCACGTGTCGTAGCTCAATTCCGCGAGCATGATCGGCCCGCCGATGTGTCGCGCGGACACCCGCGCGGTGACGAGGCTGCGGATCGTCAGCATGACCGAGCGGACGAAATACTTGGTCCGGCGCCAACCCGCACCGAGCGCCGCCCACGCGTTCGTCTCCTTGTGCATGACAAACTTGGCGCCGTACTGGTAACCCAGCGAAACGAACTCCTCGAGATCGGGATACTCGGCGACGCGCGCCGCCGTGAGCGTCAGTTCCTTTTTCTCGCCGTCCCGCTCGACCTGCACCGTGATCGGACCGGCACCGTGCTCCTGGACGGCCTTGCGCATCTGCTCCCAGTCCGAGACCTCGGTCTTGCCGATGCGCAAAACCTTGTCCCCTGGCAGAACACCGGCCGCCTCGGCGGCGCCGCCCTTCGCGGGAAGCACACGCATCGAACTGGCCAGGTCGCGGGCACCCGCAACGGAGTTCGAGAGATCCTGTTCGCTCAACGCACCGGCGGGCGTCGCGGTCTTCTCCTTCCCGTCGCGCTTGAACCGAATGGACGTCACCGGCTTGTCCGTCGCACGCGCGCGCCACTGATCGAGATCCAAGATGGCATCGCCGTTCACTTCGAGTAGCTCATCGCCCACGATCAGGAAACCGTCCGCCTTGCGCTCCGGGCGCACCGCATGCACGACTCGACCCCGGTAGGCCCGCAAACCGAGGAGGAACGGACCGGGCTGCAGAGGCACCTTCACCCGCAGCGTTTCCTCTTCGCCGGAATCGCGCCGCACCAGGATGGCCAAGGTCGTTTCACCGGTGGTCGACGGGATTTCCTGCAACGCGGACATCACGACGGTGGGGGACAGCGCGTCGTGCACCGGTAGTCCGTTGACACTCAGAACAACGTCGTTTTTCCGGCCGCCGGCCTTTGCGACCGGCGAACCCGCCTGCACCTCCGATGCGCGTGGATCGGCCGTTGGACGGACTCCGATCTGCGCATGTCCCAGGGACTCGATGTACTGGGGGGTGACATCGACCTCGAGAGTCTTGTCGCCACGCTTCAGCCTGAAGTGGAGCGGCGTGTCGGCCGACGATGTCGCGACCTCCATCTTGAGATCCTGGAACGTGTCGACAGGACCACCGTCGACGTGGGTCACCACGTCGCCGCGTTGCACGCCCGCGATCCACGCCGCGCCACCCGGCGTCACCTCGCCGACTTCCGACTTGATGAACTGGATACCCTGGCTGTAGGCCCACGCGAACAGCAGCGCACCAAGGACCAAATTGAAGATGACACCGGCGCTGAAGATCAGCAGCCGTTGGCTGAACGACTTGTTGGGCAGCTCATCCGGCGCGCCGGTTCCCTGCTCCCCGGGGTTTTCCGCGGCCATCTTCACGTACCCGCCGAGCGGGATCGCGGCGACGCGGTAGAGCGTGTGGCCCCGGCGCCAGCCGAATAGCTTGGGGCCGAAGCCGATGCTGAACACCTCGACGCGGGTGCCGGTGACGACACACGCGAGGAAGTGGCCCAGCTCGTGAAAGAAGACCAGGCCGCCCAGCCCGATCACGACCATGAAGATGCCGATCGGGTCAATGGCGGCGAACATCAGATGCGGCACTTGCTGCGTCCTCTCTCGCGGCCTGATCGGCCGCATCGATTTCGTTGAGCGTTGGTGTAGCGATGATCTCCGCATCGTCCAGAACTCGCGCCACCGTCTCCGCGATGGCGGGGAACGGGATCGCCCCGTCCAGGAACTGCTGCACCGCCACCTCGTTGGCCGCGTTCACGATCGCCCCTGCGGTGCCGCCGAGGCGGGCAGCGCGCTCCCCGATCGCGAGCGCCGGGAAACGGTCGCGATCCGGGGGCTCGAACGTGAGCGAGCGGAAGTCGTCGAAGGAGAACGTGCTGAAACCGGGGCCCCGGCGCTCCGGGTAGGTCAGCGCGTACTGGATCGGCAGCCGCATGTCCGGTTGGCCCATCTGCGCCACGATCGACCCGTCCACGAACTCCACCATGGAGTGGACCACCGACTGCGGGTGGACCGCAACCTCGATGGATTCCGGCTCGACGTCGAACAGCCAGCGCGCCTCGATCACCTCGAGCGCCTTGTTCATCATCGTGGCGGAATCGATCGTGATTTTTGGGCCCATCTTCCAAATGGGGTGCTGAAGCGCCTGCTCCGGCGTCGCCTGGGCGATCTGCTCGGCGGTAAACGTCCGAAACGGTCCGCCGGAAGCCGTCAGGATCAGCTTCTTCACCTCGGACGGCCGGCCGGCGTGCAAACACTGAAAGATCGCGGAATGCTCGCTGTCCACGGGCAGGATGCGCGCGCCGTGTTCCTTGGCCAGCTCCATCAGCTGCGGCCCGGCGAGGACCATCGACTCCTTGTTCGCGAGCGCTAGGGTCTTGCCCGCAGACACCGCCGCGATCGAGGTCGGCAGGCCCGCGGCGCCGGTGACCGCGTTCACGACGACAGTCGCGGCTCCGACCGCATCCTCCAGGAGATCCGCAAGCGTCCCGGTCCTTACGCCCGGCAACGAGGCGGCGACCTCGGGAACGCGAGCCGGATCGGCTAGGCCCGCGAACCTGACCCCGAACTCGGCCGCGACCGCGGACAGGCCCTCGGCATCGGAGCCCGCAAACGCGCCGACCAAGCGGGCACTATCAGGTCCAAGCGCCCGGATGCAGGCGAGCGTGGATTGCCCGATGCTGCCGGTCGCGCCGACTAGGAGGACTCGAATCATCTGGACGCCGATTCTACTTGGGCGGGGGAGTCGATCCGCCATTCGCGGGGTGGTTCGAGGATTCGCTGTCGGCACCGCCGTCGGCCTGTTGGGCCTGCCCATCCAGCAATCGCCAGGCTCGCGGACCGGGTTTTTGCGCCCGCTCTTTGGCCGACAGCCCGAGATGACGCCTCAGCGCGGCCTCGATCATCGGCGGGGGAAGAGCGGCGGAGGTCACGGGGTCGCGCACGTACACGCGCTTGTCGGGACCGACGGCGAAGGACCGGGCGCCGCTTTGGCCGGGTATGAGCGGTTCCGCGACCAGGATTTCAGGCATCGGGCCGTCAACGCTCCAGCGAAAGCGGTATCCCGCCTCCTCGCGCGACTCGCGCCCCGGGGTCGCATGCAGAGCCATCAATCGCTCGACGGCGTCCCGTTCGCTCTGCAGCATCGCCTCGGCGATCGTGTGCGGTCGCACGAGCACATAGGCAAAGGCGGCAACCGCCACGATGAGCACGATGAGGGAACGCATGGCTGGGCGGGCCAATAATAGCCCGACCAGCCACCTCGGCCTTGGCCTCGGGCCACCGCCCTGCCCGAGCACACACGCGCAAGACCGGGAAAATCCGCTGGAGGCCTGGGCCGAGGCCGAAGGATCGGGGCCATTCCGGCCCTGATCGCCGGTATCTTCTAGGCACATGCGGCTTGCAGGCAGGTTGGCACGCTTGGTTCACCGGGTGCCCAATCCGACATTTGCCGGCGGGGTGACGGGCACGTTCTTGCTGCTCGCCTTCTGGTTCGCCGTGGTTTTGAAGCACAACGGCGTGTTTTTCGTCGTGTGCGGCATCGTGGGGACCGTGCTCGTGAGCATCGCGGTCACGGGGCTCGCCGCCGGCAAGCTCGCCGTGGCTCGCACGTTGCCGCCCCGCGTATTCGCCGGCCAGTCGTTCTCCGTCCGCCTCACCGTCAAGAACCTCGCACGGTTCCTGCCGGCGCTCGGACTCCACTTTCGCGACGCGCTCCAGAGCCGCGCCGCCGACCAGGTCACCTCGGGGCCCACACTTACCTGCCTCCCTCCGGGCGCTGAGACGGTCTTGAGCTACCAGGGCCGCGTGCACCGCCGCGGCGTCTACCCGATCGACTACGCCCTCGCCGCGACCCGGTTTCCGTTTGGGTTGTTCGAGGCGCAACGCCTGGTGCGCAGCCCGGGGCGGATCATCGTCTGGCCCGCGCTGGGTCGATTGCGGCGACGAGCCAGATTGGAGCTCGCGCGGCGGTCCCCGCGCGCGGTCGGACGCGCGATGGATCGCGACCGTCAGTTGGAGTTCTACGGCATCCGCGAGTTTCGATCCGGCGACAACCCGCGGCACATCCATTGGCGCACGAGTGCCCACACCCAGACGCTGATGCGCCGCGAACTGCACGGCGAAGCGAGCCCGCACCTGACGATCGTGCTCGACACTTTTGTGGGCGGACCCGATGCCGAGATCCGGCGGCGGCATTTCGAACGCGCGGTTTCGGTCGCCGCCACCCTGCTGGTCGACGCCGCGCGATATCGCCGGCCGGTCGTTCTGGTTCACGTGGGTGGGCGCATCACGCAGATGCGCGGATCCACCACAGCCGCCCTCGACCGCCTCGCCACGATTGCCGGCGGCCACCAGACCGTCGACACGATTTCTCGCGCGGCGCTTCCACGCGCGGGCTCGGTGCTCGTGATCTCCCTCCGCGGCCAGCCGGGCGGCGACGCTTGGAAAGACCGGGGGATCCGCTCGGTCGTGTGGGACGTCAGCAGCGAAGGATTCGGACGCTACTTTCAAAAGCACTAGCGATGAAAGCGCGTCACGCGGAGAACCTCCTCTCGGTCACGGCGCTGGCCGCGCTGGGCTATTCGGGCGCGCTCCCGCGGTTCCTCGTGCCCGCCGCGCTGGCCATTTTGTTGGCCAAGTACCTTGTGCTCGACCTCCGCGGCCGGCAGTTTCCCGCGACGTTGCTCCAGGTGTTGCAAACGCTCCAGGGTGCGCTGTTTCTCGCCATCGCGTTTGTGGTCGGGCGCAAGCTCGATCTCCTGACCGCGCTCATGATCTTCGGCGTGGTCTTTCTGATCCTTCGCAACCTCGCCATCGAGAACCCGTTCAAGCACTTCACCATCGTCGTGCTCTCGCTCCTGTTGTGCGTGGGTGCCGCCGCGATCGCGAGCGGTTGGGCAGCGATCGTCATCACGGCGTGTCTGCTTCTATCGCTCTGCTACGCGTTGCCCGCGCTTTATGAAACCGGGAAACGGGTCGAGTCGGTCCACCTGGCGCCCGTCCGGCTCACTTTCGCCTGGCGCCTGTTTCCGGTTGTCGCGCTGACGGGCCTCGCGGCCGCGGGGCTGCTCCTCGGCGCCCTGCTGTTTTTCATCGCACCGCGAATTCGGGATGAAACGTCCATGGCCGACAGCCCCCTGGACATCGGCGCGCGCCCGGAACCGCGATCGGGCGCCGGACAGAGCCCCGGGTTCCCCGACGAGCCCTCCATCGGCGACATCGGCCGTGTGAAACGCGACGGCCGTCTCATGCTCCAGGCCCGGATCAGCATGGAGGGCAGTCCGTACGATCCGACGCGCAGCGAGGCGCGTCTGCTCCTGTTGCGCCTGCGCGCCTGGGACCGTTACGACATGCGCCGCCAGCGATGGACGCGCTCGCGTGTGGCAACACGTCCGCTTCCGACGAGCGGGCGCATCTCCGATGGCGACGCGCCGATGCACTGGGAGATCGAGACTTTCCGGTTCGAACAAAACGCGTTGTTCGTACCCCAACGCGCCCGGCGTGTGCATGGACCGCGCGCGCGCCAAGACGGGCTCGGCAACCTCACGACGGACGAACGATGGACGCAATACGCCATCGAGGCCGGTTTCGCCGGATACTCCGACCGCGAGATGCGCGGGTTCATCGCGGGCGAGGAGGCCGGTCGTCTCTTTGAAGTCCCCAAGGGGTTGCACGAACCGCTCGACTCGGTGCTCTTGGGCGAGCGCGGCGGCCACTGGCTCGACTCCGTTCAGTTCGTGCGCCGATTCTTCCACGGGTTCCGTTACACCCTGGATCTGCCGCCGAACCTGCCCCGCGACACCGACCCCATCGTCGCGTTCCTCGAACGCCGGGAGGGTCACTGCGAACTCTTCGCGAGCACGGCGTGTCTGCTGTTGCGGCGAATGGGGGTGCCCGCGCGGTTCGTTGGCGGGGCGCGCTGCGCGATTCGAGCCGGACCCGGTGTCTACCAGGCGAAACGGAGCAACGCGCACGCGTGGGTCGAGATCCCGTTGCAGGATCTCGGTTTCATTGCGTTTGACTTCACGCCGCCGGACAGTCAGGCGCTGCCCCCGACCGGCGGCGGGGATGGCGTGGGCGAAGCTGCGGGTGAATCGACCGATGGCGCGGAATCCGACGAGTCCGGGCTCTGGAAGAATCCCCTCGACTACGACTGGATGGATCAGCGCGAGATGGTGCGCCTGCTTCAGGACAGCGTGGGCACGGTCTCGCCGGGACCGGTTCTCATGGTGTTCGCAGCGCTGTTCCTGTTGCTGGCGATCCCCTGGCGCCGCCCGCGGCGCCGGAACGCGCTCGCGGTGACGTCACCCAAAGGGGTGTCGCGCAAGACGCTCAAGTTCTACGCGCGCTTCCTGCGAGCCTGCGCAAAGGCCGGACACCGGCGCGCACGTACGCAGACACCGCGCGAGTTCCTCGCGACGTTGCCCGCCGAACTCGCAGCGTCCGGCACGGCGGTCACCGGGGAGTTCGAAAAACGGCGCTACGGGGGACGCGCGTGATCTGGCGACCGGCCGGACTGTTCCTCTTCATCTTTGTTTCGTTGGCCGCCGCCGAGAGCGAACCGGTCGGCGTGCGGTGGAAACAACGGCGGCTGGACGAAGCCCTCCACGATTTCGGAAAGACACACAACATCCAGATCGAGGTCGACAAGAAAGCCGGCGCCGAAAGGCTGACGCTCGCGCTCGACGGGGTGGCCAGTGACGACGTGATTCGATGTGCGGCTTTCCGCGTCGGCGCCCGCGCCAAGAAGACCAAGGAGGGCTGGCGCATCGCGGCGCCTCGGCCCGATGCCGCATGGACGAAGGCCCAGGCGACCAAGTTGGACACGAAACGGTTCTCCGGGTCCGCGCTCAACATGCGTTCCGAAGAGGTGTTTCCGTATCTCGCCAACCTCGCCGACGTGAACATCGTGGTGGACCCGGGGGGCGCTGGATTCCAAAAGGAGCACGTCAAGCTCGAAGGGACAGAACAGGCGTCTGTCTGTTCGCTCGTGATCCGCGCCGCGCGGGCCACGGGTTTGACCTGGGACTTCCGCTGGGGCGTGGTCTTTCTGGCGACACCGAAACGCATGGGAGTCCTTCCGCGAACGAGCCCGGCCTCGTTCGTCTTCGGGTTGGGCGCCGATCCTGTGGTCACGCCGGAGCGCATCGAAAAGACCGAAATTCAGGTCGACTGGCGCGGACTCGAACTCCTTGAGTGCCTGAAGCGCATGACCATCCGATGCGGGATTCCGTTCGAGGTGGCCGGCGAGCTTCCAGCGACCTTGCAGATCGAAATCACCGCGCGCGCGAAACGAATCACCGTCGAACAGGCGCTCGCGCTCCTGCTCGTGCCCATGAAGCTCCGCTACGTCGTCGAAGCGGACCGGGTCGTGGTTCGCGCGGCGTCGTGACGCCGGGCGCAAAACCGTACACTGAAATCCGTACACTGGGCCCCGTGCAACGCCAGGCGGACAGGACCCAAGCCAAGAAAGTCGCGCGCGGACTCACCGCGGCGGGCCACCGCGCGCTTTTCGCCGGCGGCTGCGTTCGCGATCACCTTCGCGGCGAGAAACCGAAGGATTTCGACATCGCGACGTCGGCGACGCCGGAGCAGGTGATGGAACTGTTCCCCGAAACCAAGGCGGTCGGCGCGGCGTTTGGGGTCGTGTTGGTCCTTCAGGACGGCGCGGCGTGCGAGGTCGCGACGTTTCGCGAGGACGTGGGCATCCTCGACGGGCGCCACCCCAAAGAGGTCCGATTCACCGACGCCGAGGAAGACGCCAACCGCCGCGACTTTACGATCAACGGTCTGTTCGAGGATCCGCTGACCGGGGAGATATTCGACTACGTCGGCGGGCGCGAAGATCTGAACGCGAAACTCGTGCGCAGCATCGGCGACGCACAAGAGCGGTTCCGCGAGGATCGGCTTCGCATGATGCGTGCGGTGCGATTCGCGACGGTGTTGGACTTCCGCCTCGACCCCGCGACCGCGGACGCGATTCGCGCGGATGCGGGCGCGATCGAAGAGGTCGCGCAGGAACGCCTGCGGGACGAGTTGAATCTCATGCTGCTCTCGGGCCACGCCGGCCGCGGCATCGGCCTCATGCATGAACTCGGATTGCTAGAGATCCTGCTGCCAGAGGTCGCGGCGCTGGACGGCGTCCCCCAGCCCCCGCAGTACCACCCCGAGGGCGACGTGTTGACCCACACCCGGCTGCTCTGCGACACGTATCACGACGAAGGACTTCCCGTCGCGCTGGCCTGCATGCTCCACGACATCGGCAAAGCGACGACGACGGTCGTCCACGACGACGGAAAGATCGCGTCGCCCAAACACGCAGGGGTCGGAGCGGAGATGACCGAGGAGGTCCTTCGGCGGTTCCGCTATCCGAACCGGATCATCGAGCACGTCACCGAACTCGTCGCACGGCACATGGACCTCCCGACGGTGCCTTTGATGCGCGAGGCGAAACGCCGCCGTTTTCTGTTCCGCGAGGACTTCGACGACCTGCTCGAGTTGCACCGGATCGACTGCACGTCGAGCCACGGGATGTTGGACATCTACGAGTCGATGAAACTCGAACGGGAGCGGATTCTGGCCGAGCCGCCGCCGCTGGAACCGCTGTTGCACGGCCGGGATCTCATCGAACTCGGTTTCGTCCCGGGCCCCGCGTTCAGCGTGATGCTGAAAACGCTCGTGGACGCGCAACTCGAAGACCGCATCCGGACCCGGCCGGAAGCCGAGAAGTTCATCCTGGACCGATTCGCGAAACCGGATGGCCGGACGATTGCTGGTGGGACATCGGAATGAAATCCACGTCGGCTATCTACCTGCTCCTCACCGGCCTTCTCTTCGCGTGTGGTGACCCGGAGACCAACACGAACAGCGGCTCGTCGGCGAGCACCGAGCCCGCCGCCAAGAACGACCCCAAGGACGACGAGGCCCGTGCGCTGCTCGATCGGATCGAGGACGACGCGGTGTTCGAGTCCCTGGTCAAGCTCGGTCGAACACAGCCATTGATCGAAGCCACCGCGACCGACCGGCCGCCGGCTGTGCGACGCCGCGCCGCCGTCGCGCTGGGACGCGTCGCTAAGCCGGGGGACACCGCCGCGGCAGCGCGCTTGGTGGAGCTGCTCGAAGAACAAAACGACGATCCGATTGCGATGGGGTGGATGCACCTGTACGCCGCAGTCGGGTTGACCGGGTTGCAGGACCCCGCGACCGCCGTCCGGCTCTTGTTGAATCTCTCGACCATCAATCAGAACGACTCGCTGGCCGCGCGCGCCGCCCAGGAAAAGAACCTCGAGTACTTCACGGTCGATGCGCAGATCTGCGACGCGCTCTTGGGCATGGGTCTTTATGAAGCGGAGGAATCGCTCGTCGAACAGTTGCGTCGAAAGCACCGCATTCGCGTTTCGATCGACGCCAACGCCGTACTCCGGCGGCGCACCGGGATCGACCTCAACTTCCGCTACAACGGCTCGTTTCGCTCGAGAAACAAGGATGCCGCCGCGTGGGAGAAACGGCTACGCGCGACCAGGAACAAGCGTTTTACGAAAAACCGGTTCGATGAAAACAACGCCGGGTTCCAAAAGGGCCTGGACGAGATGCTGAGCTGGTTGCGCGGCACATCGGTGCGCCACCGGCTCATGTCGGGCAAGGTCTTGCGGCTTCTGGGACCGGTCGCGGTTAAACCGCTCGAGAGCGAACTGAAGCGCGACAACCCGATCGCGCGCCGCCACGCGGCCAAGGTGCTCGGTTGGATCGGCGACGCGCGCGCCGCCGACTCGTTGACGGCGCTGCTCGACGACACCGACGCCGATGCGCGAGCGGCTGCGATCGATGCGTTGCGTTCGATCGGACACCGAGCGGCCGCCGACCGCGTGCGCAAGAAACTCGACGACGCCGATCCCGAGGCTCGCGCAGCGGCCGCGCGCTTCTTGGGCGCCATGGGCGCGGACGGCGACGTCAAAACGTTACGCCACCGGCTCGGCCAAGAGACACACTCGGCGGCCCACACCGCGATCGTCTGTGCGCTCCTGCTGCGCGGGGCAAGAGAGGACGCCGAGGCCGCCGCGTCGATCTTTCAAAACGGCGAACTCCTGGACCGCCGCGCGATTCAGGCGGCGCTCGAGGAGGCCTCCGGTAAACCCCTCGAAGTGGGCGCCGACGCCGATCCAAAGGCGCGCGCGGGCTTCCTCGACGAATTCAAGCGCATGTGGAGCGGGCGGTGACAGCGTTACGAATTCGTGTCGCGCCTGTCATCAAACGGCGACAAACAGACCCATTTCTCGTTCGGCCCAAAAGTTTCGGGGGAGGCAGGGCATGACCGCCTGCCACATGGAGAAGATCCGCCACCGCTTCGGCGACCGGACCGTGTTGTCCCTCGACGACTTCCGAATCGAGGAACGCGAGTTTCTTGTGCTCGTCGGGCCGTCGGGCAGCGGCAAGACGACGCTGCTGCGGCTGCTCGCCGGTCTGCTGGACATCCAGGAGGGTGTGATCCGGATCGGGGACCGCAATGCGTCGTCGCTTGCTCCGCACGAGCGTGAGATCGGCGTCGTGTTTCAGGGGCTGGGACTCTGGCCGCACATGAGCGTGCGCGGCAACATCGCCCTCGGCCTCAAGAAACTGGTGCCGGATGCCGCGCAGCGCACGCAACGGATCGAAGAGACCGCCCGCGAGTTGGGCATCTACGAGCATCTCGGCCAACGGCCCGGACGACTCAGCGGCGGCGAGCGCCAACGCGTCGCCATCGCCCGGGCGCTCGTTCGCAGGCCCCGGCTTCTTCTGCTGGACGAACCGTTCAGCGATCTCGATGCACGGCTACGCCGCCGCGCCGCGCGCCTCGTGCGCGACCTGCACGACCGCCACAACATGACAACGCTCTTGATCACGCACGACCGGACCGACGCGCACCTCCTGGCCGATCGCATCGGCGTCCTGCGCGACGGTGAGTTGGTCGGGTGCGCGAAACCCGAGTCCCTGTATCGCGAACCGGGCAACCGGTTCGTCGCCGAGTTCCTAACGGACGCCGCGATCCTCGCCGGTCGCGTCACCGAGTCGGGCGCGGTGGAAACCGTGCTGGGTTCGATTCCGTTGATCGATGGTCTTGCCGAAGGCGCCGCCGCCGGCCAGACGGTTCACGTCGCGGTCCGGCCCGAGGAATTGCGCCTGGGCGACGAGGGAGCGGACGGCACCGTCTTGGCCTGTGAATTCGCCGGCGAGTCCTGGCGCTGCCGCGTGGCCGTTGACGATCAAGAAGTCGCCGTGTTGCATCACGAATCGATGCCGGCGGGCGCTTCCGTCCGAGTCGCCGCGCCCATGAGCGCGCGCCGCCCGCTGCAGCCACTCGACAAATCCGGGGAACTCGCATGAGCCCGCTTGCACGTATCGTCTGCGTTCTCGCCCTCGTTGGCGGTTCGCTGCTGTTTCTGAACGCGCTCAAGGGCGCACCGGGCTCCGAACAGGAGAACACCGGCCAGAAATCAAGCGGTGGCGTGGGCGAATCCACCAGGAGCGCCGACACCGTCTACGCGGAAGCCAAACCCGGCGTGCTCGACTCGCCGCAAAACTGCAAACGCTGCCACGCTGAGATCTACAAGGAGTGGGAGGAGTCCTACCACGGCAAGGCGTGGGTCGACCCGCTGTTCAAGCAGTTGAGCCAGGACTACCGCGACGAGTCCTGCTACGGCTGCCACGCGCCGCGCCCGATTCACGAGACGAAACTGCAGACGGCCGAGGATCGCGGCACGCGCCGGCACAGCGGCGTCGACTGCCTGACATGCCATCGGCTCGGGAATCACGTCGTCGGTCCGATCGAGGATCCGCAGTCCTATCCCGGTGTCGAGATGGAGTGCGGGCCCGCGTTCGACGCGGCCCATCCGCGCGACGATGCGCAACAGGCGACGGTCGATTACTGCGGTGTTTGCCACAACGCCCACGGCACCGGCGACGAATTTCTGGCGAGCCGCTATGCACGCGAGGGGCAGACCTGCCTCACGTGTCATATGGAGGAGGTCTACCGACCCATCGTGACCGGCGGCAAACCGCGCAAAGGCCGCCGCCACACGTTCCCCGGCGCCCACTCACAGGAGATGCTGCGCACGGCCATGGCGGTCGACGCACGGCGCGAGGGCGACACCCTCTTTGTGCGCGCCATCAACCAGGGCGCGGGCCACAAGGTGCCGACGGATGCGCGGCACCGCGGTATCCATCTGCGGGTGGCGTTTTTCGATTCGTATGGAGCGCCGGTCGCGTTCCAGTCGCCGCTCGACAAAAAGCGCGGCCGGGAACTCACCGTCGACTTGATCCGCCTCTTCTATCGCCACGAGCAGCGCGAGCCGACGCAGATCGCACCCGACGGAACGATCGGCCAGCCCAACTACCGCGAGACCGCGGTGGCCATCCCGAGGGCGGCGGTGGGGGGCAAGGCCGTTGTGAAACTGTATTACCTGCTCGTGCACAGCTGGCCGGTGGAACAAAAAGGGATGCTCGTGGCGCAGCGCGAACTCAGCCTGAAGGAGGAGGGCTAAGCCGTGGTCAGCCTTCTGCTCGTGCTGATGCCGCTTCTGGCCGCCGGCGATCCGGAGGCCGCGGCCGCGGCATTCAAGAAAGGCGACCCCGCCGCGGCGATCGACCTGCTCGGCGATCTCCCGGAAGCCGCGGGCGCCTCGGTCGACGTGTTGAAGCTCACGGGCCGGGCCTACCTGGCCTTGGGCCGCCCGATGGCGGCGTCCGATCCGCTTCTGCGCGCTTCCGATCTCGCGCCAAGCGACAAGGAGTTGGCGGCACTCGCCGCACGGGCGTCCAAGGATGCGGGATTGGCGGACGGCGGGCCGTCCGCGCGCGCTTACCTCGATGACGCCAAGCGCCTCGCGAAGCGGTCCGGGCAACCGTTGCCGCTGGGCGAGATCCTCCTCCTGCTACGGGACTTCGAACCGGCGCTGGAGCAGTTCGATCTCGCGAAAAAGGACGAGGCGTCCCGCCTGGCCGCGTTGCGGGGCCGGGCCGACTGCCTCGCCGGGATACCCGGCCGTGAAAAGGACCATCAGACGGCGAGGCGCGAGTTGATGGAAGCCGCCCTCGAAGAGGGCGAGCTCAAGATGGCCTACGCTGCCGCGTTCGCCTCCGACGCCGGCGGACGGGTGCTCGTGTGGCTGACCGAGAAACTCACAGAGAAACCCGACGACATGCGGCTTCGGCGCTATCGCGGTTTCGCCCGGGCCCGGCTGCTCCTGTTTGCGGAGGCGGCCGAAGATCTCCGGCCGGTCGTGAAGAAGGCCCCGCACGACATCCCGGCCAAGAACATGCTCGCCTACGCACTGATGCAGATGTACGCGGAGAACCAGGATTTGGCCGCGCTCGATGAGGCGATCGGCATCGGACGCGACGTGGTCACCCGGGATCCGGCCAACCGGACGACGCGGGACCGCCTCTCCTGGGCCGCCAACATCCGTTTCACCAACGGCGACACGGCGGGCGCGGCGGAACTCCTGGGCTTCTTGCACGAGAAGGCGCCCGAGGACACGATCGTGGCCCTCGATCTGGGCGCCATGCTGCGCCGACTGCACCGCTACGACGAGGCGCGCGCGGCCTATCGCCGTGCACTCGAGGAGTTCCCCGACGACCCGGATGTTCTGAACGATCTGGCGATCCTGGAGGACGGCGCGGGCAACCGGGCGGAAGCTGTGCGGCTGTGGAACTCCGTGCTCGTGGAAGACGACGAGAACCTGAACGCGCTGGAAAACCTATGCACTGCTGCTTGGGAGGCCGGCGACACGGACCGGCTCGCGGATCTGGTGGCCAAGGGGCTACAGGTGGCGATCGACCGCAAGAAGACCGTGGATCGGTGGAAGTGGTTCCGGGACCGTCTGCTTTGGGCGGAGCGGGGGCACGCCTACGGATCCGAGCCACGGCGGGAAGATCGCGGGGATCGCTGATCCTTGTGGGACAATGCTTTACGAAAACCCGACCTGTCCGAGTGGCACCCTCGCCACCATCTCCGCAGGTGCGTTGGAGCTCCCTCGATGCGAAGAATTCTCCTCTGCATTCTTACTCTGAGCCTCACCGGCATCATGGTCCGGACGGCGTCCGCCCAGGACGCGCTCGGCGAACTCCGCCAGGATCCGGACAAGGAGAGGGCGATCGCGAAGGCGCTCAAGGGGCTCAGCAAGTACTTCAACTCGAAAACGGGTCCGTCAAAACGGGAGCTGAGCCTCCAGCAGTTCACCCAGTGGATGGAGGAGAGCGAACAGGTCCTGGGTGTCGGCGTTTTGAAGAATCCGAGCCTCATGGTCGAGCTGTTCGACCAGGGCCGGGCGATGGCCAAGAATCACTGGCCGAAGATCGGCCGCGGTCTCCAGTATTTCGGCGAGACCTCCGACAATTTCCGCGGGTTCGCCTATCACGTACCGAAGGACTACAAGGCGTTTGACAAGAAGGCGCCGAGCAAGCGGTGGCCGGTCATCGTTTCGATGCACGGACGCGCGGTGAACCGAAAGCACCCCGCGCTCAGGAAGAACTTCCAGGAACGCGGCCGTCTCGCCATCCATGACTACTGGTTGAAGAGCCCGCTCCTCCAAAAGGCGATCATCACGGCGCCGACGGGGCTGCCGACCGGCTTCGATTTCGACGCGAAGTTCAGAGCCGATCGCAAGGCGTACCAACTCACCGTGAAACGCGCGATCACGAACTTCCGCGGGGACTGGAACCGCGTGTGGGTCGAGACGCACACCGGCGGCTTGCGCCTCGCTTGCTCCGATCACGGCTTCGCGTCGGGTTTCATCGTGCGCGGCGGAATCCTGCCGAAGGAACAGTTCTTCGCGTTGAGCAACGTCACGAGCACCCCGATGGTGTACGTCAAGGCGCCGGATTATGCGGCGACCGCCGCGGTCGTCGAGGCACTCACCGCGGCGTATGCCAAAGCCGACGCGTCCGGGTACTTGTTGGTGTTGGAGGGCAAGCGTGCGAAGGATGGGGCGCTGCAGACCAGCGCCGAGGATGCCCAGAAGATGGCCGACTTCATCCTCGCGGCACCGCCGACCGGTGCGCGCAAGGAGTTCAACTGGCGGTTCTTCACGGACGCCATGAAGGTGCCCGCACCCATCGTGGATATGGGGGCGAACTTCTTCTACAACAAGGATCAGCCCCTCGAGAAGACCGCCGGTCGCGTGAACTGGAAAATCAAGCGCGAGATGGTGGATGTCGCGGGCAAGGGCCAGAAGATCCCGGTCTCGCGCATCGAGATCGAAGCGACCGAGTGCGAGTTCCTCACGTTCATGATCCGCGAGGACCAGATCCCGCTGGCGGATCCCGTCACCGTCGTCGTGAACGGCAAGGTCGTCATCGAAAACAAGCTCATCAAGCGCGACCTCAACTGGTTTCTCGAAAACGTACTCGCCGGCCGGTTTATCATGATGCCGTACACGGCGATGTTGACCATCGAGTTCCCCCTCAAGAGCGAGTTCACCGACAAAAAGGAGGACGGGAAAGAGGGCGCGGACGGCGCGGAGGCAGGTGCGAACACCGGTGCCGGCGATGACTCGGAGACCGAGAAAAAAGCCGACTAGGTGAACAAAGGGATCGCGGGAGTGAGTGACAGAGTGGGTCGCTGGCGTTACCCGGCCCTCGCTTTCTTCACGGGCAGCGCGGTCACGATCTTCGAGTTCTCGGCGCCGAACCTCCTGCGCGCGAACTTCGGCCAGACGATCTACGTCTGGGCCAACGTGATCGGGGTCATTCTCGGCGCGCTCGCGGTCGGCTACACCCTCGGCGGGCGTTGGGCAGACCGCACGGAATCGGCCAAGCCGCTCTTTTGGGTGCTGGCGTTCGCGGGCCTCTACGGTCTCTTCGTGGGCGCCGCTGGGCCGGGCATCGCGCGCTGGATCGCCGGGCCGGATGAATACGAACAGGACGCGGCCCTGGGCGCGTTCATCGTGCAGTCCCTCGCGGCCTCCCTGATGCTGTTCGGGCCGCCGCTGATTGCCCTTGGCATGGCCACGCCGTTGATGGTGACGCGGGCCGCAAAGAATTGGCCGGTGGGGCGGGCGGCCGGTTTGATCTTCGGCGTCGGCACGCTCGGATCGCTTGCGGGCATCTACCTGACCACGTTCGTCCTGCTCGACAGGATCGGCACGCGAGCGACGATCCTGTTCGCGGCGGGTTCTCTCGTTGTGGTTGCCGCGATCGGCCTCTGGCGCGTCGGCCCGCGCCGCGCCGCCCTCGTGATCCTGCCGGCCTTGCTGACGATCCCGTTCGCACACCATGCGACCTGGGACAAACTGCCCGGCGGCAAGCTCGTCTACTTCGCGGAGTCCCCGTATCAGCTCGTGCGGGTGATCGACGTCGAAGAGAACGGAAATGTGTCGCGCTGGCTCGCATTCGACGAGGGCATGGGCACGTACCACTCCATGCAACTGCAGAAGGACTCGCACTGGACGGGTGCGTACTACGACGCGTTTGCGACCATCCCGGAATGGGTGGGGCGCGAGAAGATGAAGATCTGCATCGTCGGCAACGCCGCCGGAACGATGAGCGAGCTCCTGCAGATCCACCACTCGCCCGACGACCTCGAGATCGACGGCGTCGAGATCGATCCCGCGGTGACCCGCGCCGCGCAGGAAGCGATGGGGCTCAACCTCGAGGAGCAGCCGGCGCTGCGCGTCTTTCACGAGGACGGCCGGCGTTTCTTGATGCGCCAACCCGCGGGCAAGTACGACGCGATCGTGCTGGACGCATACAACCGCCAGATCTCGATTCCGGCGTCGCTGGTGACCGAAGAGTTCTTCGAGATCGCGAAGAAGCGACTCGCGCCCGGCGGCATGCTCTTCGTCAACCTGGGCACGGCACGGCCCGGCTCTCGCCTGGTCCGCGTGGTCGCGAACACGATGGCGGCGGGATTCGACAGCCCGGTGTACCGCTGCCCTTTGTGGCGTCAGCAAAACGTGCTGCTCGTCGCATCCCGCGATGGGATGGTGCGGCCGCCGCCCGAGGATACGCAGCGTCTCGTGCCACTGAGCTTCGCGCCCCATTTTTCCGGAACCGAAACATTCACCGACGACCTGTGCCCCGTGGAACGCATCACGACACAGGACCTTCTGCTGCTCGAGTGATGCGAACCCTGGGAGTCCTTCTCGTTCTTGCGGTCGGCGCGTCCGGGCAGAGTCCCGATTGGTCCAAGGAGGCCGGCCAAGCCCTGCGAACCAGGGAACCCGAAAAGGCGAAACGCATCGCAGAACGGATTCTCGCGGAAAGACCCGGCAACAAACATGCCGGCAACGTTCGTGCGGAAGCGATCAACATGCTCGCGCGTCGGCAGGTTCGAAGCGGCGGTTACGACGCAGGCATCGCGTACCTCGAGTCCAAGCTCGGCCATCCGTACAACGCCTGGTACTTCGCGGCGTGTTGTTTGTGGGCCGGTCGTGAAGAGCACGGGCTCGCGAAGCTGCGTGCCTCATCCATTGACGCCGCGGTTCGTGCGGAGTTTGAAGTGGACCTGCTCAGCTACTTGGGCCGCATCGCGGAAGCCGCCGAGGTTCTTCGAAACGCCAACGGTGATCCGGAGACCGTCGCGTGGCTCGAACAACGCACCGCGACCCGCGCCCGCCTCGCCGGATACGCCGACCGCGCGGTGTGGCTGGTCATCGGCGTGCTCGTCGCGCTGGCCGCCGGCGTCGGTGTGCTCTGGCGCTTTGCGCCAGCCGCGCCTGCACCCTAGCGAAGCGCGCCTCTCTGGTTTCCGGGCAACCACGCCTCTAGCCGCCTTGGTCCTCCGGCAACGCTTTCTTGATCGCCCACGGGAGCAACTCGAGCGCGCATTGGCGGGTGTATCCGTGTCGCTCCTCGAGGTTCTTGAGCGTGCGCTCGACCTGATCACGATTCTCTTCATCGAGACGGTCGAACTCGGGGGTGCCGACTTTGATCAGATCCGCCTGCACCTGCGTAATGGCCTCGCTCTGACGCGCGTAGAAGTCCTTTTTCAGCGAGCGCAGGATGTCGGGGAACAGCTCGCGGAAGTTCAGTTTCCCACCGGGATTGGCGACGGAGTACGCACCGATTTTCGCGATGAGGTTCTGCCGGAACAGATCGATGTCGTCACCGGTGGGAATGAGGCTCTCCACGCTGTTCAAGACCCGCGGGTCCGGCTCGCGCTCCTCGCCGCTCACGGGACTCGTCACCGTCTTGCCGCGCGTGTACGCGATCGCATGCTGGAAGTACTCGTCGAAACGACGGTCGTACTCATCCTCGTCGACGAGCGCCATCGCATCCTTCATTTCCCGCATCACGACACGCACGACCGCGCGCTCCACGTCGTCCACGAACCGGACGGGGTCGTTGAAGCCACCCTTGGGTTCGAGTTTCAGGAAGTCGTAGATCGTCTTGTCGCGAACAAGAGCGCGTAGCTCCTCCAGGACGGCGATCGGCGTGAAGCACTTCGAGTCCTCGCGGGAGGACGCGGCGGCGAGGATCATCTTCATCTCGCGCGGCGACGCGCCGAACCGCCCCTCGTACACGACGCTGTCGCGGTATTCGCCAGCGAGTTCAGGAATCCGCGCACGTAGCACACGCACCTCGTCCGCAGAGTAGCGCTCCAACTCGCCGGGATCGCGGCCCTGGTAGAGCAGCGCCTTGGCTAGGGGGGTCAGCTGCGCGATCAGCTTGCGCTCGTTCTCGGGGTACTGCGCCGGGTCCGGCTTCCACAAACGCGTGAGAACAGCCCACAGCGCGGCGGCGCGGGCCGCGTGCGGTGCGATCTCCTTCCGCAGCGCGATCAAGTCGAGTTGGTCGCGGTAGATCTCCACCTCTCTTTCGTACTCGAGCAGGTAGGGGACGTGCACGAGTTCCATGCGTCCCTTGAACGACGTGAAGTTTGGATCTGTCTTGAACCCGTCGAGGTGTTTCTCGTTCGCCGAGCCCACCATCACGAGATCCAGATACGCGAGCGTTCCGGACAGCCGGACCGTGCACTTCTCCGTGGTCGTCAGGAGGTACTTGTTGAATTCGAGCGGCCTCTTGAGGAAGTCGCTGTACTCGACAAGGCCGCGGTTGGCGTCGATCAGATCGCCGCCCACCTCGAACAGCCGGAGGTTCTGCAGCGCCGGCGGCAGGTTGGCCATCGATGCGTCGGCCGTCACCTGGTGCGCCTCGGCGTCCACGCTGGCTTGCGGTTCGATCGACACGGCGCCTGCACGGTAACGACGGCTGATGTAGAAGCGCTCGACGCGGATGTAGCGCATGACCTCGCGCCAATCCCCCTTGTGCGACGTCAGGAGCGCCTCGTAGATCTCGCGGCTCTTGGCCCCGAGATCGCCGCGCACGATGTGCAGGTGGGGGAAGTCCAGCTCGCCACCGCAGATCTCCTGCAGCCACTCTTCGCGGAACTCACGCGGGATCAGGAACACCGGGTTGGTCTTCATGTCCGACTGGACGACCGCGGACGTCTCGGTCGGCCCCAGATGCGCAAAGGACTCGGAACTACCGCCGTTGGATTGCGCCGAGGTCCCGAATCCGAGTCCGGCGCCGGTGCCGCCGCCTTTGGGGAAGACCCAGGAGAAGCGGTAGAGCGCGCCGACGGGCGTGTGGGAGTACGCCTCGAGTCCCTTGAACATGAGATCCGCGATGGATGTCTTGGACGAACCGTTGGGCCCGTGCATCAGGACAAGCTTGTGGTCACGGCCTTCGCGCGCGAATCTGCGGACAACCCTATAGATCGCGTCGGTGGCCAACTCCTGCCCAACGACCCGCTGGCACTCCGCGTCCCCGGGGACGCCATTGAACAGCTTGTGCCGAACCACACGCTCGCCGAGGTGTTCGACGTGGTCATGTCCGAAGTGATCGAACATGTCGCGAACGTATTGCGCGCTGGACCGCATCAGCGCGGCGGGCTGGGCCCGGACCTCGTCGAGGAATTTCCAGAAGCTGAGAACCCGGCCCTGTTTTTCAAAGTCGCCACGCACTCGCTCGGCCAGTTGATCGGTGGGATCCATGTGCTCCCGATCGTACCGCCACGCGTCCCCAAGGCTGGCTCCGCCCCTCGGCCTCATGTGCCGGCCTCGGCCTCGGACACTTCCTCTCGGGCCTTTCGCCCCGCACGTCGTGCCCCCAGGCGATGAGGTCAGTGGCCATGGGGCCCGAGAGGTGGGGCCCGACGCATGAGGCCAGGGCCGAGGCCGGGGGTGAATAGGTGCGAACCTAGCGGGTTTCGTCCCCCACCCACGTCCGATAATGTCTCTTATGGTGTGTTGGCGGTTCAGGGAACGCGGCGGGGCGGCGGGACCTCAGCCCGTGCCCTCGCCCTGTTCCGGGGCCGCAGGGGCGGTCCTAGCGCGGTTTGAACATCCCGGGGATGGTTCCATCCACCGGCCCCGAGTGGCCCTCCACGGCCCGGGCATCGTATCCACGGTCCCGTAGCGTCTGGGTGAACTCCTTCGCGTACCCGTGGATCACGTGGATTTCCGACGGCTTCACCGCCTCCACGATCTGCAACAGCCCATCGAAGTCCGCGTGGTCGCTCAGCGGGAATGCCCGCTCGACACCGGGCGCGCGGGCCCGATCACCCCAGCCCGTGACCGCGGCCACACGAAGCGGTGCGAGAGCCTGGACTTCGGGTGACTTCAGAAACCGCGGCGGCACGACGATCGCCGCCCGGCGCCGGTCCTTTTTGGAGAGCCGCCGGGAACCGGGGAACGTGAACCCGAGCCGCCGGTAGATGTCGCAGAGGTTCCAGGGCGCGCCGTGAGCCGCGACGGGAATCTCCGCGGCGCACAGTGCGGCCATGACCTCCTGGGCCTTGCCGAGCGAATAGGCCAAGAAGACGGGCGCCGATCCGCCGTCCAGCGATTCACGCGCAAACGAGATCATCTCGGCGCGGGTTTTTTCGGCGGGGGGGAAACGATAGTCCGATCTACCGAACGTCGCCTCGGTGATGAGGATGTCGGCGTGCTGCGGATCGGCCGGCGGGCAGGTCAGGCCGCCCTCGGGTTTGGCGTCACCCGTGTAGAGCAGGCTGCGGCCGGGACCGCGAACCAGCACCATCGCCGAACCCAGGATGTGCCCCGCTGAATAGAGCGACACCTCGAGGTCCCCTACGCGCATGGTTTCGCCGTATCGCAGTTCGAGGAACTCGGAGTCCGTGCCGAGCCGTCGCCGCATCAACGCGCCCGTCTCGGGTGTGCACAGGATCCGTTCGTGTTTCGCGGTGTGGTCGCCGTGCGCGTGCGTAACGACCGCGACCGGTTTCGGTTTGGTCGCGTCGAGCCAAAGGAGACCCTTCTCCAACTCGATGCCGTGGCTCGCGAACCGGATTCTCATTCAGGGACCTTCGTTCGCCGGCGCCCCCGCGTCGCGCACCGACAGATACGCGATCATTTTCATCACGCATCGCGCCGCCGCGAACTCGGACATGCTGGAAGGGGGCTCGGGGATCACTTCCACGACATCGAACGCGACAACCCGCCGCGTCTCGCAGACGCGTTTCAGCAATGCCATCGTGGGCCACCAAGTGAGGCCCCCCGGCTCCGGCGTCCCTGTGCCGGGCACGATGCCCGGATCGAAACCGTCCACGTCGATGGTCACGTAAACCGTCTCCGGCAGCGTCGCCACCACGTCGTCGATCCACTCGGCCTCGGGGCGCCGGTGTAGGTCGTGCGCGAAAAACGGCCGCACACGTTCGTCCCCCATCGCCTCGGCATCCTCGCCCGAAACGGCGCGCAAGCCCACGCTGGTCAACCGGGCGACCTCCGTTAGATCAAGCGCACGTCGCATGACGCAACCGTGCCCGAACTTCGTGCCTTCGTACTCGTCGCGCAGATCGGGATGCGCGTCGAGTTGCAGCACACCCAGCCCGGGAAACGCCCGCGCCGCCGCGCGAATCGGCCCGAGGCTGATCGAATGCTCGCCACCCAGGCAAATGGGGATGCGGCCCGCGTCCAGGAGCGCGCGCACACGCGGCTCGAGCTGGCCGGCGAGCGCATCCGGCATCTCATCCGTCGTGACACCGTCGCAGGTCTGCACGCCGTCCCGCATGGGATCGAGTCCCAACTCCTCGTCGAACAACTCGATCTGCGATGAGGCTGCCAGGATCGCGCGCGGGCCTGCCGCCGTGCCCTTGCGATAGGTGACCGTGCCCTCATACGGGACGGGCAGAATCACGAACCGCGCGTCGTCTCCGCTTCGCGGCAGATCGTCGCCGCCAAAGGGAGGCCACTCCCCCATTCCGGTCACTCGAAAAGACCGCGCGTATCGGTCTCGTCCGGCAGCACACCCTCGGCCAGCGACCGGCTGAGCGTGCGTTTCGCTTTCACCGTGTCGAGGAAGAGCTGCGTCACGGCGTTGACGACTTCCATCCGGGTCTTCTTGTCCGCGTCGCCCAGCGGGATCTGCCCGCCCGCCATGCGGCCGTGGCCGCCCGCGAAACCCATCACACCGACAGCCTTGCGCGCGACGCTTCCCGCGTGCGCGTTCTTGTCTACCGAGCGAAGGGACAGATGCAGCGTGTGACCGTAGATCGCCGTGACCATGGTCCAACGCAGATCCTCGCAACGCATCAAGAAGTCCGCGACCTCGGCGACCATGTCGGGGTTGTCGATCTTGCCCAGGTGCGACACGCACGCGAAGTCGTACACGATGGCGTTTTCGATCGCGCGTTTGAACACCGCAAAATACGGCGGCGGTACGGGAGCGTTTTCGATTTGCGCCAGAATCGAGGTGTCCGCCTGGTCGAGCAGTCTCACGTACGCTTCGCGGTCCTGCTTGTTGGCATCCTCGCCGAGGTCGTGCGTATCGGACTTGATGCCGTACAGGAGCGCGGTCGCCACCTGCTCGGTCATCGGCACCTTGTTGTCGAGATAGAGCTCCGAGACGATCGTCGATGTGGCGCCGTACGGCCGGCCGACGTCCCAGTAGCCGATGCCGTCGAATTCGGAGCGCGGCGGGTGATGATCGATCACGATGTCCGGCTTGCGCGAGTCCGGGATCGAATCGTGGCCCAACCCCGGTTGCGTGTCGACGAGCGCCAGCAGATCGGCCTCGCTGTAATCCACCTTGTGGGCGGGGACGATCTTGATTTCGAGCAGCCGCAGCATCGCGCGGTTCTCCGCGCGCCCCACGATGCCGCCGAATACGATGCGCGACTCGACGTTCAGGAACTTCTTGAACAGATCGCGCAGCCCGACGGCGCTCCCGATCGCATCCGGATCCGGGTTGTTGTGAACCTGGATCAGGGCGCTGGTCCGCCCCTGGAATGCGTTCAGGATCTTCTTCAGGCGACCAGATTCGCTCACAACAGCCCTCGCAGCCATAGCTGCTCGTTCGTCAAATCAACTCTCCGCTCAGCTTTCCGCACGGCGCGACAGGAATTCCACCAAGAGGCGGACACCGTAACCGGTCGCCCCGACCCGATGATAGCCCTTGTCCTTCTCGGTCCAAGCCACACCGGCGATGTCGATGTGCGCCCACGTGCAATCCGCCACGAACTGCTCCAAAAACGCCGCCGCGGTGCAGGCGCCGCCCCACCGGCCGCCGCTGTTCTTTAAGTCCGCGTAGGTCCCTCGCATCATTTTCGTAAACGTCTCGTGCAGTGGGAGCGGCCAGGCCATCTCGCCTACGGCTTTCCCGGCGGCCTCGAGATCGGAGCGCAACTTATCGTCGTTGCTGAACAGGCCGGACGCCACATCGCCCAACGCCACGACACACGCGCCGGTGAGGGTCGCGAGGTCGATGAGGCAGGACGGCTTTTTCTCGGCGGCGTACGCGAGCGCGTCGCAGAGGAGCAGGCGTCCCTCGGCATCGGTGTTGATGACTTCGATCGTCTTCTTGTTGCGCGCCGTCACGATGTCGCCGGGCCGATACGCTGTGGCGGCGGGCATGTTGTCGGTCGCGGGAACGTACGCGTCGACGTTGACCTTCAGCTTGAGCGCCTTGATCGCGTGCATCGTTCCGATGACCGTTCCGCCGCCGCACATGTCGAACTTCATGTCCTCCATCTTGGCGCCGGGTTTGAGCGAAATGCCACCGGTGTCGAACGTGACGCCCTTGCCCACGAGCGCGATCGTCGGGGCGCTCTTCTTCGCGCCGCGGTACTTCATCTCGATGAACCGCGGCTCGTTCGCGCTGCCCAGAGCGACCGCGGCAAACGCACCCATCTTCAGACGGTTGATGCCCGCGCGGTCGTGCACTTTGACGGTGACGCCGCCGCCGGCGAGTTCGCGAGCGCGCTTGGCGAGATACGCCGCGTTGGCGACGTTGCCCGGCAGGTTGCCGAGATCGCGTGTCAGGCACGCGCCGGCGACGATGGCGTTCGCGCGTTTGACGGCCGCGGCGACACCCTCGCTCTTGCCCGACTCGGGAGCGACCTCGCACGCGGCGACCTTCTTGGCCTTGCCGCTTTTCATCGCATCGAACGAGTAGAGGGCGAGGCCCACACCCTCGGCGACAAGGCCCGCTTCCGCGGCGCCGCCGGGGCTGAGATACGTCACGCGTTTGATGTTGTCACCGCTCGCGGCGCGGGCGGCCGAGGCCGCGGCAGCTCGCAGGTCGTCACCGCTCGGTTTCTTGGAATCACCGCATCCGGCCAGCACCAGACGCCGTCCGTTGCTGCCGCCGTGCAGCAGGAGCGTCTCCCCCGCGCCGCCGCCGAACTCGGATGACTTCAGCGCAGCCTCGCCGGCCTTGCGCAGCGCGGCATCGGGCACTGCCGCGAGTTTTCTCGCGCCGCCCTTGGTTCGAAACACGACGAATGCGTCGGTGCGATGACTCGCCCCGGGCGCCTTGAGAGCCTTGAGTTGCATAGGCGCAGGATTCTAAGGGCCCGGTCCGATTCGGGCCAGCGCGAGGCGGGGGTGGTGAGTCCGGCTAGGGTGTCATCCCTAGAAGAGTCGCCCAGGGAGATCGAGCCCGATCCGGGCTAATCCTTGGTGTAGCCCAGACTCACGAAGATCTCGTAGATCTCGGTCCACGTCGGGAAGGGCTTCTGGTGCCGGCTCTTGAAGCTGTTCACCGCGTTGATGAACTCCAAGACGTCGGAGGTCAGGACGTACTCGTTGATGCGGCGCTCAACCTTGCGGCGTTCGCCGTCGGGGCCGTTTGTGCGGCGATCCGACCCGCTTCGCTTGTCGTCTGCCACGGCCGTCGACTCCTTGCGGCGATCCTCGCCCGCACGGCGCTCGGTGGAACGGCGAGTCGCACTCTTGCGACGGTCTTCAGCCTCAACCACCGTCTCTTGAGTTTGCTTTGCGTTCGTCTTCGCGTTCTTTGTCGGCTCTTTTTTGGGCGTCATAACGGACCTTGTCCAGCCGAATCCGTATCGACCCTTCCGGAACGAAACCCTTAGGTCTCTCGCCGAACCTACCGGTGGGGTTCATCTTCGGGTCCGTCGAGTCCGCCATGTCCTCGAGCTCTTTCACAGCGAAAACCCCGGCCGAATGCTCACGTTTGACGCCGTTTTCGAGCTTCACGGTGACCAGGACCTCGTACTTGCCCGGTTTGAGTGGGTGTCCCGATCCGAGAAACCGGATGCGCTTGGTCGTGCCGAGGCGAACCAGATAACACGGAGGCCGGCTCACGGGTTTGAGTTCCCCGTCGATCTCCTCCTCGAACCAGAGCTTCAGTCGCCCCTCCCCCACCAGCACGAGATCCTTTTCCAGGAACCCCTGGCCCGGAGCCAGGACCACCGGAACGGGATCGTTGGTCGCTGTCATGTCGTCCGGCCAAAGGACAAAGCTGCCGCTCGGAAGACCACGCAGACGGTAGGTGCCCTCCTTGTCGCAGTACACGATCTGGAGGTGTTGGAAATCCTTGCCGACCTTGCGGGCAAGCACCACGCGCACGCGTCTGTCGAGCGGTTTGCCGTTGGAACGGCGAACGACTCCGGCGATCTCCGCGCCCTCTTCCATCACGATCGTTCCGATGTCGGTTTCGCCGCTCGCCGCGACCTGCACCCCCTCGACCCAGTGATCCTGGAACTCTTTGCGGGTGTCCTGGATCCGGATCCTGTAGGTGCCCTCCGGAATGTTGTAGACCGTGAACTCGCCGTCCTCACCGCTTCCGTGGGTCGGCGGCCCGGTCCGGTGCGACGTCGCTTGCATGTGAACGAAAAAGTGCGGAAGCGGCTCGCCGCCGGGTTTCACGACGCGGCCTTTCACGATGCCGGACTCGCGCACAAAGATCGTGATCGTCTCGTCGGGTCCGATCAGCCGCTTCTCGTCGGGCATCACGATGCCCTGGCCGGGGATCGTCGCGGTCACGCTGAAGTACGGTTTCTCGATGACCTGGCCGCCGAGCCCCTGGAACCTGGCGATGCCGGACTCGTCCGTCATCCGCGATTGCCCCGTCGTCGTGCGCGGCATCGGATCGCCGATCGGACGCACGTTGACTGTGACATCGGGGACGCCGGTCATGCTTCGATGGAGCAACACCTTCACGGTCATGCCGAACCCGCCATCGAGGCGGTGCACGCCGAGGTCGCGGTCCTCACCGTATTTGAGCGCGGGCTCGAACTTCCACGGCGCCGGCAAATAGTCCTTCGGATACACCTCGATCGTGAACTTGGTCGGCGGCAGTCCGTCATAGGAAAACCCGCCGGTCTCATCCGTGACGGTGAAATAGGCCTTCCGCCGGAAGCGCGAAAACACCTCCGACTGCGTTCCTTGCGGCGTGTATTCGATCTTCACGCCCTCGGCGGGACCGCCATCGGGGAGGATCACTCGACCGCGCACGCTGGCGCCGGGGAACAGTTTGACCACGTGATCGTTGGCGAACTTCGCGCGCGGGATGCTCGTGAAACCGAACCCGGGTTTTTCGACCCAGAGGTTCCAGTAGTCGGGCGGGAGTTTCTCGAGGGAGAACATCCCGTCGGCGTCGCTGAGGCCGCTCTTCTTGGCCCTCATGTGGCCCCAGATGGGTTTCCCGTCCTCGCCGATCTGGGTGTACTGCGCCACCGCCATGACACGCGCGCCACGGATCGGCTCGCCGCTCACCCCGTGGATCACCTTGCCTCTCAATGTGCCGTCTTGAGGGACGGTTTCCGGGGCTTTGATTGCCGGCGCGTGGATGACCTCGGATTCGACAACGAACTCCGGGAGATCGGGCCGCGGGCTCTCCTGGGAGAGCAGCCAGATGAGCAGGGCGATGCCGGCGATGGCGCCGAGGAGACCGAACGTTACGAGGATGCGTCGCTGAGTCACGGGTGTTCCGGGTGTTCTTGAGAGCCGGTGCCGTCCGCACCTTTCTTACGACGCCGGGAGCCGTCCGTGTCGTTCCAATCGCGAGGAGCGTCCGTTTTGGCCTGCTCCGGGCCCAGTTTCCGTCCTGGGTCACGGCTCCGGGATCGTAACACGCTCCCACGCTGAAGCGCCGCGCGCCCGAACCGCCCGCGCACCTTATCCACCGCCGTCTCCACCGCCATCTGGGTGGTCTCCCATGCATCCAGAAACAGGAGCCCCTGGGAGGAGAATCCCGACGTCGACACACCGAGCAGGCGCACCGGGCGCGACACACGCCGCGTCTTGGCGAGAAAGAGCGCCCACGCCGCGTCGAAGATCCCGTGTGTCGTGCAGGTCGGCGCGTCAAGCGTCACACGCCGCGTCATGGTGTCGAACGGCTCGTAGCGGATCTTGAGTTGGACGGTGCGGGCGCGCAGCCCTTGGCGACGCAGACGGCCGCCGACCTGGTCGGCAAGCGCCAGCAGCGTGTCATGCACGGTTGTTTCGTCGCGGATGTTCGCCGAAAAAGTCGTTTCGTGTCCAACGGACTTGGCGGCTCGCGACGGAGTGACCAAACGTGCATCCTCTCCGCGCGCGAGCGCCACGAACCCGTCGGCCGATCGACCGAGCAGCGGCTTCAGCCGCTCCGCGCCCGCGCCGGCGAGATCGCGAAACGTCTTGATGCCCGCCCGCTCGAGCACTTCCGCTCCGCGCGGGCCGATGCCCCACATCCGGGTTACGGACAACGGCGCGAGTTTCTCGGCGACTATTCCGGGTGCGAACACGACAAGCGCATCGGGTTTCTCCAGATCGCTCGCGATCTTCGCGACGAACTTGTTCGGTGCCACGCCGACGGATGCGGTGAGGCCCAACTCGCCCGAGATGGCGGCGCGGATGGCGTGCGCCGTCGCGATCGGGCCGCCGAATAGCCGCTCGGTGCCCGTGAGGTCCAGAAACGCCTCGTCCACGCTGAGCGGCTCCACGAGCGGCGTGAACCGATCGAAGATCTGAAACACCGCGCGCGACACCTCGAGGTAGCGCTTCATGCGCACCGGCAGGAACACGCCCCCGGGACAGAGGCGGCCGGCCACGGACAGCGGCATCGCGCTCTTCACCCCAAACACCCGCGCTTCGTACGAGGCTGCGCTCACCACTCCGCGCGCGTCCTTTTTCCCCCCGACGATCACCGGCCGGCCGCGAAGTTCGGGCCGGTCGCGCACCTCGACGGACGCATAGAACGCGTCCATGTCCACGTGCAGGATGGCCCGCGCGCCCGCCGGCCAGGAGTTTTGGTTGGGAACGGTCATGCCAACGCGAGCCGCCATTTTAGAAGCGGGCCGGGACGTTCGCACGCGGGCTCGCAGATCGTCCACCCGGTGCCCCTTGCCAACAGGTCGCGCAGACACGCTAATGACGGGCATGTCGATCCGCGAGATTCGGACCCATGTCTACTTCGGCCTGATCGTGGTGTCAGGGCTCCTCCTCGTTCTCGGCTGGTGGTGGGGACTCCTCCTCACGCTTCCGCTCGTGGGCCTTGGCACCTGGGATCTCATGCAGACCCGCCACAGTCTCCTGCGGAACTACCCCGTGATCGGGCACCTGCGTTTCCTGTTGGAAGAGATCGGACCCGAACTTCGCCAATACATCGTCGAGTCGAACACCGAGGGCGAACCGTTCAACCGCGACACCCGCTCGCTGCTCTATCAACGCGCGAAGAACGTCGTGGACAAGAAACCGTTCGGCACCGAGGTGGACGTCTATGCCGAAACCTACGCGTGGCTCGCCCACTCGATGATGCCCAAGCCCGTCGTGAAGAACGCGTCGCAGACCTTCCGTGTCGACATCGGCGGTCCGGATTGCGCGCACCCCTACTCGTCGTCGGTATTGAACATCTCCGCGATGAGCTTTGGATCACTCTCCCCCAACGCCATCCTCGCG
>JAZFYD010000009.1:0-6459 GCA_036443405.1 Planctomycetota bacterium
ACGATTCCGTTTTATCGAATGGGTGCGGCCACGAAGCTGCTGCGTCCATTCCTCAAATCCAAGGGCGTGCGTGAGCGGCGCTCTCTCCTGGTGCTCTGCTACGGGTTCTTCATCCGCAACGAGCCCCACCGCGCGCTTTGGAGCGCGTGACCCATGCCGCGGTGCGTTCGGCGTCTGGCGTGCCTCGCGACGGTGACTCTCTTCGCGGCCGTTTCATTGGCTGGCGCGCCCAAGGTCGGGCCGGTCCCGAAGGCGCTTGGCCTCGCGCCGTTTTATGAGAAGCACTTGAGCGCGGGTGGCCTTCCCGTCGTCAGCTCTGCAAAGGTCCCGGACGCGGCCCTGGTGGAAGCCGGACGGCTGATCGATCGCATGTTGGAGAAACGGCCGGACGTGCGCCGGGCGCTGATTCGCGCAAAGGTGCGTGTCGCGGTGATGGCGCCGGACGAGGTGACGACGGACATCCCGGAGCACGCGACACTCAAACCCAAGGCGTATTGGGACAAGCGTGCGCGTGGGCTTGGTGCGACGAAAGCGAGGCCGGCGACGAGTTGCGCTACCGAGAACCTGCTCGGGCTCAAGGGCGACAGGTACAAGGGCGAGAGCATTCTGATCCACGAATTCGCGCACACGATTCATTTGATGGCACTGAATACGGTCGACGCGATGTTCGAGAAGGAGCTGGAGTTACTTTTCGCGCGCGCAAAAGAGAAGAAGCTCTGGCAAAAGACCTACGCGATGACGGACATGGGCGAGTACTGGGCGGAGGCGGTGCAGTCGTATTTCGACGCGAATCTCGAGGTGGCGAAACCCAACGGCATCCACAACCACGTGAACACACGGGAAGAGCTTGCGAAGTACGATCCCGCACTGTTCCGCCTCGTGGATCGCGTGTTCCGCCAAACGGAGTGGCGCTTTGAAGGTGCGGGAACCAAGTCCGCGGCCGTCACCAAACCCGCGAAGTGAAAGCCCGCCGCCAGCTCCCGCCGCAGCCTCGCGATGGGCTTGGTTTTCACTCCTCCGGCGGTTTCATCTCATCGCTCGACACGTCGCGGACATGTTGCGAGAAGTTCCAAACCTGGCCCTCGAGGTCTTCGGCCATGTAGCGCCGATCACCGTAGAACTGGTCGGCCGGCTCGGCCGTGATCGTTGCGCCCGCCGCCTTCGCGCGTTCATGGTGCGCGTCCACGTCATCCACATACACATGGACGACGCAGTTCCTCACTCCGGTCTTGCGCGGACAGCGATAGTCCGGTCCGGGATGTCCGAGCATGATGCCGCCATCCGCGAGTGCCATCTCCGCGTGGAGCACGTTGCCCGAGTCGTCGGCCATTTTGAGGCGCTCTTCGAAACCGAAAGCGTTCGCAAGCCACTCGAGCGCGGCTCCGACGTTTTCGTAATAGAGATACGGCGCGATGCGCGGCGAATCGGCGGGCGGGTTGGTAACCATCTGGGCTCCTCGCCCAGAAAAGTACCGCCGCTTTGGATGCGAAGCTACCGCGGAGTGGCCAGCTATTTCTCGGCGGCCGCTGCAGCGGCTGCGGCGCGGATGTACTTTTCGCGGCGCCAGCGAACAAACAGGTCGAGCTTCTCCACGCAGACGCGAATGCCGAGCGACGGCTTTTTCGCGGTCAGACCCGCCGCCGCCGTCTTCACGAGGATCTTGCGTATCATTTCCTTGGCCTCGGGCTCCCAGTCCGGCCCCAATTGCACGGTGACCTTGTTGTCCTCCGCGGACACCAGGAGCAGGAGGCCGCGGTCGTTCCGCTCGCGCTTCATCTTCGTGCCGTGATAGAAGTCCGATCCGAGTTCGGCGAGGGTTTTCTTGGGCTTGCCGACCGCCGCGGGCGATTCGATCGTCATGGCCAGGATCCCGAAATGCCCGTTCGTGTCGTGGTGGAGCGTTCGGCAGATCTCGTCGACTTTCTTGCGGTCCTCGTAGGTGAGAAGCCCGGCAAAGTCGACCACGAACCGTCCGGCGTTGGGGGCGCTTGCCCACTTGCCGGATTCCGGCGTCGGCGGCATCGCGGCCCAGATGCTCGAGAAGTCATCTTGCCAGACCAACGGTTCCCGCTCCGTGGACGACCACGGCGTCGCCGCCACCGCGACCGCGTGGGCGTTCAGGAAAGCCTCGTTGTGCGTGAGGATGACCCAATCGGAGTCCATGCCGTCGTAGCGCCGGTCACTCGGCGCCAGGATGCGCACCGACCTGAGCCCGGTGGTCTTCGCGATTCCGCGCGCGACTGCCGGCAGATCGAGATGGCGATTGGAAACGTGCAGCGCAAGCAGGCCGCCCTTTTTCAGGTGGCCATCGTAGAGCGCGCCCGCCTCTTCCGTGAGCAGGTGCACCGGAACGGCGTCGCCGGAAAACGCGTCCACGATGAGGATGTCGTATTCCCGTGAGCCTTCTTGCGCCTCGCGCTCCATCAGGATTCGCGCGTCCCCGTAGCGGACTTCGACCTCCGCGCGGCAGTCGTCGAGATAGCTGAAGTAGTTGCGAGCGAATTCCTCGATCGCGGAGTCGATCTCGTAGTAACAGATCCGGTCGCCTTCTTGGCCGTAGGAGCACAGCGTTCCGGTGCCGAGCCCGACGATGCCGATGTTGAGGCCCCGCTTTTCCTCTTGCATCAGTTTCCGGTACTCGCGAATCGCGACACCGATGCCGCTGTCGACGCCAAAGTAGGTCGTGGCGATCTGTCGTTTGTCCGTTTCGACGAACTGGGATCCGTGGCTGATGCGCCCATGAAGCATCGTGAGCAGCGGGCCGACGGTGGCTTCGGTGCGCCTGACGCGGACCACACCAAAAAACGTGCGTTTGATCGCGACGGTGTTTTCGAACGACTGGACGGTGCTCCAGAACAAGCCGCCGGTGACCGTGAGGAGCACGGCGATCCCGGCGCCCCAGAGTCCGCGGCGCACCCGCAGGGAGAGCGTCAAGTCGTGCTCCTGATAGACGCTGACCATCGCGAGGAAGCCGGTGGCGCACATCGCGAACGGGAATTCCCAATAGTCGGGGAAGATCATCGGGGCCACGCCGGCGACCGCGATCCCGCCGACCGCGCCGCCGAGTGAAACCACGAGGTAGAACCGTGTGAGGTGCTGCGCATCGGGCCGGCTGCGAACCAATTCGCCGTGGCACACCATCGTTCCCGCGAACAACATCGTCGAGTACATCGCGACCTGGTGCCAAATCTCCAGATCGACGCTCCGATTCAGCATCCAGACGACACCGAGCGAGGCAACCGCGAGCAGAGGCATGAACAGCCCGCGCCGGTACCAGCGCTCGTGGTCGAAGGTGATGATGAACGAGAGCAGGTAGATGCCCAGCGGAAGGACCCAGAGAAACGGTGTAACGGCGAGGTCCTGGCTGATGCGGTTGGTCGTCGCAAGAAGCAGGGTCGAGCCGGTCGCCGCAAGCGCGAGCCACAGAAGCGTCGGCGTCTCGCCCTTCTCGGCGAGCGTCGGCTTTTGAGTCGAGTGCCCTGGCGCAAGCGCCGGGCTGCTGCGGCGAACGTGGTTGGCGCAGGCGGCGCACACGATGAGGTAGGCGACAAATCCCGCAGCCCACCAATTCGCCTGCGCGCTCAGGCGAAGCGCCGGCTCCACGACGAACGGGTAGCTGAACAGGGCGAGCAGGGAGCCGGCGTTGGAAAGCGCGTAGAGCCGGTACGGGTTTTTCTCCGGCCAGAGACCGTGGAACCACTTCGTAAGCAGCGGGCTCGTCGCCGACAGCACGGCGAACGGGACGCCGATGTGTGTCAGCAGAAGAGCCAGGATGTGGAGTGTCGGCGACTCCTCGCCGGTCGGTTTCCATGTGGCACCCGGCGCGATCCCGAGAAACGGCAGCGCGAGAAGCAGCGCACCGAAGTGCACGAGCACCTGCTTGCGCGGCGCCACCCGGGTGGTCAGCAGATGGGCGTAGGCGTATCCCGCCAGCAGCACGATCTGGAAGAACAGCATGCATGCCGTCCAGATCCCGGTGCCGCCGCCGAACCACGGCAGGATGTGCCGTGCGATGAGCGGCTGAACCTGAAAGAGCAGGAAAGCGCCCAGGAAGATTGTCAGTCCGAAAACCCGCTGCATGACCCGGCTCACCTATCGGATCGATGCGCGGTCCGAGTTGTGGCTCGCAGGGAATGCAGGTGACCCAGGATGATGCGCTTCACCCCCGGCTTCGGCCTTGGCCTGCGCCTCGGACTGACCCTTCGGCCCACCTACTTGGCGGACTCGTCCAGCAGATCGACGTCGTCGGGCCGCCGGCGTCCGGGCAGCAGATCCGACAGGAGGCCGGTCTTGGCCTCGAGGAGTTTCATGTCCTCGTCGAACCACAACACGCCGCCGCGGAGCTTCCGCACGTCGTCGGCGAGGCGCAGCGAGGGGTTCACGAACGGGGCGATCGGATAAGCCGCGCTCACGCCCCAGCCGCGCGTCCAGATCCAGCCGTACGCGATCGCGAACTTCCCATGCTCGGTTTGCCAGACGCGGATCGGCGCCCCGAGCTGATCGAGACAGACCTGGAGGTCCGTACCCGCCGGCAGCCCGGCGATCAGGTCGTCGTCCAACGGCTCATTGACGTTGGTCTGCTGGTACGTGACGCAGCCCGAAAGCGCGAACAGCAGAGGCAGCGCGAGCTGCGCAACGAGGCTGCGGCGGGTCATTTCGCGGGCTCTTGCCCCTTGTCCATGGTCTCGGTGGAGTCGTCAGCGGGGGTGTTGGACTCGTCGGTCGCGGTCTCCGCCTCGCCCTTTTTGTAGATGTCCCGCAGCGGCCACGCGATCCTGGTGTTCTCGGCCTCGAGGGTCGAGCCGAAGTGCGTGAGCGTCCCGTTCTCGTCGAAGAACACCCAGAGGCGGTCCTGGCGCTGGTCCTGGCGGAGCGCGTTGAACACCAACAGGATGACGCCCGTGCTCTTTTCGCGGGTGTGTTTGTAGAGGTAGGCCGACCTGTGGCCGAGTTGGACGATGTCCACGGGTGCGCCCATCAGCTCGACGACCTGCTTGGACGTGGTCGTCCCCGCGCGCAACTGCGCGATCTTTTCCTTGTCGAGCGGCTCGTTTTCGGCCGAACGGCCGAGTGCGCACGCGGGAAGGAGAAGGGCGAGGAACAAGAACTTCTTCATGGATTGGCGTCCGTTTGGTCGGCGACTGGGTGCGGTCGGGCGGGCCAAGCATAAGGGCAGCCCCCGCCGGGTTTGAATTCAGCGTTCAGACGTGTCCGGATTCCGGAACAAGTAGAGGCCAAACCCGAGTGTCTCGCGGCCCCAGTTTTCGTAGGCGTTACGCCACGCTCGCGATCGGTCCGCTTTGGCCTGCGCTTCCGGATCGTCCGGCGACGCTGCAGCCAGCGTTTCGACGTACGCGAGAGCGGCGCCCTCGAAGCGGTCCCAGTCCGCGCGTGGCGTCGTGACCGCGTCGAGCAGGATCCACCCCGCCCGCTCAGCCGTCGCGATGACGTCTTCGTGCGACACGTAGTCGCCGACGCCGATGCCGGTGGCCGCGAGATAGTCGGGATCCGGGGGCCGCCGCCAATGTGCCTCCCCGATCAGCAGGCGACCGCCGGGTAAGACAACGGGAGCCAGCGCCCCGAGCGTCGCCTCGAGGACATCGCCCGGTCCGCCAAACGCGTGCGTCGAGCCGATGCAAATCGCCGCGTCGAACGGCCCTTTTGGTTCCGCGTCCTGAACGGTCCCTTCCAGCAGGCGGGCTCGCGGGCCAAGCGGCGCGAGCCGAATCCGGGCGGCCGCCATCTCGTCCGGATCCGGATCGATGCCCACGCCGTTGCACGAATATCGCTCCAGGATCCGCGCGAGAATCTCACCGTTACCGCAGCCGACATCGAGCACGGTCTGGTTCGGAGCGAGCCCGAGGCCTCCGAGCATCCGAACAATTGCGGCTTCACCAAGCGGGTTGTTCCACAGCCGGCCGGGAATGTGCACTCGCGGAGCATCGCTCAAATCCGTGCCGGGCCAAAGGACCTCCCACCCGGCCTCGATTCCGCAAGGACGGCTCCGATGGCGGAAAACTCCGAAACGGTGCGGAAAAATCCCCGCCCGGAGACTTGTCGGGACCGATTCGAGAAAGCCGCGCGGTGCGTATTTGGATGGTATATTCCCCGCCACTATGACCGTAGGCGAGTCGCAAGGGACCGCCACGGCCAGGAATCGACCCTGCAGCTTTCCCGTATTCTTCATTTTATTGTCCGCGTCTCTGTCCTTTCCGTCGATTGAAGAGGGAAGCTGCGCGAACGGAAAGGATCCCAAATGGGCTCCAAACTTTTCATCGGCAATCTTAGCTTTGACACCACCGAGGTGTCCCTGAAGGGCCATTTCGAGCGTGCCGGATTCCAGGTGGACCGCGTGACGATCGTCAACGATCGTGAGACCGGTCGCCCGCGTGGCTTCGGCTTCGTGGAAATGCCCGAGGGTGACACCGACGCCGCGATTTCCGCGCTCGACGGTCAGAC
>JAZFYD010000010.1:0-45196 GCA_036443405.1 Planctomycetota bacterium
CCCAGGGCGCCTCAGAAACGCCGCTTTGCGGACCGAATCAGGGACCAATCGCATGAAATCGCCTATCGACCTCACGGGCAAGTTCGCCCTCGTCACGGGCGGATCGCGCGGAATCGGGCGCGCGATCTGCAAGCGCCTCGCCTCCAACGGCGCGCAGGTCTGTTTCAACTACCTCCGTAACCGCGAGGCGGCCGCCATAGCGGTTCGCGAGATCTCCGAGGTCGGCCTCGAGCCGCTCGAGGTCAAGGCCAACGTCGCGGACGAAGCGCACCTCACCCGCCTCTTCGAGACGATCGATAAGGAGTTCGGAAGGCTCGACATCCTGGTTTCCAACGCTGCCCTCGGCGTGCTGAAGCCGGTCACGCAACTGCGCGAAAAGGACTGGCGCTGGACGATGGACATCAACGCGCGCGCGCTGATTCCGCTCGCCCGCGAGTCCATCAAGCTCATGGGCGACCGCGGCGGTTCGATCATCGCCGTGTCGAGCCTGGGCGCGACCTACGCGATTCCGTTCTACGGCGCGGTCGGCGCATCCAAGGCAGCGCTCGAAGCACTCGTTCGCCACCTCGCCATCGAAAACGCCGAGAACGGCATCCGGGTCAACACGGTCTCGGGTGGCGCGGTGGACACCGATGCGCTCAAGTTCTTCCCCAACCGGGAGGAGATCCTAAAGGGCTCCCTCGAGCGCACCCCGGCCGGCCGGCTGGTCACACCCGACGACATGGCGGACGCCGTCCTGTTCCTGTGCAGCGACCTCGCAAAAATGGTTCACGGCCAAACGCTGGTCGTGGACGGCGGCACCTCGATCGTCGCCTAGTCGCGAACGAACCGACCTGGCCACCATCTCAGACCGTACGAACGAACGGCTCCAACGGCGTCAGCCGTTGGGCAGGCCACTCAGTCGCCGCCGCCCGTCGACACCGGCGGGGTCGCGCGCTTCAGGAACAGCAGTGCGAAGCAGGTGCCGAGTGTGTCTTTCGGGTTCATGCAACTGGGGTCGGCGAACGCGCCGCTGGCGTCCTGATTCGCCAGCAACAGCTTGGCGCCGCGCACGTACCAGTCCTTCCCGCCGATCTCCTTCTTGCCCAGCATGTCGGCCAAGCGTTCGATCGTATAGAGGTAGTAGTAGTGGTACCTGCCGCCTTCGTGAGGGCCTTCGTTCCTCGCGACGTCGAATCTAGTGCCCAGCCACTCGAGTCCGTTCTTGACGGCGCCATCGACCCAGCCAGGAGCCGTCTGGCCAGCCAGTTCGATCTGCTCCTTGCAAATCAGCATGCTAGCGAGGTTCGCGGCGGTCATGCCGTCACTCGGTTTCTGACCCTTCCGATAGGCGAATCCGCCGTCGGCCTTGAACGTCCGCAGTCCCTTCAGCGCCTTGGACCACACGCTCACCGGCACGGGATAACCGGCTTGAGAAGCCGAACGCAATCCGAGCAGCACGAACTGCGTCGCGGAAGAGTCCGCGTTATTCGGTTGCCGCGCACCGTACCGCCAGAGTCCGTTGATGTTCTGACAGCCCTTATAGGAACGCCTCCTCGGTGCGGGCGGAATGCCGCGGGTCAGGTAGATGATGCCCTCGTGCATCCAGCGCCATTCGTCCTTCGGGATCTTGCCGCGACTGGGCGGCTTCTTTTCATTGTCCGAGAGCAAGCGGCGCTTGGTGTGTTTGCCGAGGAGTTTGTGGCTGCGCTCGTATGTGGCTTCGAGGCACAAGATCAGCGACGCGATCTCATAAGTCGATTGGTTGTGGCCCGCACCTTTTTTCCACGTCGTCTTGGAGTTCCACATTTGGCTGTGGCGGTAGTTGTTCTTGAGCCACTTCATGCCCTTTTTGACGTGTTTGTCTTTCTTGGGCACGTCGCACTTCGCAAGCGTGTAGAGCGCAAACGACGTCGGGCCGCTGAAGTTGCCTTCGTATCGACCCTCAGATTTTGGCTTGCCGTAGAGGCGGTTGGCGACTGTCGGGCCCCAGGATCCCCTGTTGTCCTGTTTGTTCTTCAGCCACTCGACACCGCGGTCGATCGCGATCCGGATCTGCTCACCGAGGGTGAGATTGATCTTCGGCGCACCCTTGTCGTCGCGCGGGCCGTCCTTCTTGTTCTGACCGGACAGGCCGCTCTGTTTGTGCGCGGGCTTCCCGTCATCCTCGTCCGACTCGTCGAGTTCGGAGTCGTCGCTTTCCTCCAGGACGCTGCAACCGCACTCGCAGCCGCATCCGTCCTGCGCGGGCGCCGGCGAAGAGAACGTAAAAGCGAGCCCGAGCAGGAGGAGGAGGGAGAGCAGGTATTTCATGGTTTCGCGCCGCGGATGCCGAGAGAGCCCCTCTCGGTTCCATCGGTTGATTTTACGTAAAAGCACTCTGTAATTCCGGTTACGGAAGCGGCCCCATCCCGGAACTCGCAAAAGCCCGCCCGAGCGCCCGAACGGCCACCGTCAAAACAGACGAACGAGAGCGGCCAAACGCGCAGGATCAACCGCGCAGGATGGCGCGGACGGGGCTCGCATCGCGGCCGGCCAGGCGCAGCGGCAGCGCGATCAACTCGTAGTCACCAGGCGGCACACGGGCCAATTCCAGGCACTCGAGGTTCGCGATGCCACGCTCGTAGAGCGCTTTGTGGCTCGGCAGGTCCTTGGAGTCGAAGCGGTCAACGCTTGGAGAGTCGAGCCCAATCAGAACCACACCGGCGTCCGCCGCAAAATGCACCAACTCGGGCGTGAGGCACGTAAGCGGATCGGGAAACACGGTGCGATCGCCCTCGGCGCGCGTGCGCAGGATGAGCCGCTCGGCCCCCGCGATGTCCGCGCCCCCGAGATCGTCGGGCCGGATCGCGTGGTCTTTGGGCCGGACATCGATCAGTCGGCACGGGCCGAGATAGCGCTCCAGCGGGACCGCGTCGATCCCGGGCGCACCCTCGACGTAATGGCCCGGCGCGTCGGCGTGGGCGCCGGTGTGACACGAGAACGTCAGCGTCGAAAGGTGAACGCTGGAGCCGTCCTCGATGCGCAGCAGATCCTTGTAGGTGTACGGCGTGTCGCCGGGCCAGACCGCGATGTCGGAGTCGACGATGGGAGAGATGTCGTAGATGCGCATCCCGGGTGGCTACGTCGGCGTCGCACCGGCGACGGACTCGTGTTTTTCATAGGCCTTGGTCTCGAGGATCTCGTCGATCGATTCCAAGGCTTTCCTGCACTCGTCTTCGGTGTTGTAGAAATGCGGCGCGATGCGGATGCCGGCACCGGGCCGGTAGTCCACGACGATGTCGCGGTCGTTGAGTTCCTTGGCGACCAGCTCGCCGTGCGGGAGATCGACGGCGACGGTGCCACCGCGGCGTTCGGGGTCGTCCGAAGCGCAGATCGAAAAGCCGCGTTTGGTTGCCCCCTCGAACAAAAGCGCCGTCATGCGCTTGGACTTCTCGCGAATCGCCGGGATGCCGATCTCGTTGTGGATCTCGAGGCCGGGCCGCGCCGCGTAGAGACACGCAATCTGCGGAGTGCCGTTCAAGAAACGCCAGGCCGGTTCGTCGCGCAGGCGCGTCGGCGCCGGCTCAAACGCAAACGGCGCCTGGTGCGCCATCCAACCGGTGAGCGCGGGTTCGAGGTGGGGAGCCACGGCCGGATCGACGTACAAGAAGACATTGCCGGGCCCGCCGCAAAGGAACTTCAAGCAGCCGCCGACGGCCGCGTCGACGCCCCACTCCTGGGCGTGGATCGGAACCACACCCGCCGACTGGAAGACATCAAGCAACAACAACGCTCCGACGTCGCGGCAACGTCCCGCGATGGCGGCGGCATCGTTGATGAACGCGCTCTTGAACTCGACGTGGCTGATGGAAACCGCGAGCGTGTGTTCGTCAATCGCGTCGAGGATCTGCTGCTGATCGGCGCCGATGCCGTCGTCCACGGGAACGACTTCGAGACGGACGCCGTTTTGGTCACACCAGCGCTCGACGACGTACATCACGGACGGAAACTGAAGCGCCGTCGTGACGATCTTGCTGCGCTTCTCCGTCGGCTTGAGACACGACAGAAAGATCGCGGTCGCCACGGTGACGTTCGTATGCATCGAAACCGAGCTAACGGGCGCCCCCAAGATCGGCGCGGCAAGATCCCCAACCGACACCGGCAACATCCACCACTCCTCCGCCCAAGCCCGAACCCCCCGCTCCCGCCAAACGGAAGCGTAGTCCAACATCCGCTGCTCAACCCCCGCCGGCATCGCCCCCAGCGAGTTGTTAACCAGATACGTCGAGTTGGCGAGAATCGGAAACCGATCCCGATACTGAAGCAACGGATCGTCAGCCATTTAGGCCGTTTTACCCCGCGAGCTAAAAAGTTCCCAGCAAGCCCCTCTTCACGCTCGGCACACTCAGAGTCGCCGCGCAGCGGCACGACCCGAACAACCAGGAGAGTCGCCCCTCCCCGCACTCAGAGTCGCCGCGAAGCGGCACGACCCGACTTTTGAGCGAGCACAGGTTTCGCAGATCGAGGAGCCAGGAGGAAGCTGGGGCCAAAGGCCCCCGCGACGACGCAGCCGACGAAGAGCTGCGGAAGCTGGGCCGCTCAAAAGAAATAAGGACGCGGCCACGTCGGAGGAGGCTCGCCATGACCGCGTCGGACAGTGAGGGCTTATAAAACGGGTTGGGGTGAGATGCAACGACCTGCGCCCTTCCAGAGTCTTGAGATGACACTGGGGTTGTCGATCCGCACGTTGCCGCGCGACCCGGCGCACTCCTTACACGTTAGCTAGCCCTTCGCGGATCCCGCAGACCGTAGCGCCTATTTGGTTCAGCGCGCCCCCCTCCGCGTTTTTACGCCGTGGGGTCTTCCGATCCTCGACCGCCGCCCGCGCCCCAAGGGACACGACCGACCACCCGCCGTGGACTTTCGCCCGTCTTTGAAGTGCATACACCCACTTGGTCTTCCGTCTCCCACCCGCAGGCGGGGGACCGACTCTCCTAGGGTCCTGTTCTCTGCGACACGTTCCAGCACGCGGATCCGGTTTACCCGGGGGTTCCATGCCCCGGCACCTTCCGCCCTCAGGGTTTTGACCCTCTCGGCGGCTTTCGCCCCGGCGTGCCTGGCAACGGCCCGTCAGCCGCTGCAGCGTCCATGAGATTCACCCTTCAAGGCCTTGCTCCGCCCGGACAGCGGTACCCTTCTCAGGGTCTCGCCTCTCTTGTCGTTCTGTAAGGTCGCCTAAGCGGCCCGACCCGCGACTTCAGAGGTTAGCTCCATCCAGATAGGGGCCCGAGATGTCTCCGAGGAGACGCCTGCGAACCTTGCCTTCTTGGGTTTTTGCCCCTCCAGGGTTTTCTCCTCGATCGTCTTGGAAATCGGCTTCCCGTTTCCGGCCCCTCATACCCTTTCGGCCGAAAGTGCTCCCTACGGTCCACTTCCGGGCGGGGTTCCAGGGGTTTTAGCGATCAAAGTGGCTGGTCTCTCTCAAGACTGCCAGCCCTCCTGGGGTTTCGCACCTTGCCAACGATGCCAGCCTCTTAGGGCGACTCCGATCTCCTGGCTTATGAATTCACCTCGACCTTGGGGAATTCTCCCCGCGGGCCGATTCGGAGGCCTCGGTCACCCGACCAGAGTGTGGCCGGCAACTCGCATCGGTGCTGTCACTTGCACCCAACACCCAACCCAAATTTTCAAGGATCATCCGTGCTCGCGAGTCCTGTCCGACTACGGCCAGTGAGCCAACGGTGTTGGCTCCGACTGGCGCGCCTGACATTCCAGCGCAATCACCCGGCCGGCTTGCGCCGACGCCGGTTTCTAGTGCAAGGCCGATGCCTGTATCGGGGCTTCCGTGCTCACCCACGGGTTATCCACCACTCATGCACTGGTCGCGCGACGAAACTGCCGTAGCCCTGCTGCGAAAAAAAAGTTCTCCACAATCTCAGTAACTGACCCGTCGTGGAAAACACGGCCTCAGCGTTCTGCGACGCTTTGTGACACGCGAGCGGTATCGCTCAATCGCGGGCCGCTTCGCGGGCCGTCTTTCGCCGCATGCTCTCCCTGAGAATGCGTTTGCGTATACGCAAGGAGGTCGGCGTGACCTCGAGCAGCTCGTCCGCCTCGATGTACTCGAGCGCCTCCTCGACGCTGAACACCCGCGGCGGAGTGAGGACGACGTTTTCATCCGAGCCCGAAGCACGGATGTTGGTGAGCGGCTTCTTCTTGCACGGGTTCACTACGATGTCGCCGGGACGGCAGTTCTCGCCCACGACCATGCCTTCGTAGATCAGGTCGCCGGGCTTGACGAAGAACGTGCCGCGGTCGCGGAGGTTGTTGAGCGAGAACGCGATCGCCTTGCCGGAATCCATGGAGATCTGGACACCGTTGGCGCGATGGGAAATCGTGCCGCGGTGCGGGCCGTAGCTGTGAAAGATCGAGTTCAGGACGGCTTCGCCACGGGTTGCGGTAAGGAGACGCGTTCGCAAACCGATCAGCCCCCGGGAGGGAACGATGAACTCCTGCTTGGCGTGACTCCCGCTGTGCTCTACCGCAACGAGCTCGCCTTTTCGCCTCAGGATGAGCGAAACCACGGTGCTGGCGTATTCCTCCGGAACGGACACAAAAACCCGCTCCAGGGGCTCCTCCTTGCCGTGCATGATCACCAGGGGTTTCCCGACAGCGAACTCGAAGTCCTCGCGTCGAAGCCGCTCGACCAGGATGCCGAGATGTAGCGTTCCGCGGCCGGAGACGCGGTACTGATCCGCCGAATCGGTCTCCTCGACCTTCAGCGCCACGTCCGAACGGGTCTCCCGGAACAGCCGTTCGCGCAGCTTCCGGCTCTGAACGTGCTTTCCCTCCTGGCCGGCGAGGGGGCTGGTGTTGATCGTGAAGATCGTCGACAGCGTCGGCTTCTCCACGGGCGGCACGGGGATCGGATCCGGGTTTTCGAAATCGGTCACCGTGTCGCCGATGCTGACATCGCCCAACCCAACGACGATGCAGATTTCGCCCGCCGGCACCTCCTCGACCTCGATCTTGCCCATGTTGTCGTAGACGAACAGCTTCTCGATGGTGGCCTTGTCGAGGATGCCGTCGCGGCGGCTGAGACCGTAACTCTCACCCTTCTTGAGAGTGCCGCGGCGAACGCGGCCGATGGCGTTGGTGCCGACATACGGGTCGTAGTCGATCGCCGCCACGGAAAGCTGCGGCGCGCCGTTGGGATCGCCCTTGGGCGCGGGGATCTCATTCACGATGGTGTCGAACAGCGGACCGAGGTCCTTTTTCTCGTCGCTCAGGTTACGTACCGCCCAGCCGTCGCGGCCCGCGGCGTACACAACCGAAAAGTCCAACTGATGGTCGTGCAGGTCGAACTCGCAGAAGAGGTTCAGAACCTCGTCGAGCACCTCATGGGGCCGCGCGCCCGGCCGGTCCATCTTGTTCACGACCACAACCGGCTTGAGCCCGCGGTCAAAGGCCTTGCTCAGCACGAAGCGCGTCTGCGCCATCGGCCCCTCGAATGCGTCAACGAGCAAAAGCACGCCGTCCACCAATTGCAAGACGCGCTCCACCTCGCCTCCGAAGTCGGCGTGGCCGGGAGTGTCAACGATGTTGATCTTCGTGTCGCCCCAGTGGATCGCGGTGTTTTTCGCGAGAATCGTGATGCCGCGCTCGCGCTCCAGGTCGCCGGAGTCCATCACGAGGTCGGTGACCTCCTGGTTCTCGCGGAACACGCCGGATTGGCGCAGCATCTGATCGACGAGGGAGGTCTTACCGTGGTCGACGTGGGCGACCAGCGCAACGTTTCTCAGTTGAGTCATCGGAACACGTCAAGGTATCTGCTTGTGCCAGAGATGCAGGGGGGTGATTCGCCCGAAATCCCGGGATCCCGTCCCCGTGGACGCGCCTTTTCCAGAGGGTCCGCTGCGCGGGGCTCGGAAGATCCGGGTTCTCAACCGATCGAGTGGCTGGACAGGCGAAGCCCGATAGGCCGCCGCCCGGAGGATCTTGGGAACGCGAGACAAAAAAAGGGCACGCCCGAGTGGGCGCGCCCATGGATTGCGGTGGGGAGCGATTTCGGATGCGCGCAGCCGCGCTACTTTCGCTCCGCGATCTTAAGGAGATAGAGCAACGCTTCGGCACGGGCAGCGGCTTTGGTGCCGGCGTTCTTGTCGATGAACTTCTGCACCTTCTTCTGGCAGGAATCGAGGTCCTCGCGGTCCTTCCCGGCCGCGTTGAACCGGTCTTTCAGCTTCGCGAGCTTCTTGCTGAGGGAAAGCTCCTTCTTGACGCTCGCATCGGCCTTGAGCGTCTTGCTCGTTTCCGCCGCGTTGATCGCAAGCTCCGATCCGGCGTAGTACTTTTGCAGCCTCCCAAGGACGTCGAAGGTCCGGCCATAGAGACCCGACTCCGCCGTCTCTTTCGCGGTGCGGTCCCAGTAGCCGACGAGGTCGGAGACACGCCTTAGCAGATACTTCGCGTCGGTCTGTCCCTGTTCGCTGGTCGCGCCATCCTCAACGAGTTGCGTGGCCAGCTTTTCGGTTTCGGCGAGACGGCCCTTCTTGAACGCGGCCGCCGCCTGCTTTGCTTCCGAACGGATCTTGCGCAGGCCAAAGTCGGTGGTCCTGCGGAGGTGCTTCTCGACATCGCTGGCCTTCAAGCTGCCCGGGTGTCCGTGCCACACGACCTTGCCGTCCGGCGCCACGAGGTACGCATGCGGGATCCCGCCGCCGCCGTAGCTTGCCTTGGTTTGCTCGCGGTCAACCATGGCGACCGGATAGGTCAGCCCGTTCTTCTTGATGAACGCCTGAACCGTCTCGGGCTTTTCGTTCGTAACCGCCATGATCCGAAACCCCTTTTCTTCAAAGCTCTCACGGAGCTTGTTCAGGTGGGGAACCTGAGTTTTGCAGGGGCCTCACCAAGTGGCCCAGAACTCGACCAGAACGGCTTTGCCGCGGAAGTCTTCCACGGCTGACCCCTCGGCCTTGTTGAACCAGTGGGTGGCTTCCAGATTGGGTGCGGGGTCTCCGGTGAGGCGTTTCCAGTCTGCCTGGGCGGTTGCCGCCGCTGCGGTCAACGTGAGTGCGATTGCGAATGTTTTCATGTCGCTCCCTATTACGTCCGTAGCCGTTCCATTTACTGAGCCCGATCTTACTGCGCCCGCCTGATGGGAGCCATCCCGTCCGCGGCGGCGGCGAGGGCGTCCCGGGACAACCGGCAGGTCCGCCACTCCGGCATGGGCGGTGCGCCGAGGTTTTCGTAAAAGCCGATCGCCGGCTTGTTCCAGTCCAGAACGGCCCATTCGAGCCGGCCACAGCCGCGATCCACGGCGATGCGCGCCAGCTGACACAAGAGCGCCTTGCCGATGCCCTGGCCACGGAGTTCCGGCGGCACGAACAGATCCTCGAGATAGAGACCCGGCTTGCCGCGCCACGTCGAATAGGTGCCGAAATACAACGCGAAGCCCACAGCGTCGTCGCCGCGCTCCGCGAGCAGGCATTCAAAGGGCGGCGGGTCCTGTTCGATCTGCCGGCTCAGCGTGGCCGCATCCACTTCCACCGCGTCGGGTTCCTTTTCGTAGTCCGCCAACCCCTGGATGAATCGAAGCAGAACCGGTGCGTCACTCGACCGGGCGAAACGAATCGTGAAATCCATCGCGGCAATGTAGCGCAAGTCGACCGCTCAGGTTCTTCTGACGCCTCTGATACGCTCCTTCCGTCGGTACCGTACGCGAGGAACCCTGCGATGAAGAACACCCAAACGCCCACCCCCAAAACCGCAACGGAGAAGCTCGAGGCGCTTCGCAGCCTGGGCGGCACGCGCGTCACCGAGGGCCTGCCGGGAATTCTCGTTGACCGCTTTCTCGCAACGGACCCCAACCTCGAACTCGCGATCGAACGCGCTTGGGCTCGGTACGAAGAGGTCGCCGCGGAGTTTCCGGATCTGCCGGGCGCCGATGAGTCCGACCAGATCGATCGCGTGCAGGACTGCATCGTCAACTTCTATGGCCGCGACCTCGTGAATCCGTATGTGGCGCTCGGCGCGGCGGGCCCGTGGGTGGTGACGTTGAAGGGCGCGGTGTTACACGACTCGGGCGGGTACGGGATGCTCGGCCAAGGGCACGCGCCGGCGCACGTGCTCGAAGCGATGGCGCGGCCGCAGGCGATGGCGAACGTGATGACGCCGAGTGTTTCGCAGATGCGGTTGGTGCGTGCGCTCAAGAACGAGATCGGGCATCGCCGCGACGACGGGTGCCCGTTCACGGGTTTCCTGTTCATGAACAGCGGATCGGAGTCGGTGAGCGTCGCCGCGCGCATCTCGGACTTGAATGCGAAGGTCATGACCGATCCTGGAGGTTTGCACGCGGGCAAACCGATTCGGCGGCTCGCGCTCAGCGGCGGGTTTCACGGCCGCACGACGCGGCCGGCGCTCTTTTCGGATTCCAAGGTCTACAGCGAGCGCCTCGCCTCGTTTCGCGATGCAACACCGCTTTGCACCGTGGTCGCGAACGACATCGACGGGCTCAAGCGCGCGTTCGGCGACGCGGACAACGATGGCGTGTTCATCGAGGCGCTCTTCATGGAGCCCGTGATGGGCGAGGGCAACCCCGGCGTCGGCCAAACCCGCGCGTTCTACGAGGCGGCGCGCGAGTTGACCGCGGCGCACGGCTCGATACTCCTCGTCGATTCGATTCAGGCCGGCTTGCGCACGCACGGCGTGCTGTCGATTCTCGACTATCCGGGTTTTGAGGATTGCACGCCGCCGGATCTCGAGACGTATTCCAAGGCGCTCAACGCCGGACAGTACCCGCTCTCCGTACTCGCGATGGCGCCAAGGACCGCCGCGATGCTGCAGCCGGGCGTCTACGGCAACACGATGACGGCCAACCCGCGCGCGATGGACGTCGGCACGATCGTCCTCGAATCGCTGACGCCGGAGCTGCGCGAGAACATCCGCGAGCGCGGGCGCGAGTTTGTCGCGATGCTGAAGGATCTCGCAACGGAGATGGACGGCGCGATCACCGGCGTCGAGGGAACCGGGCTGCTCGTCGCATGCAGTCTCGATCCTGCGCGGTACAAGTCCCACGGCACGAACAGCACCGAGGAGTACCTGCGCACGAGGGGCTTCGGCGTGATCCACGGCGGTCAGAACGCGCTGCGATACACCCCGCACTTTGCGGTCACGACATCCGAACTTTCGATGATCGTTGATTCCATTCGGGACGCGCTGGTGAACGGACCGCAAAGTCAATGATGTCTGCCCAACGGCTGACGCCGTTGGAGCCATGCGTTCGCGGCGTCTGAGATGGTGGCGCCGGTCACGGGTTTGTTCGGACGACTCAAGAACTCTCGATGATCGTCGATTCCATTCGAGACGCGCTGGTGAACGGACCGCGCCGTTAAGCTTGCCCGACGGCTGACGCCGTTGGAGCCATGCGTTCGTTGCGTCTGGGATGTGGCCGGCTTGGTCGGTTACTTAACGCTTCCGCCGCGCCTAGTCGGTTTCGGGGGTCGCCGGTTCGCGTAGCCACGCACGGGCGGCGTCGATCTCGGCGGTCGGGAAAAAACACATCTCAGCGGAAAACAGCGGGTCGACGATCTTGGTGATCTTGCCAATCCACTCCTGGTCGGCGACACCCGCGACGCGCTCGATGTTCTTCAGGTTCTTGAATCCCCAGCGCAGGTTCTCCCAAAACGCGGAGAGCTCGATCGTCACGAGCGCGGGGCCGCGAATCTGCTTGAGCATCCGCACCTTGCCGTGCTCCGCGATGACCGCGTTCGTGGCGTCGAGCAACGGGACCAGTTCATCCTTTGTGGCCTTGCCCTCGATCACAAACTCGATGATGTTCGTGTCCGGGATCACTTCGTACTCGATCATGGCGCTTCCTCCGAGGAGCGGCGACCTTCGCGACGGCGCGGAAACCCCGCGTCACGATTCAATCTAGCAAGGCCGCGGAGAAAGTCGGTCGCGGCTAGTGCGCAACGCGCACGTGGCCCGTCGCGAGATTCAGGCCGTGCAGCGCGTGCGCCGAGTCGCCCACGTAGTCGAGATAACGTTGCTCGTCCCGCTTGCGAATCGCCGGCAGGTGCTTGTGCAGCTCGACTTTTTCAAGACGCGCGACCAGGTTCACGAGATCTTCCACGGAGCTTCGCATCAGCTGCTTCTCCGCATCGCTCGGCTCGAACATGCCGATCGCCGCGAGTTTGTGCGTCAACTCGATGAAGTGCCCAATGAACTTGAAGCGTTGCTGCGTCACGAGGCTCTTCATTTTTGGGTGCTTCTTTTCAACCCGACTCAGGAGTTCCAAACGACGCGGATAGCTCCAAAACACGAGATCGATCACCTCGCGGAATTTCTCTCGATCGCCTTTTTGCCCAAAACCGCGGCCGAGCGCGTAGCCGATGCCCGACACGTAGTGGGCGCCACCGCAGGTGTACGCATCGAGACCCGGCTTCGGCTCCCCCGGCGCCTTGCCGCCAGCCATCACGCGGTGCTGCGGCGCGGTGACCTGCAGCAGGTTGAGCAACCCCTGATGCGCGTACCCGTCGAGAGTCATGGAGCGGCCATCCGCGCTCCATGCCAAATCCGAGGGCGCCCACGTCGCCAGCGCGCGCATGCCCCACGCGACGTTGTTCCAATGCATCACGCCGAGCCGGCCGCCGAGCACCCACGAGCGATGGAGGCAATGGCGGTAGAGATGCGCGAGTGTGTACTCCTCGCCACCCACGGCGACGACGCGGTCGGGTTTCGCTCCGCGCTCGGCCAACGCCTTGAGCACCAATTCGGGGTGCGCTTCGACGAATACGTCGACCGTCTTCGCCTCCCCGGTCGACGGATCCATGATCGTGCGCTTTTTCTGCAGCGGGAAGAACACGAGCGACTGACCGTCAACGACCTTCACCTGCGCGTAGGTCCCAAACAGGTAGTCGATCGCGTTCTCGCCGTTTGTCAGTTTGGTTTCCGTCCCAAGCGCCAAGATCGCGTGGCAGATCGCCCACGGGTTGTCGGGGTCGCGCGCGTAGGTGCGCACGATGGACTCAAGCGAGGCGCGCGCCGCGGCCACCGCCTCCGTCTCCTCGATGCGAACGGGCGTGACCGCCGACGTTTCCGGCAGCGACCAGGCGATGCTCGGCACCGTGGCACGGTCGGCGGACTTGTTGGCGGGCTTGCCGGCCGGCGCGTCGGACGCATCGTCTTGACAGGCCCCGAGGCAGAGTGCCACCGCGGCGACCAGAACAAAAACACTCCGCCACGAACGCGAGCGGGTCGACACCGAAACCGTCATTGCTGAATCCTCGACGGCAACATAACCGGCGAAACGGCGACGGGTTGGAAGAACCGGCCGCCGGCCCGCTTGCTACCGCTCGAATCGTCTGGCAACGTGTCGAGGTGAGACGGTTCTTCGCGGCACCGCGTTCGGCAGGGGACTCGTGACGGCACTCGCCCTCGCCAGGCGACGCCTCCGCACGCTGTTTTGACGTCAGTCCGTTCCGTCGCGGGAGTCCCGACCATCGTTCGGAAAGTACGTGTCGATGTTGTCGTCGGTGAGTGTTGCATCCAGGTCAACCGCGCGGGGCAAGGGAGGATCTGCGGACCCGCGGTCCTCGCGCGTGCCAGGCTCCGGTCCGAAAACCGGCGGCGGCCGCGCGTCTTCCTCGACGACGAGGTCGTCGGTCTCGCCGGGCAATTCGGCGGGCGTGGGATCGCCCGGCGCTTCATCCGTGCGTTCGGCGCCGTGCGCGGTCAGCTCCGCGCTCAAACGACGCATCTTGAGGCGCGCTTCCTGAAGTTGGTACATCTCGCGAGCGTCGGCGCTCGCGGCCAAGGACCGCGTCAAGGCTCGGTATCGTTCCGCAAACGCCGTTCGAACCTGATCGTCGGTCCCGTCCGGCCCCAACCCCATGGCGCGAAGCGCACCGGCCCGATCGAGCCCCCGGAACGAGAGATTCGACAGCGCGCCGAGAATCGTGTCGACCGCGATCGTGAACTGCGGTTCGGGACGACTCTTCCGACCGAGAACGGTGTCTCGGGCCCGCACGCATCGCCGAAGAAGGGTTCGGTATCGGTCCTTCTCGCCGACCGTCGCGGCCGAGGTGAGAGCGCGTTTCAGCGGGCCGCTCTGCGCTTTGTACGCCATCATCACCTCGGCTTCGGTCGCCGTGGAACTGACGCCGAGAAGCGACAGAGCCTCCGGTCTGCTGAGCACGTTGGGATCGTCTTGCATCACTAGCCGAGGACTCCCGGCACTTGGCTCGCCGACGCTCACTCAACAAGAACGCATCACTGAAGGAACACCGGCCTCCTCCGAATGCGCTACCAGGCCCGCGAGCACTTCCTCCGCGGCACTACGTCTGTCCGCGGCACCAGTTCCTCCTCGCCCCGGAGTGTAGCCAATTCAGCGATTTAGGGCCATCCAGGGGCCAGAAACCGGAAATCACGGCGACGCCTCGACCACCATCCTGCGAACGCCGAAGTGAACCTTGTCGGCCTGTTCGTCCCAGTACGAATCGAACGCGATCTGCCAGTTCTCGGAGGGGTTCTTGTCGTCGCGAACGATCACGCGGTAGTAGTACGTGCCCGGAGCAAGGGATGCGACGGGATAGCTATAGGTCACGGTATCGACCAGACCGAGGCTCTCCGTCACGATGCTCGGCGCGTCGAACTCCGGCGATGTCGCGAGCTGGAAATCGTACGTGAGCCCGTCGCCCTGAAGGTCGAAGCTCTCGTCCCAACGAAATAGGACGTCGGCGCCGACGACGTTGTCGGACATGAAGACGGGCATGGGGCGTTCGACCGTGTCCAAGAACTGCTGGTGTTTCGCCGCAACCAAGGCCGCAAGGCGCGCGCACTCGGCGTCGAACTCAGCCAGTTTGGTCTGCGTGGACGATGCATCCAACACGGGCAGCTGGTTGAGATCGGGTGACTTCGCAACTTGCGGTCGCACCGTCGGTGTGTAGGAGTCGATCAGAGTCTGCACCTGTGATGCGGACGCGTACTGATCCCGAATCTCGGTCATCTTGGCCGTCAGTTCCGCGAGCGCACCCGGCTGCTTCAGAAAGCGGAGGTGAAGCGTAGCCGCCCACCAGTTGGCGATGCTGCGCTGCCAGCGTCCAAGCTGTTCCACCTGGGCCTGAACGGGCTGTCCGTAGAAATCGAACGCGCCGTCATAGTCCCACGGAAGGAAATAAAACGTCGACGTTCCGTCGGGCCGGTAGAGGAAGAAGTTCTGAGAGTTCGTGTCGACGTTGTCGAACAGGATGCTGCAGGCCAACCACGTCAGGTAGTTCGGCCGGTTGAAGTAGGTCGCGAAGACCTCCTCGAAGTCGGTGCCGCCGTCGTTCAACTCATCGAGCATCGCGAGTAGAGGTGCGTGGTCCTTGCCCTCCTTGATCTCGAGAATCTCCTCAAACGCGTCCTCGTCGTATGTCGGGTCCGACTTGAGCTTGAGGCTGTCCGGATGACGTCCGAACTCGAAGAACTCGGCCTTGTAAATCGTGGCGTCGGGATCGAGGCGGTGCGCTTCGAGGAAATAGTCGTCGACCCGCTCCACGTGGGTGAAGAGGCCGTAGTCCACAAACCCCCTGCCGTCGGCTTGATCCACGTAGAGCCGCACGAACTGGGTCCGCAGGCTTGTGATGTGCGGGATCTGCGAGAGGAGATCGAAACAGAGCTTGTTGCGCAACCGTGAGAGGTCATACGGGTGCTTGTTCAGATTCAGGACGCGCTGCCCGCGCCAGAGATCCTGTGCATCCTTGCTGTCCAACTTGATGCGGTAGGACTTCTGCTCGGTTCGCCGCGTCGATGCGCCGCGCAGCCGAAGCTCCGCGTTCGCGTCGCCGCCCGAACCGGGCAGGTCCGTGATCTCGAGGATCAGATTCACTTCGGCCTTGCAGCCGTCGTTTTTCAGGATGTCCTGGTCGACGTCGTCGAGGGTCGTCCCGATCCCGTCGTTCGGGTCGATGAACGGGCAGTCGGTGTCCTCCTCCGACTCGGGGTTGTCCTCCGGCCGAATCGTGATGTACACGTCGATGAGGTCGGTACCCGGCTCCGAGTAGACGGGCATGTGATCCTGCAAGTCGGCACCCGTGGTGAGGGGCCCGCCACCGTCATCGCCGCCGTCGCTACCGCCGCTACCGTCGCCTCCCCCGCCGCCGCCGCACGAAACGAGCAGCAGAAACGCGGGTACGCACAAACACACAACACGCCGGGGGAAACTCTGCATAGCTATATCCTCTGTCGCCCCATCGGCATTTGCCCCGGCCGCCCTGAAGGCGGGGAATTCCCGGCCTACCCGCCGAATTCGACGTGCGCGGTCTTCCCCGCTTCGATCTCGACCTCACGGGTCATCTCGGCGGCTCCGTCGGCATAGGGCTTGAGGTGGACGCGGTAGGTGCCCGGCTCCAGGACATCCTGCGCAAACGCCGGCCCACGCATGTCCGGCAGGCTGCTCTGCCACATCGTGTTGCTGGAATCGTCGTACTTGAACCAGCGCTGTTCGATCCGCTTGCCAGCCTGGGTCTCGACCCAACAAAACGCGGGGATGTCCGTCCGTTTTTGGGCGGTCGTGTAGAGAACCGACAGACGCCCGCCGGGGCGGGGCCGCAGAGTGACCCGCGTCGGCACGCCGGCCGTCACCGTGACCTCGGCGGACACCGGGAAGTAATGGCCGCGCCGACGCACGTCGTACTCCCCGGAATATCCACTCAGGGTGTAGCGGCCCGGCTCCAGATTCGGGATGCGATACACCCCCTCGTGAATCGTCGTCGTGCGATGCGTCGCATCGGCGTTCGGGTCAGCGGCCGGCTTGAGCGAGAAACGCCAGACCGGCGGCAGGGGCGGCGGCTCTTCGCCAACCGGTTCGAGGAGGACGCGCAATTCGCCGCGCGGCAATCGGCGCAGATCGATACCGAGTTCGTGTCGGCGGCCCGCCACCGGTGCGCGCAGCTTGCGGGTCTGTTGCTGCAAACCATCGAATTCGACCTTGACGATCAAATCCAGACCCGGGGTCACAAGCAACTCGTGGCGGCCGCCCGCATCCGTTTTTTTCCACCCTGAGTACTTCGATGCGCCCGAAGAGTCACGCCGATGCTGCGTGACCGTCACCTTCGCGTTCTCGAGCGGCTCGCCATCGTGGCGCACGCTCACGACGAGTGTCGCGACGGCCACCTCGAAATCGACGCCCTGCATCGGCGCGCGCACCCGGCGCGCATACACCGGCGCCCCGACTCCGTGGGTGAGGCCATGGTGCGCCGCCGACAACCCGCTGACGACGACGTTGTAGTCCGCCGCGAGCAGGCCGGCCACACGAAAGTGCCCTTCCGTGTCCGCGAGCGCGAACACCAGTTGATGTTCGACCCGGCCGTCCAGGAAGAGCAACTCGTGCGGCGAACCGGGAATCGAAAGCGGTAGACCTTCGCGATGCAACTCGACACTCACGGTGGCTTCCGCTGCGGGACGCGCGCCGGTCAACGTCACCCGTCCGCCGACGGCCTGACCCGCCACCAAGTCAAACGGCGGCATCCGTGGGGGCTCCTGCGCATCGACGTCGATCACTCGCGACGCGGGCCGGTGGCCGTGCGCCACAGCGACAACGAGATGCGGCCCGCTCCCGGGAACGCGCAATTCGAAATCGCCGTCCGCCGTTGAGAGCACCCGAGCGACGGAAGTGTTTTCGGGCGTCCCGTCGTGCAATGGGAATGCGGCGAGGGTCGCACCCGCAAGCGGCGCCGCCGCGGGATTCCGGACGCGTCCGCGGACCACAGTGATGGGCCGAAGCGTCACATCCACTCGTTCGAACCCGGGTGTTTTCGAAACGGGGTCGATGCGCACCGGGAGCTTGAGCGTGCCCGACTGCGCATCGGGATGTTCGTACTCGACCTCCAGCGTCGCGGGCATCCGGTTTTCGAAAAGCGGATCGACCACGATGTCGAACTCCTGCCCCACGGCCACCGCGGACTCGATGGGTTCGACGTGCGACACGCCAACCGCGTCACGGGCACGGACTCGCACGCGCACCGTCGCCTCCGCGCGGCCGCGCCAGTGAAAGACACCGCGTACGCGATACACACCCGGCGACTCGGTGGTGGTTGTCTTCACTGCGGGTGCGGTTTCTTCCGTTTCCGTTTCCGGATCGGCGACCGGCAGGACCGCGGTTTCCGTGTCCGGGCTCTCTACGCGCTGCGGTGTATCCGCGCGTCCCTGTTGGAAAAACAACAACCCCGCGGCGACCAGCGCGGCGACGACGGTGAGTTTGGCTTTCATGCTCGCGGCTCCCAAAAGGGCGGCGATGGTGGATGCGGGAACAGCGCGCGGCGCAAACGCGAGCGGTAGGAGCGCGAGGCTCCAGGCACGCGTATCGCCGCCGTGGTCCGCATCGAGCTTCCGGCGCAGTTGCTCCAGCCCACGCTGGATTCGCGTCCGCACCGTGGAACCGGGCACACGAAGCCGCTTCGCGATCTCGCGCGGCGGCAACTCGTCGTAGAACCGAAGAAGGAGCGGCGTCCGGTACGGCTCCTCGAGGGACAAGAGCGCGTCCACCAATCGGCGGCGCGCCTCTTCCTGCTCGAGGATCTCTTCCGGCATGCGCGACGACGACAGACTCCGTTCGCCGCCGCGCTTCTCGCGCTTCTCCCGTCGCACGAACGCGCGCTTGTCGCGCCGCACGAGGTTCTTCACGACACCGGTCAACCAGGGGCGCAGATCGCGCACTTCGCGCGGGCGCCGCAACGCAGCCAACCACGCCTCCTGGACGACATCGTCCGCGCGCGCCGCGTCCCGCAACAGACTGCGGGCGAGACCGCGCAGAAACGGTCCGTGTTCGAGGATGTGTTCCGGGGTCAAGCTCATGGCCCTTTGGGGTGTCTGCCCGCTCGCGCCGAACTGTCCCACGTTTTGCGAAATCCCCGCAGTACGCGCCCCGATCTGCGGCAGCCATGCCGCACTCGATCGACATAACCACCTGCCATCACCGGTGTTACACCACGCCGGAGGGGTACCTGGAACTCGTCGGGGTGCGCCGATGCTGGGGAAAACTCGCTGCAGACCCGTGCGCCGGTCCGTTCCCACCATCGCAATCCGATCGGCGCAGGAGCTCCCCCATGCGTTTTTGTTTCCTCTGGTTCGTCGCGTTTTCGAGTCTTGTCGTAGCCGCCCCGCCGGGCGACGACGCGAAAAAGGAAAAGGGCGCGCTACATCTGTTTGGTCGCTTGGAGCCTCGCAAGGTCAAGAAGGACCAGCCGCCGGTGTTTTGGATCCAGGTCGGGTCCACGCGCTACTCACTCGAACTCGATGCGGACGCGAACAAGGCCGCCGGGCGACTGCGCGGCAAGTTCGTTTCGCTCACGGTGCCCGCTCCCGGCGAGACGGGCGAAACCGTCACGCTCAGTGTGGCCGGCAAGAGTGCGGTGACCGCGCAGTCGCAAGGAGTCCTCCACGGATTCGTGCGTGCAAGCAAAGCCAAGCCAGCAGACCGCAAGGCGTTCCCCTATCGCCTCGAAACCGCGACCGGCACATTCGAGATCGCGGCCGCCGACGCCCGCAAGTTCAAGAAACACGTGGGCGCTTACGTCGCGGCGAAGACACGCCGTACGTCCGACGGCCGCTACGGACGCCTCGAAAGTGTGAAATCCGTCGAGCGCGCGTTGGCACCCGGCGCACGCGAGCCCAAGAAGGGTGAGGACGCACTCGCCGGCAACTGGAAAGGCACGATGACGGTCGGAAAGGTTCCGGGCGGCGTGCCCGGCGTGAGCGTGGGCGACAAGTTCAAGGTCTCGTTCGCGGCCAACGACGGACTCGAAAAGGTGACCGGCCGGTTTTTTGACACCTACGACGTCAACGGCCTGCACGCGCGGAAGTTCGCGCGCAAAAAGCGCACGATCCGCTTCGACATCGACTACACCTTCGGGCAAGGAACCTACGCCTGTCGTTGCGAAGGCAAGTTCACAGATGACTGGAAAAAGATCGCGGGCGAATGGAGCAGCGGTTTCCTGGGCAGCGGCACGTTCGAGATCGATTGGAGCGAGTCCAAGGACGTGAAGGGGAAATAGTTGCGGGCGTCATCCCTGTCGTTTCGCCCAGCGCGCTCGGTCTTTCGTGCGCACCATGAACTTCAGTCCGGCCAGGTCTCGTCGAAACGTAGCGGAAGGAAATACCCGCACCTCATTGCTATCACAGACTCACGGTGGCCGTTTTCGGTACGAGTGCCGAGAAGGGACGCCGCAACGTCGCTGCCAAACGACGGGTTGCAACGCGCATCAAATAGAGACGCGACGCGATCTGGTCACGCTCCGTCCGCGCAGATACGACTTATCGTGGAGGAGCTGTCTTACGTCATCGTTGTTGGGTCGCTCCAACGACAGACTGTCGGGCCAGCGCTACGAGGACGAATAGCGCGCCGCGCGGTCCCGTGTGTATGATCGCGCGGTCAACCGCAACGACGTGTTTGGCCGAGCAACAGACCGGGAGGGATCGATGGCGAAGAAGGTCATTCTCAGTGTGGGGACCAAGCGCGGTCTGTTTCTGCTCGAGTCGGGGACCGGGCGCAAGCGCTGGAAGATCACCGGGCCGCTGCTCAAGGGGTGGTCGGTTCCGCACGCGATGATCGACACTCGGAGCGCGCCGCGCATCCATGCCGCCGCGTCGAGCTACACGTTTGGAGCCACGACGCTGTCGGCGGGACTCAAGAAGCAGAAGTTCGAGCCGGCGAAAGCGCCTCCCGCGTTTCCGAAGATGAACCCGAAGGCGGCAAAGTTCTCCAAGCAGTACGGCCTCGACATGTCGGGCAAGCTCTGGGTCATCGCGCCCGGGCCGGAGAAACAGAAGAAGGTGCTCTACGCCGGCACCGCGCCCGCGGGGTTGTTTCGCAGCGAGGACCGCGGCCAGACGTGGCAGCCGGTGAACGGGCTGAACAAACACAAGACGCGCAAGGACTGGCAGCCCGGCGCCGGCGGCCAGTGCCTGCACAGCATCCAGATCGATCCGCACGATCCGAAACGGATGTACGTAGCCATCTCCGCGGCCGGCACGTTTCGCACCGACGATGGCGGCGAGAAGTGGACGCCGATCAACTCGTGCGTGGCCGACTACGTCGGCGCGCCCAAAGAATCCGACGTCGGCACATGAGTGCACAAGCTCCTCGTGCATCCGGCGGCGCCGGGTGTCCTCTTCCAACAGAACCACGTCGGTGTCTACCGGTCGGCCGATCACGGCGACACGTGGCAGCGCATCGACGCGGGCCTGCCGTACGACTTCGGGTTCGGTTGTGCGGTGCACGCGCACGATCCGCATGCGTGCTACGTCATCCCCCTCGAACCCGAGCAGTACATGTTCCGCGCGACCGACGGCGCGCTGCGGGTCTACCGTTCGGGCAAAAACGGCAAGTGGCGTAAGCTCAGCAAGGGGCTGCCGGGCAAGAACGTCTACGCCAGCGTGCTGCGCCAGGCGATGACCTCGGACCGCTGCGATCCCTGCGGCGTGTACTTCGGCACCGCTGGCGGCCAGGTGTTCGCCAGCGCGGACGAAGGCGCGAGCTGGCAAACGGCCGCGGAGTATCTGCCGCCGGTCTACTCGGTCACGGCGGCGATCGTCGAATGACGAACAGCGCGCCCCTCGTCGAGTTGAGGCTGCCCGCGGTCTTGAAGGTCGCGGTCGGCACGGATCGCATCGAGGTGCGCGGGCGCAACCTGCCCGAAGCCCTCGATGCCGCCTACGCCGAGTTGCCGCAACTGCGCTATCACCTCACGCTGGACTCCGGCGAGTTGCGCCCGCACGTGCTCTGCATCGTGAACGGCGAGAGCGTGCCCCGCGACGACGTCGCCGACACCCAGCTCAAAGAGGGCGATGAAGTCTGGATCCACCAGGCGATCTCGGGCGGTTAGCACTCGGGACGCGCCGAGGCGCCGCATTGTGGTTTACAGGTCGTGTTGGAACCATCCGCCGATAGTTGGTACCAATGGGAGGCATGAGGTGGCCCACGATCGGTATCTGCGCTGCGTTCACGCTGCTCGCAGCGTGTGGCAACGGCATTGGCCTTACCGGTAGCGGTGGCGGATTGACCGGATCGCAAACCTCGGTGGTGCAGCACCCCCGTCCCAACGGTGCGCCGGACGTGGTTATCTTCTCCGTCTCCGGGCACGAGGGCGCCGTGAGCGCGTTCGCCTGCACGTCGGGTGACAATTTCCCGTACCTGGGCGAACCGGGTAGCGCGCGCGCGGTGATCGAGCAGACCTTCCTCGACCTCGGTTACACCCTTTACACGATCGACTTCAGCGACCGTCTCGGCGCGCACGATACGAACAACAACGGCGCAGTCGACGCCGGCGACCACCTCGGCTTCGACCAACTCCTGTTCGAGATGCAGTTCGTCTTTGATAACTACATCGACGGCATCGCGAACCCGACGCGCATCGTGCTGGTTGGCCATTCGCACGGAGCCAACTGGATGCACCTCGCGACCGCGGCGGTGTCGCACATCCCCGTTGATCACATGATCTCGCTCGACGCGATCTGCTTCTTGTGGGAGTGCGAGCTCTCGACCGAGGTGGCCGACTGGCTGCAGACCGCCGCGTTGAATCCGCTGGTCGACATCTCCGAACCGTGCGACTCCGTCACTGTTCAGGGCAAATCGTCTCTGCAAGACGTCAAGGATGTCGTGTTCGACCACGTGCGCTACAACATCGAGATCCACTCAAGCGATTTCTTCACCTCCGACTGCTGTTCGAATACCCGCTTGGACGGCACCACGACGGACATCGTCACGTGGCAGTCGCCCGAGTCGCACAGCGCTGTCGACGCCGCCAACAGCAGCGCCATGACCTGGGTCGTCGAACAGATCCGCGAGATCGACGCGAACCGGTAGCGGCTACTCCCCGATCATCTCCCGCGCGCGGCGGTAGGCGTCGTGCAGAGCCAATTCGGACGCATAGACCTTCCACGTCGTCATGAACTTCCGAACGATCCCGAGTTGCTCGCGTGCGTCGTCCTTTCGACCCACGGACCACAACGCCATCGCCAAGACGCAGCGATGTTGTGCACCCGTCACGTGGGTCGGTCCGTACCCTTTCATGCTGGCTTCCAACCAATCAACAGAGTCCGCGGGGTTGCCATAGCGCACGTTGACCAACGCCTTTGCGACTACGCAGATAGGGTTCGCCTTGTCCCCTTCCTTCTCGACTTCCCGGATCAACTCTAGCGCTCGCTCCCCATCCTGCGCACCCGGATGCGGAGACCGCGCGAGCCACCATGCGAGTTGTGCCTTCCAGCTCCAATTCACCGCCATTTCCTCGTAGCGACGCCGGCACTCCTCAATCGCGGCGGCCGCTTCGCTGGCCCGTCCAACCTTGCGAAACGACATCACGAGGAGATCGTAGTAGTAGGCACTCAGCCGTCGCTGGGCTGCAGATGACTTGATGGCTTCACGTGTCACCTGAGCCGCGGCGGCGTAGTCGCCCTTTTCGAAATACATCCGCGCGATCTTGAAGAGGTCCTGATAGGCGGGCTCGCCCCCGTTCGTCTTGAGCGCTAGTCGAAGCGACCGGATCGCATCGTCATTCCGATCGATGGAGCGGTAGGAATCCGCGAGTTGGGCCAAGCACATGCTTCGCGCCGCGTTGGTTCCCGATTCCGACAGGGATTCCAAACGCTCCTGTGCCATCTGTACGGCCTCTTCCCCCCTCTTGGCTCCTTGAAGGTGGGAGAGGAGCATTTGGCGCCATTGCGGATGCTCCGGGTTGAGGCGTACGGCGTTTCTGAACGCTTCGATCGCGTCGTCGACATCCGGTTTCTCGATCGAGGTGCGAAAAAGGATCCATCCAAGCTGGATGCTTGCCTTTTCGTTGTCCGGGTCGAGTTCCAGAGCACGTCGGAACTGAGTCTTCGCGACATCCAGCCGGCCCGCGTTCATGTCCGACGAACCCAGCATCTGGGTCGCCTTCGCCAGGCGAAGCCGGATCTTGCCGAATTCCGAGTCGCGCTCGTACACCGACTCGAGCAGGGGCGTCGCGGATCGCATGTCCTTCGCCTCCAGCATCGAAACGCCCCAGCCGTAGTCCGTGCCGATGCGGCCGGACCGAAGGAGCGACGCGATCTGGAAATAGCGCGGTGCATCGTTGGTCTCGGACGCTGCGCCGAGCGCGAACGCGATGCGGAAGTCCTTCGGGGCCACCTTGTGCGCCCGCAGAAGGAGTTCGCGAGCCGCCTCGGTCTCTCCGCCGCGTTCCAGCCGCGCTGCGAGCAACAACAAGTCACGCGGCTCACGCTCGTCCTTGACCAACTTCTTCAGACTCTCGATCTCCGCAACACGCACCTTGATGCACCACGGATCCGGGTCGACCTCACTCGCGAGATCGAACTTCTCCCAGTCGTCGAGCGCGGCGACGATCTCCGCCTTCGCCGGGCTCGCGCGCATGGACTCCGCGTCGATTCCAGATAGCGCCTTGTCGTACGCTTGGGCTCGGGCGTCATCGGGGAAATCCTCCCCGCGCCACGTGTAGATTTCTTCCAAGCGTGAGACGAGTCTTTGGTCCTTCGCCGCGGCCGCGGCAGCCTGCTCGGCGGCCTCGCGATCGCGGCGTACCTTCGAAACCAACATCCGCGCCTGGTCCACGTCGGCGCCTTCGGTCGCCTCCGCCGACGCGAGATGGTGTTTCGCGGCTTCCAGCGCGTCTCCCCACTTCGACAGATCCGCGCGCGCTTCGCCGTGTGCCAACAGCGCCGCGTCCTTGGCGTCCGCGACCGGCACGAGCGCCAACTCGCGGCTAAATCGCTGCTCCTTGTCCACCCAGTAGAGGCCGGAAGCGGTCGCAACGACGGCGCAGACCAGAGCCGCCGCAAGCGCGACCGTCAGCCGCCGTCGCTTCGCCTCTTCCGCGGCCTTCGCCTTGGCGACAGCCGCAGCGCGATCCGCTTTCTGCGCGCGCTCCTCCACCGCCGCGAGGTGGCCGGAGATCACCTCGACGACCTCGCCCGCGTCCTTGTAGCGAACGGCGGGCGCGGGCGCGAGGCAGCGCTTTGTGATTTGCACGAGGTCCGCATCCGCGCCGCAGTTGTCCAACCGGGCATGCGCGCCGTCGAGACGCGCCTCGGCCGCCTGCACGAGAGCCGAGTCGTCGCCCTCGCCGTACGGCGGGCGGCCGGTCAGGATCTCGCACAAAAGCGCACCCAGCGCGAACACGTCGCTGCGTTCATCGAGCTTGTCGATTTCGCCGAGCGCCTGTTCGGGCGGCATGTACGCGGGCGTGCCCATGACGGAGCCAGCGCAGGACTCAGACCCGACGCTGCCGGAGCGGATGGTTTCCACAACGGTCGTCGTGGGCGCGGCTTCCTTCGCGCGGCGCTCGTCGTCGACGCCACCGCGACGCAGGATCTTCGCGAACCCCCAGTCGACAATCTGCACCTCGCCGAACGCGCCGACCATGATGTTGGACGGTTTTAGGTCGCGATGGATCACGCCGCGCGTGTGCGCGTACGCCATCGTCTCGCAAACCTGCTCGAAGATGCGGAGGAAGCGGCGGCGCCCCTCCTGCGCAGTGGCGCGTTTTGTCAGGAGCGCCGACAGCGTCTCCCCTTTCACCAGCTTCATCGTGAAGAACGGCTGCTTGTGCGCGTTCAGTCCCAACTCGTACACGGGCACGATGCCCGGGTGCTGGAGTTGGCCACCGATCTGCGCCTCCTCGACAAACCGCTGGATGACCTCGGGATTGCCCGCGAAATCGTCGCGGAGCACTTTCATCGCCACGTCGCGCCCGAGGTCGATGTCGCGCCCTTTGAGCACCACACCGACGCCGCCGCGGCCGATCTCGCCGATCACCTGGTAGCGATCGGAGTCGGGGCCGTCGGCCGGCTTTACCAGCGGCGACGGCAGCGTCGAGTCGTCCCGCAGAAACACACGAGGAACCGCCCCCGTCAGGCGCTCGATCGTCGCCAGAATACTGTCGCCGCGCGCTTTCTTGCGATAGGCCGCCTCGAGGCCGCCATCTAGCTCTTCGCTCTTCATGCATCGTCCTCCACTACCGGGTTCCGCGATTCCGCGGTTTTCGCGCGCGCGGCTACGAAAAAAAGTGGAGGAGGTGGGAGCATTCCCGCTCGATGGCCTCTTCGTCGCCGGGGGTGTGTTCGGAGACGACGTCCACCAGGCAGCGTCTGAACTCCTTGCGCGCCTTGGCGTACTCGCGATGCAGGTGCTCGGGGGACGCCTCCCAGAGCCGGGCGATGTCGCGGATCGGAAGGCCGTCCTCGAATCTCAGCTCGAGGAGCCGTATGCGGCGCTCCGCGTCGACGCCCAACTCGCGTGCGTTGTCCGCCTGCCGGTTGCGCGCGAGATCGAGGATCGACTGCGCCCATTCCCTGTCGAACGCCGCGCTCAGGCTCCCCTCGTCCGCGGGAACGGCGGACCACTCCGACGCTTGGAACTCGCGCTTCTTGCGACGGCGTTCTTCGTGGCGCCGCGCGACGTTTCTGGCAATGCCGTACAGAAGCCCGCGAAACCCGCGCTGCTCGTCCGCGCGCTCCAGCGCCCCCTTGAAGCACTCGAAGAACACCTCCTGAACGGCATCGTCGACATCACCGGCGAGTGGGCCGCGCCGCCACCGCGCGCCGAGGTACGCGCGCACCGCCGGAAGATACCGGCGCGCAAACTGTTCCTTGTCTTCCGTGTTGCCTGCGGCGGCGCCACGGATCACGGTCCAGCAAGTCGTACTCGACGAATCCGGCACGCCGGGATCTTACGCAAACGACGCTTCCGCGGGTCGACGTTCAGACAGACCGCTTTTCGCTTGCGTGCCAGTCGGCGTGTTGCAACAGTCAATGACCGCCAGCACAGGCGACCAAGGAGCAGAGCATGAGACTCGGAATCGTGGCTTTGGTGACCGCACTGATCGCGGGAGGGTGCGGTGGCAGCGGCAGCGGAAACGCGAACCTGACGTTCTTCGAGTCGCTCTTGCCGCTCGAGAACACGGACGTGGGCACTCTTTGGTGCTTCCGGGTCAGGAAAGTGCACACGCGCCCAAGTGGCGCTCAGACCGAAAAGACCGAGGATCGGTATTTCAAGTTCGGCAGGATCGACGACCCGACGGGTCCGGAAATCTACACCGTCTCCGAGTCGAGTGACGACGGAGAAGTTTTCGGAACCAACATGTACGGCATCCGGCGCACACTCAGCTCCCTCGAGATGATGTTCGGCACAGGCACGACGGTCACCACGGGCGGAATCATCCAGGAAGAATTCGATGTGGATGTCCTCATGCCCGGCATGCGCGTCGCAAACCGCAATATGTCAAGCGGCGAGACGTTCACGAACACGCTCGTCAATGCCGTGACGGACTACTCCTTGACCTGGGTCGGCCCTGAGGCGGTCCCGGGTCACTTCGACGCCGAGCGGTTCGACTTCAGCATCGACATCCCCCACGCGACCGACACCATCAGCGTCGTCGGCACCGTCTGGGTCGTGCAAGACGTCGGCCCGGTTCAAATCGTCGTGACCAAGACGACCGAGCGCGCCGACGGCACGAAAATCGAGGAATACACCGCGACGCTCGAGGACACGGAATAACCGGCCTCATCCGCCCCGAGTACTTCGCGCTGACGGCGGCGATAGTTGTGAGCGCGTCGTTCGTCACGCTGACACCGCGCTGGAAGCGCATCCGGCAAAGGACCGTGCGCACGCCGTCGCTCCGAACGATTGTGTTCCTGCTGGCGTTTCCCGCGACGCTCTTTTGGGACGACTACCGCATGCGCATCATTGTCAGGGGTGCGGACGGCGCGTTCGACGCGGTACGGTCGTTGACGCTGGCGATCACGGCCTACGGCGCCGTGGAAATCCTCCTCGGCGCGCTCGCGCGTCCGCGGCCGCGTGGATTCGTCGCGGTGGCGGCCGGAACGGTACTCGCCATCGCCGCCGCCATCGCCGCAGCGTTGTTTGCGATTTCGTAGACGCAGCCGCGCTCGCGTCCCCACCATCGGTTGCGCCATTTCGGCGCCGGGCCTACACTCCGCGATCGTCTGTTTGGCCTGCGGAAACGAAAAGAGGAGGGCGCGATGACGAGAAACAAGACCGAGATCCCGTCGAAAGCGAGGGACACCTTCGATCCGATTTGCGGAATGCCGCTGGAGGTCGTGGAGGAGTTGTTCGCCCGGGCGCGCGTTCCGAAAGCGGCGCGAGTGGCGTTTTGGAAGCAGGCCGCCAAGAAGGACTACAAGACCGTCGAGGGCGAGGTCGACAGCATCATCACGCGCGACGACGGAACGGTCTCCGTGATCATCGGCAACGGCGTCAACGAGATCTTCACAACGCCCAATGACATGACGGACGCGCAACTCGACGAGTTCAAGCGCGCCCAGAATCACGAGCTGAAGGTCGACGTGACCTATCAGGAAGAGGACGGCGCCAAGAAGATCAAGTTCGTGATCGTGAAGCGCAAGCCCAAGGTCGTCTAGCGAACCGCCTACCGGGGGCTGCGGACATCCGCCGCATCGAAAACGTGGGCCGGCATCAGCCTGGGTGTCTATTTCGCTTGCGGACGCGGCGCTCAAGTGGCCAAGCCAAGGTCACCGATAGTGGGCGTGAGGGCCGCCCCCTGGAGGTGTCATGCGTCACAAAGCAGGCTTCACACTCATCGAGTTGATGATCGTGATCGCGATCATTGCGATCATCGCCGCGATCGCGATTCCGAATCTCTTGTCCGCGCGACTCAACGCCAACGAGACCGCGGCGATCGCGACGCTGCGCAACATCATCTCGGCGCAGGCACAGTTCCAAGCGACCGCTCGTGCGGACGAGAACCTCAACGGCATCGGCGAGTACGGCTTCTTCACGGAGATGTCCGGCGGAATCGGCGTGCGCGGCGGCGCTACGCTAAACCCGCCGGTCCTCTCGACGGCGTTTCGCACCGCGGACGCCAACGGTGTCGTGTCCCGCAGCGGGTATCTGTTCATCATCGGGCTGCCCACCGCGGCGGGCACCCCGGCACTGGTGAGCACCATAGGTACCGTCGATCCGGATCTCGCGGAGACGACCTGGGCTTGTTACGCCTGGCCCACGAGTTACGGCAACACGGGCAACCGGTCTTTCTTCGTGAATCAGGGCGGCGACATCATCGCGACGGAAGATCCCAGCTACTCGGGGCCGAACGGCAGCGGCGCACCGATGCCGGCCGGCGCAGCGTTCACCGGCGCCGCGGCCAGCCAGACGATCACCGGTAGCCTCGCCACCGGCGCAACCGGTCGCGACGGCAACTTCTGGCGGACCGTGGGTTAGCGCGCTCCCGACGCGCTAGTGGCCAAGCACCTCCGGGCGCTTTGCAGGGACTCGGAACGTCACGCGCGTCGTCCTTCCCTTGCGCTTCACCTTGAGCTTCACGACCGAGCCCGGTTTCTTCTCGCGCATCAGGTAGGCGAGATACAGGCTGCGGGTCCAACCGGTCTTGCCGTCGACCTCGAAGATCACATCGCCGCGCTTCAGTTCGCGCCATCCGTCGCGATTCGTCTTCTTGAACCAGCCGGGTGAGCGGTTCGCGACCAACACGCCGTCTTTGTGGTCCGCCAACGAGACACCGCCCCACAACCACGCTGCGTAACCGGCGACGCGGTAGCGCCAACCGAAGTCACCCTCGCGGCGCCAAAGCGGCGCCAGCTCCAACTCGAGGTCCACGTTCTTGCCGCCGCGCGACACCGTGATCGGCAGCTTGCCGCCCTCATCCGGCGTGATCTCCAACACCCACACGAAATCCGCGACGGAAAGCAGCGGCTGGCCCGCGAACGAAACGACGTCGTCGCCGGCCTTCACGCCGGCATGCGCAGCGGCCGAATCCGGCGCCACCGCGGTCACGCGCGCGCTGCGATCGCGATCCAGCGTCACGCCCACCACCTCGGGATGCGGATACATCCAGAGCATGCGGTCCGGCAGCTCCTTCTTCTTCATGAAGTAGGAGTCGATGGCCGCGCGCTGCACCTCGTGGCAGTGGACACACGAGCCCTTGTCGCCGCGCATCCGCCCCATGCGTTTGTACTTCTTCGCCTGCGGCGTTTTGTCCACGTACCGCCACAGCGGCTTCGGGCCGGTCTTGTTCGCGAGCCGCTTGCTCATCGTGGCCTGGTCGGCGACGTACTGCTCGTGAACTGCAAGCGCGCCCTTGAGCGCAACCTTCATGCCCGTGATCGTGTGGTTTTTATTCGAGTCCTTCTGGCTGCGCTTCGCCAGCTGGTGCGCGGTACCGAAGCGGCCGTAGATCGTCTTGTCGCCGTTCATGAAAAACAGCGCCCACGAAAGCAACGGGTCGAACTGGAAGATGTTCAGGTCGACGCCGCCCATCTGTACGAGGCGAACGCGCACGAACTTTTGCAGCAGTTCCTTCAGATCCCGATCCTGTTCGGCGGCCAACTGGCCGTCGATGCCGACACACGCAAGTCACGGAACACAGCAGAAACAGACCAGCAACGGCTTGCCGGTTTTCTTGGCCTCGGCATATCCCGCGTCGATGTCCTCGTAGATCCACCCGTTCTCGTACTTCTGATCCTTCAGAAACTCGCGCAGCTTGATGTCTTCACCGGCAAGAAGAAGCGCCGCGCAAGAGAGCAACAACGCCGAGGCGACCGTCCATTTCCGCATCGGGGGATTGTAGCGGGTCGCGAAGTTGAGGTACGGACTCGTCGCAGTAGGATGTCCCCGCCGTGTCGCGGCGTGATACGTCGCGCCTCATGGAATCGATCGGGATTCCGCGGAGTGGAGTTCCATGGAACGAAGCGTCTCCAGCCTGGACGAACTTGCAGACCGGAATGTGGAATCGTGGGACGACATCCACGCCGTCCTGGACGGTTTTCAGGCGCAAGACGGTGTGACTCCGGAGTGGGGCGCACCGAGTCTCGCCGGTGGGATTGCGTTCCTGACCTTCGACTACGGCGTCGACGGCGTCACCATCGAGATCGCGAAGTACGCGTCCTGCCTCGAGCAGGCGCTTCGCGACCGCGGGTTCGAACCGATCATTCACTGCATCGGAGGGGAGTTCCACGACTCGGCGGATCAGGTCCTCGCCGAGCGCTGGCGCCGCAAGCGGATCGATCAGGCCAACGGCTGGTCCAAGTGGCACGGCGGAGTCTGGTTCGATCGCATGTTCCGGGCCGAGATGTCCGCCGGCAGCGTGGAGTCGCGTGAGATCGCGCAGGAGGTCTGGCGGCAGGCCGTCGGATTCGCGCGCGAGTTGGCGGAGTTCCTCGTGCAAAGCCGCGCCGGCCTGCTGATCCCGGTCAACGTAAACTCCAACCCCGGCAACCCGGCCCTCGCTCTCGCCGCGGTGCTCGCGTCCGAGACCCTGGGCATCCCGGTCATCAACTCCTGCCACGACTTCTTCTGGGAGTCCGGCGCGCCGGCTTCCGAGCGCAAGGCCGGCGAGTCGCCCGGCACGCGCGACCACTTCTTCCGAAACCACACCAACGTCAGCTTCTTCCGCTTCATCGAGCGCATTCACCCGTGGAACGGCTCGCGCTGGCTGACGCTAGTGATCAACACGCTCCAGAGAGCAGAGTTGATCCGGCGCGCGAACACCGAGCTCTCTCGCATCATCGAGATCGGCACCTACGTCGAGGACGAGTTCTTCGTGCCGATCACGGCCGAGCGCAAGGTGGAGTTGCGCCGACGACTCGGCTACATCATGGCGCACGGCGAGCGGGTGGTCTCCATCAAGCTGGTCGAAGAGTTCGAGGCCCGCATCCCGGATTGGATGAAGGACCAGCGCCCCGTCGTCTGCGGCGCCGAGACGGGCCTCTCCTTCGACCTGACCGACCTGCACGCTCTCTGGTTCCTGCAACCCACGCGCATCGTGCCGCGCAAACGGATCCCACGCGACTGGGACCTGATCGAATCGCTCTTTCAGTACATGCCCTTCCGGTTGATGTTCGAGGAGAACCCGGAATTGACGCTCACTCTCCACGTGACCGGCCCAGTTCCGGCCGAGCACGAGGAGGACCTGCGCGACATCGTGACGGCCTTCAAGCGCGTCCTGAGCAGCCTGCCGGACCACATCGGCCAGCGCGTCTACCTTGCGCTCTCCGCGGGCAAGCTCGGCCACTCGACTTTTCAGAGGCGCGCGCTCAACCACCTGAGCATCGCCGACCTCTACCATCTCGCCGACCTCGTGGCGCTTCCGAGCGCCACGGAGGCGCGCGGTCTGCCAATCCTGGAGGCTGCCGCCGCGGGTCTGCCGTTGATCTGCTCGCGCTACCATCCGCAGGAGGTCTTTGAGGCGGTCATCGGCCACGACCTGGAGGAACGCGGGCGCATCCAGTACCTCCACTTCCCCGAGGGCCGCATCGGGACCGCGCTCCTTCAGGAGATCACCGACCTGGTCTTCCTGCCGGCGGCGTCATCGAGCCTCCGGCTCCACAACCGGCGCGCCATGGCGGCACGCTACAGCAAGCGCGAGCTGACCCGCTCGTTCGGCGTTGTGCTCGACATGATCGCGGGCCACGATGCGGGCACGGACTAAATCGACATGCACGTCTGCTTCATCGAGGACACCGACCTTCGCGGGGGCACCCAGATCTGGGTCTCGGAGGCGATCCGCGACTTCCGTGCGGCCGGCGTCGAGGTGACGCTGCTCACCTCCGCGACCGGATTCAACGCCGAGGACGGGCGCAAGACCGACGCGCGCGTCGTCACGTACGACTGGAATACGATCGTCCAGACCATCGACGGGGGCGACGAGCCCGGGCGTCGCATCTGGACCGGCGCGCTCGCCGACGCCGACATCGCCGTCTGCACCGTGCATCCCCCGCGTGACGGGTTTCACTGCTCGGTGCTCGCCGCCGACTGCATCGCGGCCGCCGGCCTGCGCACCGTGCTCGTGCCCAAGACCGGAACGATCGTCCCCAGCTACGAGAAGCGCTTCTACAAACCCGAGCCCGAAATCTTCTACGACGTCGTCGCGATTACCGGCTTCACGCGCGACGCCCTGGTCTCCGACTACGGCGTGCCCGCCGACCACGTCCACCTGGTCTACCAGGGCACCGAGCTGGAACGGTTCCGGACCGACCCGGCGCGTCGGGCCGAGGCGCGCCGTCGCTACCCGCTCCCGGCCGGCGCGGGGCCGGTGCTTGGTTGCCTCGGTTCATTTGAAGAGCGCAAGGCGCAGGCCCTCCTGCTGGATGCGGTGGACCTCGTGCGCAAAACCTCCCCGAACGTGCACCTCATGCTGGTCGGGGACGGGCCCGACAAGGAGATGCTCGGGGGCAAGGTCGCCGAGCTGGGGCTCGACGAAAACGTGACATTCTGCCCCTTCACGAGCGAACCGGAGTATGCGTTCGAGGTGATCGATGTCACGGTGCTGTCGAGCGTGCGCAAGGAGGGGCTGCCGAACGTCCTCCTCGAGTCGATGGCGATGAGCACGCCGGTTGTTTCCACACGGCTGGCCGGTACGCCGGAGGTGGTGCTCGAGGGCGAGACGGGGTTGCTGGTCGAACCGGGTGATGTCGAGGCGCTCGCGGGCGCGATCGAGCGGATCTGGGCCGACCGGAAGACATACGCGCGGATGGCCGCCGCCGGGCGCGCCCTCATGGAGAACGAATTCGACAAGGTCCGCCAATTCGGACGTTTCCGCGAGCACTTCCAGGCGCTTGCGGACGCGCGGCCCTCCTGACGGCGGGGCGGCGAGCGGCCGATCCTCACCCGTAACCGAAGTTCTGCCGATCATGCCTTCTGGACGCCCGATTGCATGGGGCGAACGCGCATCATGAGAATCGGAATCGCGATCGGGCGAATCGGCGGGATCGACGGCGTGGCCCTCGAGACCGAGAAGTGGATCACTGTTCTCGAACGGATGGGCCACGAGGTCTTCATCCTCACGGGCAAACTCGAGGCCCCGATCCGCAACACATCGGTCCTGCGCGAGATGGCGTTCAGCCACCCCGAGTGCATCCGCGATCAGGACGATGCCTTCTTCTTCCAGGAGGTCGAAGAGACCGAACTGGCGGAGCGGCTCGGGCGCGGGGCGGCGGTGATCGAGCGGGGCATCCGGCGCTGGCTCGCCGAGCAGCGCATCGAATTCCTGATCACGCAAAACAGCACGACGCTGCCCTGCCATCTCACGATGGGCATGGCGCTTCGTCGCGTGCTGGAGCAGACCGGGATCGCCGCGCTCGCCCACGACCACGACTTTCACTGGGAACGCGGCGATCGCTACACAACGCGCTACAAGACCGTGCGCGCCATCATCGACGAGTGTTTCCCGCCGGACCTGCCCAATCTGCGACACGCGGTGATCAACACCCACTGCCGTGACTCGCTCGCGCGCGAGATGGACATCGAAGCGGCCGTGATCCCGAACGTGATGGACTTCAAACACCCCTTTGCACGCCGGGACGACTTCAACCGCAAGCTCCCGGAGGCGCTCGGACTCCGGAGCGACGACACCCTCCTCTTCCAGATCACGCGCATCGTGCGTCGCAAGGGCATCGAGACCGCCATCGAGCTTGTGCATCGCCTCGACGACCCGTCGGTCCGGCTGGTCATCACCGGGACGTCGCAAGACGACTGGAACGAGGAGTACACCGATGAACTGCGCGCGCAGGTCGCCGATCGCGGGCTTTCTGACGCGGTGCTCTTCGCCGGGGAGCGCTTCGGCGCCGTGCGGAGCATCGACGCCGGCGGCCGCCCCGTCTTCAGCCTCGAGGACGCCTACTCCTGCGCGACGGCGTGCACCTACTTCAGCCGCTACGAGGGGTTCGGAAACGCGTTCGTCGAGGCGGTGCTCGCGCGGCGGCCGGTGTTCGTGAATAACTACAAGCCGGTCTACTGGCCGGACATCGGGTCCAAGGGATTTCACACGGTCCAGATCGAGGACAACGAGCTGACCGACGACGCCGTCGCCACGATCCGCTCCATCCTCTCGGACGTCGACGCGAGCCGCGAGATCGCCGAGCACAACTTCACCCTCGGCCGCCGCTACTTCTCCTACGAGGTTCTGGAAGAGCTGCTCGACGACCTGATCTCACAACACCTCCACGCGGCGATCTGAGTGAGCCGGCGCGAACCGCGCGGTGATCTTCCGACCCGGCGGGTGTCCACAGTGGGTCTGCCAGAACGTCCATGTGTGTGAACATCGGTCTGAAAACGCCTCATCTCGAAGGTGGCGGGGCGCGCAAGCTCCGTGCACTTGGAGGATCGTTCTGCGACAAACGGCCCTCGTTTGTTCCGCAGGCGGAACTTGGGTAACCGATGGGAGTGCGCATGTTTCGAAAAGCAAGCGTCAGTCTGTCCGTCATCGCTTGGTGCTTCTGTGGCCAAGCGGAAGCGGGAACCATCACGGCCCCCGAATCAGTCCTGAGCGAACCGCCCGTGTTCCCCGACTTCGCGTTCGACCTCACGATCGATCAGTCCGGGCTCTCGGCCAACTACGTCCGCGGGGTCACGGACTTCGACAGCTACATCGCCGGCAGCCCAACGCACATGGGAGAGTTCGCACCGCCGAACTTCGGCGCGGCGGACCCCGAGACCGGCATTGTCGACTACGACATGGGTTCGTCGATGACGATGACCCGCTTGGTGCTCTGGCAGTACCCGTTTCCGGATGTCGGCCCCATCCTCGATTTTGACGTCTACACCTCGAACGATGCGACGTTTGCCATTTCCACGTTCGTCGGATCGTTTACGGCGATTGCGGACGGCACGTTCCCACTCACGCCCAACGGCGCACAGGTGTTTGATCTAACGGACTCGACGGCGCGCTACTTTCGGATCGATGTTCAGAGTTCGACTTCGGACCCGTCGTCCGCGTTTGGTTGGTCCGAGATCGCGGTCGAAGCCGTGCCCGAACCGGCGTCCGCTTTGTTGGTCTGCAGCGGACTGGCCATGTGCGCCGCGCGCCTTCGCCGACGCAACAGCTAGCCCGCGCTCACTCGACCTGCCCGTATGATCACGGGCCGTGAACCCGACGCTCGAAGATCAAGAAGCTGAAACTCCGGAGCCTGGGGTTCGCACACGCAGCGCGTGGGTGCGATCGCCGGCGTGGGACGGGTTCTGGGTCCTCAACACGCTCTGGCTGGCGCCGATCGCGTGGTGGACGACGCGCGGTGCGGAGGATCCGCGCGAGACGAATCTCTACTGGGTCTACGCGGCGCTTGCCCTGTTCTTTTGGATCGGGCACCGCGTCAGCTCGACGTACCTCGCGTACTGCACGTCCGCCTTCCGGCCGCTGCTGACCAGCCAGCGCACGCGATTCGTGTGGGTGCCCCTAGGCATCGTCGTGTTTACCCTCGGCGTGCTGCTGCCGGGCGACGACGCGCTGCCGTGGACGCGGGCCAAGCGGATCATGGCCCTGGTCATCCTCGACTATGGCCTCGTCACGTACCACTTCGCGACGCAACACTACGGGTTCCTGAGCCTCTACCGCCTGCGCGCCGGCCGGCCCCGCACAAGGAGCGCGCGGCGGTGGGACCGCGCGTACGCCCTCGTCGTCGGCGGGGCGATGGTGATCCTGGCCGAGCTGATCTCCGGGCAAATCTTTTTCAAAGAGGTGTGGATCGATCCGATCTTCGATCCAGCCTGGCTCGAAGCGCACCACGAGTTGCTGCAACTGAGCGGCACGGCGTTCGTCGCAATCGCAACCGCCTGGATGCTTCTGCGCGAGCGCGTGTCGCTGCCGCGCGCACTCTATCTCCTCTGCATGGCGGCCATCGTCGTCGCGGCATTTTTCGTGCACCCGTTCCTCTTCATCGCACTCTGGACGTCGCAGCACTGGCTGGCCGCGATGGGCCTCGCCACGGTCGTCGCCCGCGGCGACCGGCCGCAGCAAGAAACAGGCAACCTCTGGTATTCGGGTTGGAGCGGCGTGAGCCGCCGACCGTGGACGCTGGCGTCGTTGCTCGCCGTGGTCTCCTGCATCCTGCTGCCGGTGATGGAGGTCGAGTCGATCCCCGAGGGAGAGACGGGATTCGCGGAGGAGATCGTGCCCGCCTTCGCTGAAGCCCTGTCGAACTCGACGTGGCTCCCCGCGCTGGTCGCGCTGGGATTCGTGACGGGCTTCCTGCACTACGCCTTGGATCGCGCCGTGTTCCGATTGAGCGACAAGGAAGTCCGGCGCGCCGCCCACAACCTCCTGGATTAGGCATGGAACCCGTCGTACGCGCCTTGCACAACGACGCGCTCGTCGCGGGGATCGCGGAAGCCGTTGGCGTCGCGCCGGGAGAACTCCGGAGCCTCGGCGGGTTCGAGAGTTTCGTCTACGAAACGACCCTGGCCGGCGCGACGCGCATCGTCAAAGCGACGTGGCACAAACGGCGGACGCGGAACGAGATCGGCGCGGAGATCCACTTCGTGAACTTCCTGGCCGACGGAGGCGCGCCGGTTTGCCGCGCGGTGCCTCTCGCCGGCGGAAAGATGATCCGCACGGTTCCAGCCGCCACCGGCGCGTTTCACGTCTACGCGTTCGAGAAGGCGCCCGGCGCGATGCTGAACCCGAAGGACGCGACCGACGAACACTGGATCCGCTGGGGCGCGCTCAAGGGACAGCGGGCCGTCGTAGGTCTTGAGAATCCGCCGCCTGACTTCCGGCGCGATGTCGAAGTCGTTGTAGAAGTGGAATCCGATCGCCAGACGCGGCTTGACCAGCGACATGACCTTGCCGAACTGCTCCGGCGAAGTGTGCGCCTGCGTGCCGACGTTGAGTCCCTCGAGCGGCGTGAACCCCTGCTTGGTGACGAGGAGCGTCGCCGGCAAGAAGCACTCGTGAATCGCCACGTCCGCGCCTTTAGCGTGTTCGCGATACCACTTGTTCGGATAGGTGTCGCTCCCGTAGACGAGCTTGAGGCCGTTCCACTCGAGGATGAAACTCACCGCGCCGTCGATGGCGTGGATGGCCGGGATGCTCCGGATGACGACACCGTTTTCGTCGTAGATGACCTGGTTGACGCCCTTGTAGTCGAACTCGTGGACTTCCAGCTGTCCGCCGCGGAAGTCGACAAAACCGGCGCGCGTTCCGATGTCCCAGGCGTACATCTTTTCCATGAGCTCCATGCAGCGCTTCGTGCCGAACTCGGGGGTCGCCCCGCTGGGGCCCCAGACACGCAGCGGCGTGAGCCGGTTCATGACCGTCCCGCCGAGCCAAAACGACGGCAAGTCGCCGAAGTGGTCGACGTGTAGATGGCCGATGAAGACCTTGTCGATGTAGTCGTACGGGATCTTCTGGGCCGCGATACGTTCGTGGCTGCCGCTACCGATGTCAAAGAGGAACTTGTCGCCGTTTCCCAGCTCGACGAGGAAACAAGCGGCGGCTTGCTTGGGCCGAACGCTGGGCTGGCCGGTGCCACACGCGACGATCCGCATCTCGTCCGGCGCCAGGTCCTCTGTCCCCGGGTAGTAGACGTCCCTGCTCTTTTTGGCCTTGACGGGGGAAGCGTCTTGCGCCGCGGCGTCCTGCGGACCGCTCTGACCGAGCAGATAGCCGATCGCAACTGCGAAAAGAAGTGCAACCCCGGTTCCAACGTATCGCATGCCGTGCCCTCCGTGGCCGGAGATGGTATGGCGTTCGAGTAGCTCATGCAACGGCTCTCGCCGGATTGCGCGCGTGCGCCGCGACCGCGGCCCGAGGACCCGAGTGACGCCGGAGCCGTCGGTTGCTCTACTACCGGGATGAAAGTGCGTCGATCGCTTCCGGGGGCCGCCACAGCGTTGCTGCTGAGTGCGCTTGCGCTGTCTCCCGCGCGCGGCGATGCCGTTGTGGTCACGCAGGCGATGAAGGCGTCGACCATCGTCGAGATCTTCGTCGAACGCGGCTCCGTGCGTGTCGAGTTCGAGATCGGGACGAGCGATGTGCACGCCTTCCGCAACGCGATGCCCGACGCCGTATACGAGCACTTAACCGGCGAGGCACTGCCGCTGGCAGAGCGCTGGCACCGGTTCCTTTCCGAGGACTTCATCGTGCGGGCGGACGGCAAGCCACTGTCGGCCGCCCTTCCCAAGATCGAAGCGCGTCGTCGTGTCCCACGCGACGAGATCACGGGGGAACCGCTGCCCATCGCGGAGACCGAGCCCGTGATCGACCTCGCGTTCACGTACACCTTGCCGACCCGGCCGAAGACGCTCACCATCCGGCCGCCCACGGAGGACGGTCGCGTATCAGCGAGCATCGGGTTCGTCGCCTACCACGACGGGATACCCGCAACGGACTTTCGGTACCTCGGCCTCGAGGTGACGCTGGACCTCGATTGGGAGGACCCTTGGTACTCGCAGTTTCGCCATCGGAACCTCCGACGTCGCTTCGCGGCGCCGCTCAGTGCATTCCTCTACGTCGAGCCGTTCGAGGTGCGGCTGGAGTTCGTCCTCCGCCCCAAGGACCTCCAACACTGGGTGGACCTCGGCCTCGAGGGCAAGAGGGTGATCGCCGCAGGCGAGCAGGCCGCCCTGAAGGAGAAGGTCGTCGCGTTCTTGCGGGACAAGAGTCCCGTCACGATCGATGGCAAGCCGGCCAAGCTCGCACTCGACCGTGTGCACTTCATTCGGCGCACGCTGCGGATGACCTCGGTCGTCGATCCCCCGGAAGACCTTCCGCTTCTCTCGGCGACCCTCGGTGTGATCTTCTACGCGCCGATCACACGACTCCCGCAGGAGGTCACCATGGCTTGGGATCTCTGGAGTCCGCGCATCCAGACGATCACCGCCGTCGCCACCGACGAAGCCGGCGGCCTGCCTTCGCAGCTCACGCCGGCCGATCCTGTTCTCACGTGGACGAACTTCCTCAAGAACCCGACCGCGTTCGCGCTCACGAAGATCGCGCCGCCCATCGATCCCAACTTCGCGCTCCCGACACTCAGCGCGGCAAGCGCACTCATCGCAATCGGTCTCGCGATCTTCGCGGTGCGCAGGGGCAGGCGCCGCATGCTGGCGGTAGCCGCGGGCATGGTCGCCGCCGCCGCGTTGGCGTGGCCGCACGCGCGCGTGACGATTCCGAACCCGTTTGCCGGACCTATTGCAATCACAACAGACACCGACGCCGTTGTTGCGGGTCTACTGAACAACGTCTACCGGTCGTTTGACCGGCGTGAGGAAAGTGTGGTCTACGACCGCCTCGCACGCAGCATCACGGGCGATCTGCTCGAAACGGTCTACCTCCATGTCCGCCGAGGAACGGAGCTGGCGAACCAGGGCGGCGCGCGCGTCAAGGTGCAGCAGGTGGACCTCGTCGCGCTCGCAGCGCGCCCGTCGGAAGACGGAAACGGCTTCCTCGGAGAGTGCACCTGGAACGTGTCCGGTTCGGTCGGCCACTGGGGCCACGTCCACACACGCACGAACCAGTACCGCGCCAAACTGCGTGTGGAACCCCACGAAGGTGTATGGAAGATCGCCGCGATGGAAGTCCTCGAAGAGGCACGTCTAGCCGACCCGTCGCGCCGCTAGCCACCGCCTCCAACAAGTGCATTTTCCAAATGGACAACGCGACCACCGTGCGGTCCGTCGCGCGCGTGCTGCAACACGAAGCTCAAAACTACCAGGAGTAGCCCAGGCGGATATTGAAGCGCGTGAGCTGAAAATCCTGGGAGAACGAATCGGTATCCGTGATCCGGTCGAAGTACCGGCCACCGATCCCGAAATCCCAGTTCTTGCTCGCCTGATACTGCAACATCAGCGATCCCTCGGGGGGACATGGCCAAGGCTAGAAGTTGAACTGAAAGCGCAGGGTCAACTGATGGATGTCGCCGCTGCCGTTTGGTCCGTCGCGGACGTCTTGCAACACGAGATTCAACATCACGCGCGCATTCGCGTTCCAGCGCCAAATCCCGCCGACCGTGTGAACGTATTGCTCGCCGCCGCGGATGTCTCCGTCGTTGAGATCGAGCGCTCCGAAGCGGTAGCCGATCCAGAAGCCGCCGGTGCCGCCGCCGCCGTCCTCGTCGAGGAGGTTTTTGTCCGGAATCGTCGCGATGTAGCGATCGAGCCGCCAACCTTGTTCCTCGCCCGTGATCCAGTAGCCGATCTTCGCGTAGCCGCCGTGGAAGTTCGTGTTGGGCCCTGTCTCTTGACGTTCGGACGTGTAGAAGTACTCGACCGCGACCGTGAACCCTCCCGCAATCGCGGTGAACTCGAGAGCGAGGAGCTGGGACGAGGAGACACTCATGCTGCCGGTGTCAGCGAACCCGCTCCGGTCGTTGTAGCGCACCGTGTCGTCGCCGCGATAGGAGTAGGCGATTGCCCCGTGGAGGAGGGCGTGGCGTTCCTGATTGACGTCGATCATCCATGCGAGGCGCGCCGTGATGCTGGCGTCCCCGTCGGTGGCGGAGACGGAGCTGTCCGTGGTCTGGAAGACGCCCACCGCCCCGGTCACCCGCGTGCGGCCGACGAGCTTCGCGGGCAAAACGCGCTCGGCAAGATGGAACGACTCGTTGTTGGTCAGGAGTAGACCGGCATTGAATCCGGGTGCGAAAGCGTCCGTCGCGGCGGAGCGTTCCATGAACAGGGTGTTCGCTCGCGACGTCAGCGCCTCGAGGCCGAACGGCTCCTTGAAGTGGCCGGCCAGCAACTTGAGACCGGCGCCGAGGTTGCGCAGGCCCATGTAGGCGTCCTTGAGCTGAGAATCGCTGTTAGCGAAGTCGACCTGCAATTTGTAGAGGAAGTTGTGATACGCGTGGCCGAAGAAGCCGAGGCGCGCCGCCCGGACCCCAGTCTCGTTGGGAGTGTCGGCCGCGTCGAAATCACTGGAGCCGCGCCACGCGAGATCGAACAGGAATAGGCCATTGAGGTCGAATTCGAAACTCCCATCGGGCGTGCGGAAGTGCAGACCCTTGTCCCAGTGCGCCTCCATGCGCTGTCCGCCGTCCGCCGTCTTTTCGGTCGCCAGGAGATACTGCTCAACTTCGCCCTCGAGTGATCGGTCCTGCGCAATCGACGGATGGGAGAACGCGCAGAGCGCGACGAGATACACAAGAAAGGGCGTGGTGGATGTCCCCCCTCCGCGCAGCGGGGGCATCATCCGTGCTCCTGGCGCCGCTTCATGTGCAGAAGCCTAATGTAAGGACCGTTCGAATTCCGGCGCTATCCCAAAAGTGCGAACCGACGAACTACGTGCGCTAACCACAACATCACGTCGGTGGCCGACGGGTTCACACACCTCGGCCGCTTTCCGCAGATCTACGCCCGGCGGTTCGGCGAACTGCCGAACGCTACGTACCGGCGTGCCGCGCCGTGACCAGGCGCTTCATCCCGCAATCACGCAGCGCGCGCTCGCGGCGGGTGAGTTGCGCTTGGCGGTCGTCGATCTTCGCGGCTGGCATACGCAGCTACGTCAGTCGCCGGCACCTGAGCCGATCTTCCAGGGCGACACCTTAGCCGAGTCCCAATTTTGCACTCGCACCGGCTGGGTGGCATGATCCCCCGACGATCGGATGCACACTTTGCCTCCCGCCGCGACACGGGCCGGAGGTCCTCAATCGAAAGCGAGGAGACTCGATGCGGTTTTTCAGTTTCGGAACTGCGGTTGCCACTCTGGCCTTGGTCTTCATCGCGCCGCTAGGCGTCGTGAGTGCGGACGGAGAACTCGACCGCACAAATCTCCCCATCCAGGCAACCAAGCGTCCGCCGATCACGGAGTTGGATGCCAGGAAGGCGAAGGCTCCCCCGCCGTTCCGGATCGATGCGCCGAAGGGCGCGCCGAACGTGGTGATCGTCCTGATCGACGACATCGGTTTCGGCACCGCCAACTGCTTCGGCGGGCCGATCGCGACACCGACCCTGGACAAGCTGGCCAAGGGCGGACTGCGCTACAACCAGTTCCACACGACGGCGCTCTGCTCGCCAACGCGCATGTCGATCCTGACGGGACGCAACCACCACTCGGCCAACGCGGGTTCGGTCATGGAGGTCGCGACCGCCTTTGTGGGAAACAACGGCCAGCGGCCCAAGAGCGTTGAGCCCGTTGCCGAGATGCTGCGCCTCAACGGCTATAGCACGGCGGCATTCGGCAAGTACCACGAGACCGCGCCGTGGGAGGTCAGCATCTCAGGCCCCTTCGACCGCTGGCCGACACGCTCCGGCTTCGACAAGTTCTATGGCTTCATAGGCGGCGAGACAAACCAGTGGGCTCCGTTCCTGCACGACGGCACGACGCCCGTGGAGCCTTCGCACGATCCCGACTACCACGTCACCACGGACCTCGCGACAAAGGCGATCCAGTGGATGCGATTCCAGAACGCCCTGACGCCGGACAAGCCGTTCTTCATGTACTGGGCCACGGGCGCCACCCACGCGCCGCACCAGGTCCCGCAGAAGTGGATCGATCAGTACAAGGGCAAGTTCGACATGGGGTGGGACAAGTACAGGGAGCAGACGCTCGTGCGGCAGATCGAGTTGGGCGTCGTGCCCGCCGGCACAAAGCTCGCGAAGAAGCCCGACGACATCAAGGACTGGGACACGCTCTCCGCCGACGAAAAGCGCCTATTCACGCGGCAGATGGAGGTCTTTGCAGCCTTCGCCTCACACACGGACAACGAGGTCGGACGCATCGTCACCGCGCTGGAGGAAATGGGCGAACTCGACAACACCCTCTTCCTCTACATCTGGGGCGACAACGGCTGTAGCGCCGAGGGCGGCCTGACCGGCACCTTCAACGAGATGATCGTGTTGAACGGTCTCCCCGACACCGTCGAGGACCAGCTTCCGCTCATGGAAAAGATGGGTGGCAAGGATGCCTATGGCCACTTCCACGCCGGCTGGGCCCACGCGGGCAACACACCGTTCCAGTGGACCAAGCAGGTCGCGTCGCACTACGGCGGCACGCGCAACCCGCTCGTCGTGCACTGGCCCAAGGGCATCAAGTCAAAGGGTGAGGTGCGCTCGCAATGGCACCACGTGAACGACATCGGCCCGACCATGATGGAGGCGGCCGGATTGCCGTTTCCCAAGACCGTCAACGGGGCGGTACAGAAGCCGTTTGAGGGCGTGAGCATGATCTACTCCTTCGATGATGCGAAGGCGGCGGATCGGCACACGACCCAGTACTTCGAGATGTTCGGAAATCGAGCGATCTACCACGATGGCTGGACGGCAACCGCGAAGCATCGGACGCCGTGGAACACCAAGGCCGATGGACCCCTGCTGGCCGACAAGTGGGAGCTCTACCACGTCGCCGAGGACTTCAGCCAGGCGAACGATCTCGCAGCCGATCATCCCGACAAACTCAAGGCGCTACAGGATCTCTTCCTCAAGGAGGCGATCAAGTACAACGTCCTTCCGCTCGATGACCGAGTCTACGAGCGCTTCAACGCTGCCATCGCCGGTCGGCCCGATCTGATGGGCGACCGCAAGACGCTCACGCTCTATCCGGGAATGACCCGCATCATGGAGAACGCGTTCATCAACCTGAAGAACCGCTCCCACTCGATCACCGCCGACGTGGAATTGCCCAAGGGCGGCGGCGAGGGCGTCATCATCTGCCAGGGAGGCAAGTTTGCGGGCTGGAGCCTGTACATGAAGGGCGGTCGGATCTCGTATTGCCACAACTGGGTCGGCAAGGAACTGTACACGGTGACGTGTCCGCAGCCGCTACCGGCGGGCAAGGCGACGCTTCGCTACGAGTTCACCTATGAGGGGGGCAAGGAAATGGGCAAGGGTGGCACGGGGGTACTCTTCGTCAACGGGAAGAAGGTTGCAGAGGGCAAGATCGAGAACACGATTCCTGCGTTGATCTCTGCCGACGAGACCGCGGATGTAGGTGTCGATCATCACACGCCCGTGACCCCTGAGTATGCGCAGCACGGTAACGAGTTCACCGGCGAGATCGAGAAGATCACCATCCAGCTGAAGTAGCAACTCCGACCAAGTGCTATCGCCTCTACGCCTCCGGGCGCGCCGGCATCTCCGGCTCTAGGTCGGTGCCGAGCGCGTCGGCGATACGGTTGATGTAGTTGAAGTACGAAATGACCTGCACCGCGTCGTGAATTTCGCGGTCGGTCAGATCCACCGCACGCAGCGGGTCGAGGGAGCGGGCGGTGAGCTCGGCGGGTTCGAGCGTGACTTTCGCTGCATAGTCGCACAGCGCGCGTTCGCGGCGCGTCAGTTGCGCTTGGCGGTAGTCGATCTTCGCGGCTTCGACGACATCATCGGGGGCGCCCTCCGACCGGAGGTCCTCGGCGTGCGCCTGGTATCAGTAGAAACAGTCGTTGGCTCGGCTGACGACGGTGGCCAGCAGCTCGCGCTCGCGGCGCGACAGCGGTGACGGGCCGCGCATGATCTTGATGTAGAGCGCCATCGACGATTCGAGCACCGCCGGATTCGGGC
>JAZFYD010000011.1:0-57078 GCA_036443405.1 Planctomycetota bacterium
GTCCCGCAGCGTCCTCAAAGCGGCGTCGAAGGAAAAGAAGCGCCGCAACGGAGAGAGCTGGGACCGTTGGTGGAAGAGAGTCGGGAAAGACTTCAAGTACCCGCACAGGAATGGTCATATCCCCAAATTCCCAAAGAACCACTAGGAGTGGTTCTGCCGGGAATTTCCTCGGCCTCAGCCTCACGCCTTAGCCTCACGTCTTCGGCCTCCGACCTCCTCGCCGTTCCAAAACAAAGGCGCAGTCAAGTGCGCAAGAAGGAGGCTGAGGAAGCAGGCCAAGTCAAAGGCGCAGGCCGAGGCAAAGGTCTCTAACGCGCTCGCGCGCGCCGGACCTTCTTTTTCTCCGCCTGCGCACCACCCCCACCGCCCGCACGCCAACCCTCCGGCGGCGACTCCCCCTTCAGCTCGAACACGAAGCGGCTCGGCATGCACTCGACGCGCCGACCGTGACGCGCGCGCGTCTTCACGTGTGAGACGACGAGCCGCTCGCGCGCACGCGTGATGCCGACGTACATCAGGCGCCGCTCCTCCTCGACCTGTTCGCCCTCGGAACTCTTCGCGTGCGGGAGCAGGCCCTCCTCCACGCCGACGAGGTGCACAAACGGGAACTCGAGTCCCTTGGCCGCGTGCAGCGTCATCAGCGTGACAGCATCGTCAGGGCCCTTGTCGTCGTTCGAATCGTCGGTCGCCGTGAGTGCGAGCGCCTCGAGAAACGCGCCCAGCGTCGCCTTCTTGCGTTCCCGCCGCTGGAAGTTCTCGGCGAAGTTCAGGATCTCCTGCACGCCGTTCCACCGCTGTTCGCGCACCAGCGCCTCGGGGTAACACCGCACCAGTTCGGCGTAATAGTCCGTGACTTCGATGACCTGTTTCAACAGCGCCACCAGCGACGGTTCGTGGGCCGCCGCCTGCAGCGCGCCGCGCAGCCGGCCCACGGCCTCGGCCGCCCCCCTCGGGAGATTCTCGATCTCGTCGGCCCGGTCAAACGCGGACGGCGCACCGATCCCGTTCTTCGTCGCGAAATCGAGGGCTCGCTGGACGGCGGTCTTGCCAACCCCGCGCGGCGGCGTGTTCACGATGCGAAGGAACGAGACCTCGTCGTCGGGGTTCGCGACCAGCTTCAGGTACGCGAGCACGTCGCGCACCTCTTTGCGGTCGAAAAACGACTGCCCTCCGACCAGCAGATACGGAATGTCGTGGCGGCGCAGTTCCGCCTCGAACGCGCGCGACTGCGCGGCGGCGCGGAACAACACGGCGAAGTCCTTGAAGCGCGCCTTCTGCGCCAGGACCTGCTGCCGGATGTCGCTGACGATCGCCAGCGCCTCCTTCTCCTCGTCCTCCGCGCGCAACAGGCGCACGGGCTCGCCTGCACCGGCGTGCGACCGCAGCGTCTTGGCGTGCCGCGCGGGGTTGCAGGAGATCACGCGGTTGGCGGCATCGAGAATCGGCTGCGTCGACCGGTAGTTCGTCTCGAGGCGCACCGTTGCGCACCCCGGGAAGTCGCGCTCGAACGTGAGGATCTTCTTCACGTCCGCGCCGCGCCAACTGTAGATCGACTGGTCATCGTCTCCCACGACGCAGAGGTTCTTGCGCTCGCCCGCCAGCATCTTGACGATCTCGTACTGCGGGCCGTTGGTGTCCTGGTATTCGTCCACCATCAAATAGCGATACCGGTCGCGGAAGAGCTTCAGCGTTGCGGGATCGTCCCTCAAGAGCGCCAGCGTCTGCAGCAAGAGATCGTCGAAGTCGAGCGTGCGGGCGCGCTTGAGCTGATCGTTGTATTTCGCGTACGCCCGGCCAACGAGCTCATCCTGGTCGTCCACCGCCTGCTCCAGGCACGCCTCGCTCGTGACCAACCGGTTCTTCATGAGCGAGATCTGCGATTGCAGCGCGCGCGGGTGGATCTTCGCCTCGGGGATGCACAACTCCCGCAGCGCGGACTTCGCGGCGGAGAGCTGATCCGCCCCGTCGCAGATGGAAAAATTCGCGGGGATCCCGATGCGCTCGCCGTGGGTGCGGAGGGTTCTCGCGCAGAACGCGTGGAACGTGCCGATCGTCACGTCCTTCGATTTGGCGCGCTTGACGATCTTTCGAACGCGCTCGCGCATCTCGCGTGCCGCCTTGTTGGTGAACGTCACCGCGAGGATACGGTCAGGAGGCACCCCGAGACCGAGGAGGTGCGCGATGCGCACGGTGATGACTTTCGTCTTGCCGGTGCCCGCGCCGGCAAGGACCAGGACCGGCCCTTCCGTCGTCGTCACGGCCCGCTTCTGCTCGGGGTTGAGTTGCATGGAGGGCGGCGGAGTCTACGGCCTCCAAGGGACACGCCGGTCACCGCGCACGCCCCCAGGGAAGGGCCTGCAAGCTTGACCCTGGGGGCGACCCGTCCCACCTATTTCGTGGGCTTGCCGGTCTGCGTTCCGGTTCGCCTCTTCAGCATTCGTTTCGTCGCCAGCGAGTCGCGGCCGACGCGGTCATCGGGTTCCGACGATCCTGAGCGGGAATTCGCAGGCGCGATGGCCTTTTGCAGGTGGCGCGCACGCTTGTTTTTCGGGTCGAGCGCCAAGGCCTGCATGTTGGCCTTTCGCGCCTGCGACGTGGAGCCCCGCTTCAGGTAGTGGGCGGTCTCAGTGTTCAGGATCACGACCAGGTGGACAGTCGCGCACCTATGCGCGGTCCGCAGTTCGGTGCGGATGGCCTTGTCGGACTCCTTGATTTTTTTCGCGGCGCGTTCGACATCGCGGCGCGCCCATGCGAAGTAGCGTTTCGCCGGCCGCATCGCACGCAGGCGCTTGTTCTTGCTTTTCTGCTTCGCGGCTTTGCGCAGGACCTTCTCACCCTTGAGGATGTTGGCCTCGGCCTTTTTGAGGGCCTTCTCGGCAGACGAGGTTTTGGCTTCGGCGGGCGCGGTCAGGCTGACGACTGCGATCGACAACGCGGCGAGTATTTGCTTACGCATGATGAGTCGGTTATCGCAACGGCCATGCCGGTTGACCGATTAGCTTAGAAACAGCCTTGTGAAGCCATTTCTACCCGCGCAGCCGGCTGGGACCCGGATGCGCGACCGACAGATTTCCTTACCCCTTTCCGGTTGCGGGTCAGGTCGCGAAGAGCTGCCCCGGGTCCCGGAACGCCTTGCATTCGATCGCGTTTCCCGCGGGATCCCGGAGAAACATCGTGGCCTGTTCGCCCGGCTGGCCCTCGAATCGGGTTCGGGGCTCGATCACGAATTCCTGGTGAGCATCACGCAACCGGTCGGCCAACGCGTGGAATTCGGCCCAATCCATGACGACGCCAAAGTGCGGGATGGGCACGGCGTCGCCGTCGACCGGATTTTCATGCTCCGCGGCGGCCAGGGAGTGCGGCGCGAGATGCACCACGAGTTGGTGGCCCCAAAAGTCGAAGTCGATCCAGCGCTCCGAACTCCGGCCCTCGGCGCAGCCGAGGCGCGTGGCGTAGAACTCGCGGGCAGCCTCGAGATCCGTCACCGGGATGGCGAGATGAAAGGGACCGGGCACGTGCGCCATCATAGTCTCCGGGCGATCGCCGCGTAGGGCGGGCCAACTTCGGATCTGCCGATAGACTGACGCCATGGACGCCCAGAGTTCCACGGCAGGCGGCAGCGCGCAGCACCTCACCAAGCGGCGCCACATCGCGGCGATCGTCATCGCGATCGCGGGCCTCACGTTCAGCCTGAATGCCCGCGTGACGAGCGCGCGGTACCAGGCGACCCACGCCCCGTCGGTGTGTGTCGTCTCGGCGTACTGGAACTGCGACACCGTCATGCAGTCCGAGTACTCCACGGTTTTCGGCATCTCGATCTCGACGTTGGCGGTCATCGCGCACCTGCTGGTGATCGCGCTCCTTTGGGGCGCACGCGCCAATCGGAGCCGTCTCGTGCTGTCCGGCGCGCTCGCGGGGGTGGCTGGGATCGCCGGACTCGCCTATTTCGCGATCGCGTATTTTTCCGTCAAGAGCGGCTGTCTCAACTGCCTCGCGATTCAAATCTCGGACTACGCACTGGCCGCACTTCTCGTGCCCCCTGCGATCAAGGCCGCGCGCGGAGGCCTCGACTCGTCGGCGATCCGGTTCGCGACGGTCACCGCGGCGTTGTTGTTCGTGATCGGAATCGCGGGCGAGGACTACGCGACTCAAACGTCGGCCCTCGCCCGGGCGAAGAGCGGCGCCGGTGACAACTCGACCTGGGTCGATCTGTCGGACGCGGTGCTCTACGGCAAAGAGGATGCACCGCTGCGGGTGGTCATCTACGCCGACTTCGGATGTCCCCACTGCGAGGAGTGCTACCGCAAGGCCCGCAAGCTGACCGGGCTCTACCCGGACGACGTGGCGTTCGTGTTCAAGCACTGGCCGCTTGATACCGACTGCAACCCCGAGGCCCGCAGCGACGCGCACCGGGGAGCGTGCAGGGCCGCGCGCGCCGCGCAGGTCGCCGCGCTCAATGGACACGGCCAAGAGGCCGTGGACTATCTGTTCGGCGCGAACCAGGGGTTCAATCCGTTTTTCCTGGCGCGGCTCGGCGAGCGCATCGGCATGGACAAGAAGGCCTGGAACGAGGAAATCGCGTCCGCCGAAGTGGATTCGCTCGTGACCCGCGACGTCGAGGAAGGGCACGACCTGGGGCTCACCAGCGTGCCGTCGGCGTATATCGACGGCCGGCGGATCGACGCCGGGCGCATCACCGAGATCGTCAAGAAGCGCCTCGGACGGTAAGTTCTGTGCTCGATCCGAAATGAAGCCGGGACACGTTCGCATCCTCACCTTACTGGCGCTGACCGGTTTGGTCCTCTCGTGGTTCCAATGCTGGGTGGCGTATTGGGTTTCGCCCGACGACGCGCCGCTTCTGTGGTGCGTGTTCTCGGAGACGTTCGATTGCAACATGGCCGTTCACGTGCGCGGCGCGACGCTCGAACTCGGAGGCATGCGCATCCTGCCGGCAGTGACCGCGCTGTGGTTGTGCCAGGCGGCGATGTTGCTCTACGCGCGATTGGCCGCGGGTTCGGCCGGCCAAGGTCTCCAGGCGTGGGCGCGCGTGCTTGCGCTTCCGATTCTCGGGCTCGGGCTTTTCGGCCTGCTCAACGACGTGCTCCTCGCGAGCGAACACCTCGCGGCCGGGGAGACGTCCGCGCCGACGCAGGTTTCGATCAGCGGGTTGTTGATCCTTGCGTGCGCAGCCGTCAGCGCTCTGCTCGCCGTCTTGCACGGGCCCGACGCCGCGGCGCTGAAGCTCGGCGTGGCGCGGGGGTTGCCGCTTTTGTTGGGCGCGTTCCTCTTCGGTGTGTTTCTCCAGGGGGCGAGTTCGGCGCGGCTTGAAACACGGGAACTCACGGACGAGGCCGAGACGCGGCCGCCGAACGTGCGGTTCCCGACATTTGCGGAGGCGATGCCGCGTTTCGGTGCGGCGGCCATGGGCGAGGAGTCGGCCGAGAGGGAGGCGCTCTTTTTCCTCGACCCGGACAACGAGGAGTCACGCAAGCTGCTCCGTGAGTTGCTCGAAGTACAGCCGGCACGCGCGGATCTCGTGCGAACGGTTGTGTACCTCCGCGGGAAGCACGCAGCAGGCCTCGCCGCGGCGGTGGAGTTCGGCGCCGGCCGCGACTACCTCCAAGCGGTGCTCGACGCACCCGGCGAACCCGATGATCTGGTGCGGCGCCTCGGCGGCAACGCCGTGCGTCTGGTCACGCCGACGATTCGCGGCCTCGTGAAACGTCAGCAGCGCCGCATCGTTGCGGCGGGCATCGAGAAGTTTCCGACCGTGTGGACACAAGCCGGCAAGAAGACCGGGAACCTCTCCGCCAAAGCCGTCCTCGAGTCCGTCGCCCGGGCCGAATAGCGCGAGCACGGAATTGCGCTAGACGAACGGCACGCCCTTGAACTTGGCGCCGAGGATGGATTCGCTGTCCGCGCGGAGCCACCGGTCGAGGATGGTTGCGTAGACCTGGCGGAAATCCGTGTGGTGCTTCAGGTCGCCGGCCTGCAGATCGTCCAGCGAGGGGTGCGCGCCGTGCAACCCGCCCCGGATCGCGCCGCCGGCGACGAGGACCGGCGCGGCCGCGCCGTGATCGGTGCCCAGCGAACGGTTCTCCTTCGCGCGCCGACCGAACTCGGAGTACGAAACCAAGAGCACGCGCTTGTCGAGGCCGTGTTTTTTGAGATCGGCGTAGAACGCACCGACCGCGTCGCCTAAAAAGCGCAGCAGCTGTGCGTGCGCGTCCTTTTGCAGCGAGTGCGTGTCGAACCCACTGAGCTTGACCGCGTAGATGCGCGTCGGCAACCCGGACTCGACCATGCGTGCGATCTGCCAAAGGCGTTGCGCCAGCGGGCTGCCGGGGTATCCGGCGCGGCCGCGATCCGCGTCGAGCGCACGCTCTAAGGAATCGGACAACGAGTACGCCTGGCGCGCCGACTCGCGCAGGAAACCGAGCGTGTCGGTACCTTTGGCATCGCCGGCAGCGGCCTCCAGTCGCGCCACGGCGTTGTCGCCGCCGCGCACCTTGAAGTCGCGCGCGTCGCGCACCGAAGGAACCACCGTCTTTTCGCCGACCAGCGCGAGGCTGAGCGGCCCGGGATCGAGTTGCAGGCCGGGCACGGCGCCGTCGCCCCGCGATTCCTCGTCGAGCATCCGTCCGATCCAACCGGTGTTGCGCCGGCTCGGATCGAGCGACGCGCTGTGCCAGATATCGGTGGACGTGAAGTGGCTGCGATTCGGCTCGGGATAACCCACGCCCTGCACGACCGCGAGCGCGCCGTCATCCCACAACGGCCGCAACCCCGCCAGGCTCGGCGCCAGACCGACGCCGTCCTTCAGATCGATGACCTGGTCCTCCGCAATGCGCAGGCCCGGACGCAGCCGGTGATACGCGTCGTGGCCGACCGGGACGATCGTATTGAGACCGTCGTTGCCGCCCTCGAGTTGCAGCAGAACGAGCACGCGGTCGCCGGGCTCGGCCGCCCACGCAGCGCGCGCGAAGAGCGACGGAATGGTCGCGGCCATGGGAAGGACGAGTCCGGCTTTCAGGAGGGTTCGACGGTCGATGTCCATGATGACCTCAATTCAAGTGGGACTCGGGAAGTGCGAGGAGCGCGTGCACGATGTCTTTGGTGCCGACGCCGCTTTGAACAATCGCCTTCTGCGCGCGCGCATCGGGCTCGCGGCCAAGGAGCGCTCGGCCGAAGTACCGGCACGCGTCCGCGCCCGACCGCTGCGATTCGAACTCGCGCGTGATCCGGTGCGCCGCGTTGATCCGTGCGAGCCAGGTCGCCGTGTTGATCCAGGTACGGCCGCCGGGCCAGCCCTTCACGTTGGGCGGCGCCAAGAGCTCCTGGCCCATCGCGCCGAACGCGCCCAGCAGTTCCTTGGGCGACACGTTTGTTTCGAGCATTCGCGTCGAGCCAACGACGAATTCGAGCGGCGACTTGACGAGCGAACGTCGCGCCGACGGGGCGTAGAACGCCTTGGATGCGAACATCAACTCGAGCGTGGCCGACACGTCATAGCCGTTGCGCTTCATTTCCGCGCCGAGCGCGGCTTCCAGTTCCGCACTCGGTGCCGGCTCGACGAAGAACCGCAGCAGCTTGCCGGCGAGAAAGCGCCCGCATGCATCCTGCGCGAGCGCGAGTTTCAAGACGTCCTCGCCGCGGAGGTTCCCGGTCGTGCCGAGCACCGTCTTCTCGCCGGCATCGTGCAGGCCCGCGCTGAAGTGGAACTTGCCGTGAAGGATGTGCCAGCCGGTGAACGCGCGGCCGGCCTCCTGGATGTCCTTCTCGGTGTAGTTTCCGTCGCCGAGGGTGAACAGCTCGAACAGTTCGCGGCCGAAGTTCTCGTTCGGGCTGCCCTTCCGATTGGTCTCGTTGTCGAGCCAGCGAATCATCGCGGGGTCGCGCGTGACCGCGTCGAGCAGAACGGGGAACCGACCGAGGCCCAAATCGAGGAACAGCCGGTACTGCCGGCACATCCAGTCGAGGTCGGTGACCTTGCGCACGCTTGTCGCGAAATGCCCGTGCCAGAACAGACCCATCTTCTCGCGCAACTGGTGCTCGCAGCTCATCATGCGCCGGATGAGCCAGCCGCGAATCGTGTCGAGCGAACCGCTGCCGCGCACGATCGCGTAGATGCTCTCCATCTCCTCCGCCACAACGTCGCGCTTCGGTCCGCGCACGGCCAAACGCGCCGCCTCAACGGGCGAGAGTTTCATCGTGTTCTCGACCAGCGCCGACGGCGCCCCGAATCCCGCGCGGCGCCAGAGATGCGCCGCGGCATCGCGGTCCAGGCGACCTGGTTGGGGCTTCAGTTGTTCGTGCACGGCGTCACTCCTTCGGCGCCGCCGCCACGATCTCGAACCGGAGGCCGTGCGCGCGGCGGCCCTCCTCGACGCTCAACTCGAACCGGCGGATGAACCGGCCGAGGTCGATGAGCCCGCCGACCTCCTGCTCGGCTTCGGCCTTGGAATGGCCCTTCGAAATCATGTTCTGCGCGACGAGCGCGTCGCGGTTGGCCTCGAGCAGCTTGCGAGTCTCGGTGCCATCGAGCCAGAGCCCCGCGTTCACGCCGCCGAGCACGCCGGACTTGCCCTGGCCGTCGATGAGCCTCTTGATGAGCTCCGGCGACGACGCGATCACGAGATGGCCTCCGACGATCGCGAGGGACGGCGCGATGTTGTAGCGCACCGGAAGTCCCTTGCCTTCCATGCCGGACATCTCCATCGCGTCGGGTGGAAGGTAGCGCGCCGACTGAATCACCTGGCCGGCGTAGATCTCGGGCGCGATCAGGAACGGCTTCTCGCCTTGTTGCGCCCGCTGCGCGTTCACGATGCCGATCGTCGTCTGGAATGCGATCGTGAGTTTGGTCTCCATCCCCTCGACCTTGGTCATGCGGCCGATGAGCGCCACATGCGGATACTGCACCGCCGGCGCCTCGAGCGCCGTGTAGACCGGGCGCGTCGCGAGAATCGTCAGCTCCTTGCCGAAAGCGGGCAGGAACTCCTCGACGAAGTTCATTCCGCCGGACAAAGCCGTGAACGTCGTTTCGAGTTGAACGAGACCGGGGATGCCGGCCTCCGCGATGACCGCGTCCTTGTGGCTCCAGACCGCTTCGAGATCGCGGCGCATGCGCAACACGGCAGCGGTGTGTTCGGGAAGTTCAAACGGCAGCGGTTCGAGCTTTCCGCCGAACGACGCCTGCAGAGGGCCCTCGGACTCGGTCCGCGGGACGAGCGCCTCGGCCGACAACGTCCACTGGCCGCGCGATTCCACGAGATCGACGCCGATCCCGAGAAACGGTGCGCCGTAGAGGCGCTCGGAAAGCGTGCCTTGAAAGAGCGCCGCCCCCAAGTCCTTCGCTTTTTTCGGTCGCGGCAAGACCGCGCGGAGCGTCGCGAGGTCGACGGCGCCGAACATCAGGCGGCCATCGCCGGCCAGCGTGCGCGCACCTTGGTAGTACGCGGTGTCCGCAACCGAGCGGCCTACGTGGTCGCGGACGTGTTTGGCCAGATCGCGATGGCTCGCCACGACGAGGAGATCGCCGTCGCGGTAATAGAACGTCTTCTCACGGAACGTGCGGATCGCCGGGCGTCCACCCTCGGCAGGAACGACTTCGGAGGAGCGGCGCAGAACGATCAGCGGCAGGCCCTTCAGGAAACGATCGGTGGCCGGCCCATCGACGCGCGCCAGGAAGACCACGTCGGGTTGCTTCTTGCCGGTGCGCGACGGGTAGATGCCGATCGCCATCTCGCGCGAACCGAGCGCGCGGGTCAGGGATTCGAGGTCATGATCGGTTGCGTCCTTTAGAGCCAGCAGCCCGAGGCGCACCGGTCCGAGTTGCGGCGACTCCCCGATGGCCTTGACGATCGGATGCGCGGCGACGGCTCTTCCCAAATCGGAGTCGATCACCGAGACGACCTTCGGCGTGATGCCGTTCATCTCGAGGAAGGCGACGGCGTCCGCGGGTGCTAAAGCCGCGAGCCGGTGCGCGGCTTCGGGTTGAGCTTCCACTCCTTGTGCGAGAAGCGGGCAAGCAACGATCAAAAGGCCTAACAGAGTGCGCATCGTTCACTCCTTCCGGAATCCGTCGGTTGTTCAGGCCAACGCGAAACCGATGCCGATTCTAAACCGCGGCCATGGCGGGTTTTTCGTCTATTTCACCGTGTGGAAAGTTCACACGGTAAGGCGGGCGTCTCGGAGCGGGACGCCCCCCAGCCTTGGCCGGGGCCGGGATTACAACCAACCCCGGTCCCGAACCGCTTGCGCTACCCGCTGGACGGAAACCATGTACGCCGCGAGGCGGGGATGCACCTGCTCGCGTTGGGCCATCTCCCAGACGGCGTTGAACGCATCGGTCATCTTGCGGTCCAAGCGGCTGTGCACGCGGTCCAGCGACCAGTAGTAGTTGTAGGTGTTTTGCACCTGCTCGAAGTACGACACGGTCACGCCGCCGGCGTTGGCCAATAAGTCCGGCAGAACGATGCAACCCTTGTCGTGCAGGATGTGATCCGCATTCGGCGTCGTCGGCCCGTTCGCCAGTTCGCAAACGATCTTCGCCCGGATCTTGTCGGCGTTTTCCTTCGTGATGACGTTTTCGAGCGCGGACGGAAACAGGATGTCCACGTCGAGTTCGAGCAACTCGGCGTTTGTAACCGCTTCGGTGCCCGGGAACCCGGCCACACGACCCGTGTCGCGCTTGTGTTGCACCAACGCAACCGGATCCATGCCGCTCTCGCAGTACACACCGCCCCGGCTGTCGCTCGCGGCGACGAACTTGCTGTCACCCAGCAACTCGCGTTGCAACGTCGCGCCGAACTGCCCGGCGTTGCCGAAACCCTGCACCGCGTACGAGCAGGCCGCAGGATCCATGCCGAGGCGCTTGGTCGCTTCGCGCACGCAGTAGATGCCGCCGCGCGCGGTCGCGTCGTTGCGCCCCAGCGATCCACCGAGCGACAGCGGCTTGCCCGTGATCACGCCGGGATGCGACTCGCCGCCCATGTGCTCGTACTCGTCCAGCATCCACGCCATGATCTGCGAGTTGGTGTAGACATCCGGCGCCGGCACGTCCTTCGTAACACCGAGGATCCGCCCAACGGCGCGCATGTACGCACGCGCGAGCCGCTCCTGCTCACCCTGCGACAGCTCCTTCGGGTTGCACGTGATGCCGCCCTTGCCGCCGCCGAGGGGAATGTCCACGACCGCCGTCTTCCACGTCATCCACGCGGCGAGCGCGCGCACGGTGTCGATGGTCTCGTCCGGGTGCCAGCGCAAGCCGCCCTTCGTCGGGCCGCGTGCGCTGTTGTACTGCACGCGATAGCCGTTAAAGATCTTGTGGGTCCCATCGTCCATGCGCACCGGAAGCGTCACGCGGAACTCGCGCTGCGGCCACCGGAGAAAGTCACGAAGCGCGTCGTCGAGGCCGAGCTTGTCGGCGCACTCATCGAACTGCGCCTGTGCGATCTTGAAGGGGTTCAGGTCCGTCATGGAATCGCTCGTGGTGTTTCGCGGTTGGGACCAGCTGGGGATTCGCTGGAGGGTTGTGGATGGTTGGGGATACCTTAGGAGCCGATGACCAGCTTCTTAGCACAGCGCCGGTATGAGTGATACACCCAAGCGCGCGAGCGAACACAACCGCGACACGACGCTACAGCATCTCAAGGGCTACCTCGAAGCCTATCCCGGACTCGGCGGGAGAGTTTGCCGCGTGCTGCTGCTCTACCTGCATCGCCAGGGTTACGTCCGCATCGACGACATCTACCGCCAAGCCGAACGTGCGGAGGAGTGGAACAACCCGACGGACCCGAACCGGCCGTCGGCGCGTCTGTGGGCGGCGGCGGAGAAGGAATCGATCAACCGCATCGTGATCAACCTCGCGGCGGATTGGCTGACACCCGATCAGGTGGACGAGATCGTCTGGGATGCGCATCGCCGCGACGAGGCCAAGTCCCTGGAGACGCTCGCCCGCATGCCGGACGTTTCCCTCGACCTCATCGGCGACAAGGTGAACCAGTACGCGGCGATCGCGGGGCGCCGCTCCGGCAAGGGGCCCGCCGAGGCGACCGAGGGCACGCGCGTCGCGCTCCTGCGGCGCATCATCTCGGACCGCGTCGACTACATCTCCGTTGCGAAGCACCATCTGCGCATCCGCGACATCGCGCGGGTGTTCGAGCGCGTCGTTTCGACCGAACGCGGCAACGGCACGGTCGGGGGCAAGGCCGCCGGCATGCTGCTGGCGTGGGCGGTCCTGCGCGACGAGGCGCAGGGGCCCGTGAGGTTACCGGACACGATCTACGTGCTCACCGACGCGTACCAGGAGTTCAAGGAGATCAACGGCCTCCGCCACCTCGAGGACCACAAGTACCTGCCGATCGAAAAGGTGCGCAAGGACTTCCCGGCGATCTCCGAGGTCTTTCGCAACGCCGAATTTCCGCAGCGGATCGCGGACCTGCTCGCCGCCGAACTCGACCGCTGGGGCGAGGTGCCGCTGGTCGTGCGCTCCTCGAGCGTTCTGGAGGACAGCTTCGGCGCGGCGTTCAGCGGCATCTACAAGAGCTTCTTCGTCGCCAACACCGGTCCGCTCGAAAAGCGCCTGGAGGCTCTGCTCGGTGCGATCGCGGAGATCTACTCAGGCGTTTTCCATCCGGACGCGATCTCGTACCGGCGCGCGCACCGGATCATCGATTCCGACGAGCAGATGGGCGTGATGGTCCAGAAAGTCGTCGGCCGAAAACACGGCGGGTTTCATCTGCCGCAGTTCGCCGGTGTCGCGTTTTCCAGAAACGACTACCGGTGGAGCCGGCGCATTCAGCGCGAGGACGGATTGCTCCGCGTCGTCATGGGGCTTGGCACGCGCGCGGTGGACCGCGTGGACGACTACGCGCGCATGGTCCCGCTGAAGGCGCCGACGCTGCGGCCGGAGACGACACCCGAGGAGATCGAACGCATCTCCCAAAAGCGCGTGGACCTCGTGGACCTCGACGCCCAACAGTTCCGCGCCGTCGGCGTGAGCGAAGTGCTCGCCGCGATGTCGGCGGAGGACATCGCGGACATGGTTTCGGTGCGGCAACCCGACGGGAATCTCGCGATGCCGGTCGGCACGCACGTCACGGCCGACCCGAAGGACCTCTGCATCACGTTCGACCGCCTCTTGAGAAACGGCGAGTTCCCGGCGCGGATGAGCGCGATCCTGAAAAAGCTCGAGCACGCGTATCGCTGCCCCATCGACCTGGAGTTCGCCTACGACGATGGACATCTATACGCGCTCCAGTGCCGGCCGCTGGGATCGGACCAGCACCGCGTGGCCGCACCCGTCCCGACGGGTATCCCCGAGGCGGACAAGGTCTTCTCGGCCACGAAGCACATCAACTCCGGATCGCTCGAGGCCATCGACTACGTCGTGCTGGTGGACCCGCGGGACTACGGCGCGCTTCAGACCGTCGAACGGAAACTCGACGTCGCTCGCACGATCGGCCGGGTCAACGACGCCCTGAGCGAGAAGTCGTTCGTCCTCATGGGGCCGGGCCGCTGGGGCAGCCAGAACATCAACCTGGGCATCCAGATCAGCTACGCCGACATCTGCCACGCGAGCGCGCTCGTCGAAATCGCCCGGACCGAGCAGGGCTACACCCCGGAACCCTCGTTCGGGACGCACTTTTTCCAGGACCTGGTGGAGGCCGGCATCCTCTACCTGCCGCTTTATCCCGACCAGGGCGGCGTGGTCTACAACGAAGCCTTCCTGAACAGGTCGCGGAACCACCTCGGGCGGATCTCTCCGCGGGACGCGCAGATGGAGGGCGTGGTGCGGGTCATCCACGTCGGGGACGCGGGCGGCGGCCGGCGCCTCGATCTCCTGATGGACGGCGAGGAGCAGGAGGCGCTCTGCTACCTAACAGCCCGTTGAAACGCCATTGGGGCTGTGAGCGGATCTCGAAGCCGATCTCGGCGTCTCGAATCCTCGCCGTAGCCTGTGGCTACGTCTGCGGTCCGCTCCTTGACCTCGACTCCGATCTCTCGCTCTCGCCTGCCAAGCACTTGTTCAACGGGCTGCCGCCCCACCGACTGATCGCAGCGCGAGCGGCCCCTCACCCCCGGATTCGACTTGTCCGGTTGGCTCCGTCCCGCTGATCGAGTAAGTTGCCGCCCGTGCCAGAATGACCCCCCTCTAGCACCGAAGGAGCTTGGCTCGAAAGATGGATGTCTCCGGCGCGGCCGAAGCGGTCGCCGTCCCCACGAAAAAACCCTACAGCTTCACGCCCGGCAAACTGGCGATGTGGCTCTTCCTGGCGTCGGACGCCATGGGTTTCATGGGTTTCCTCGGCGTCTACATGGTGCTCCGCGTTGCCGCGCCGCTGAGGGTCGAAAACCTCACCGGCGAGCAAATCGCCGGCGGCTTCCGAAAGATCGGGGACCCGGCGTTCGGGATTCCGCTCACCGCACTCATGACGTTCGTCCTGATCTGCAGCTCGGTGACGATGGTCAAGTCGCTTGCGGCGGTCCAGCGCGGCGACGTCAAGCGGATGAAGATGTGGCTCGGCGCAACGATTCTCGGCGGGCTCTTCTTCCTCAGCTGTCAGGTGTATGAGTGGAGCCATCTCATTCACCTCGGCCTGAGCCCGGCCACGAACTACGGCGCGACGTTCTTCTTCCTGACCGGCTTTCACGGCTTGCACGTCACGTGCGGCGTGATCTACCTGAGCTGCATCTTCCGACGCGCGATGCAAAACGCGTACACGCAGGAGAACCACAGCCCGCTCGAACTGGTCGGTCTGTTCTGGCACTTCGTCGACCTCGTGTGGATCGTGCTGTTCACGGTCATCTACCTCATGCCCGAACCCGTCCTCCGAGCGAGCCAATGAGCAACGAAGACCACAGCGCCCTCTACATGAAGATCTTCGGGTGGCTGACGGTTTGGACCGTCGCGGAGATCATCATCGCGATGCCGCAGGTCGGCGTGCCGCGCGGCATCATGATCGCCGGGCTGGCCGTGATGGCCACGATCAAGGCGTCGATGGTCGGGCTCTTCTACATGCACCTCAAATACGAGGGCAAGCTCATCTGGGCCGTGATCCTGAGCCCGCTCTTTCTCGCCGCGGTGATCTGCATCGGCTTCTGGCCCGACGCCGTCGGCTACTACGCCCGCCCCTAGGGGCGTAGCAGCAACGGCACGTGCTAGCATCCGCGCGTATGTGGAGATGCGCCCGGCCCGTTGTCGCTTGCCTTGTCGGCGGCGTGCTCGCGGCGTGCGGCAGCAACGACGATTCCGCCCCCACCGCAACGCCGCCCCCGCAAAAGAAGCTCTCGCGGATCGATCAGGCCAACAACTGGTATCGCGACGCGGCACTCGACGGATTGGGTGAGCTGCGCAGTCTGCCCATCGACGAGTTGGAGGACATCCTGCGCCACGGCGAACGCTACGCGCACATCGCGGTGTTCGACTGGCTGCGCAAGAAGTTCGAGGTGAACCGGGAGATCGCGCGGCGCGACCCGCAAAACGAAAAAGCGCACCGGGCGATCGGCAACGTGCCGCTGACGGACTATCCAAACTTCCAAACTGTCTACCGGCGCTTCCAGGACGCGCCCCACCTGTCGCCCGAACTTCAGGATCAGCGCGCGCGCTGGGAGAGCCTGTTGCCGCCGGCCCGCACCCGACGTGGCAAACGGCTCCTGCAGGTGCTGCCCCAAAGACAGTTCGACGAGTTGAAGGCCACACTCGCCGGGTTTGCCGAGTACGAAAAAATGCTCGCCGCGGATCCGGGACTCGCCAAGGCCATCCGGCTCCAAAGCCGGATGAACCAGGATCCGTTGCTCGCCAAGTTCGGAACGGTCTATCGGAGGATCGGCCCGTTCTTGGCTTTCTACGGATCGAAGCCGCTCAAATCGCGAGCCGAAGGCGCCAACGAGGTCGCGGATGTCGCGCTCGACGAGATCGCGCCGTTTTTGCAATCCCTCGCCGCGGCGTGGAAGCAAACACTGCTTGACCCCCTCGGCCGCGAGCTGCCCAAAAAACCGATCCTGCTCTGGATGTTCGAACAGCCGGACGACTTCGGCCGGCACCGGACGGCGCTCCGCCTGCCCTGGGTGTCTGGTCTCGCCGCGGTGTGCGACCAGCGCACCTGGACGTTTGCGCATCCGACTCCGGCGGATCCGTCGCTGCTCTACCGGTCGCTCGCGCGCGAACTCACGATCCACCTGCGCCGCTTGCTGACGCCGCATCCGCTGCCGCACAAGGCCGCCCTCGTCCTGCACGAAGGCTGGCCGGAGATGTTCACGGCACTCAAGCCCGGCGGCGGTTTCGGCGGCACCCATCCCGAGTACCTGAAACACCTCGACAAGTGCAGGCGCGCCGATCTGCCGCTCGTGCCCCTCCGGTTCCTGCTCCGCCGGGAGAGCCACACGAACTGGCGCAGCGCGGCGCCGCTGTATCTCGCGCAGGCGGCAACCCAGCTGCTCGACCCGCTCGAGGAGACGATGGAGCGCGTCCGATACCTCGAGGCCTTTCGCGCGCACTCCTGGTTGGTCGTGAAGTTCCTGCACGACGGCAATGGCGGCAAGTACCGCGCGAAACTGATGAAGTACACGGCCGCCGCGCTGGATCGCTGGAGCGGATACAGCGCAACAGACGCCATCCCCGCCGCCGCCGTGTTCGCCGCGATCTTCGAACTCCCCGACCAGGACGCCTGGGCCGAACTCCAGCGGGAGTTCGACGCCTACCTGAACAAATCGCTGGGCTAAGACCTCGGCCTCGGCCCCGACCTCATGCGTCGGTCGCCGCCTCTCGGTCCCCCGACCACTGACCTCGCGCCCCAACGCAGGGACAGTGGTCGCCGACCGGGGAGTTAGCCTGCTAGCGCCCGCCGCCGACTACCGCGTCGTTGGCACGTTCGGTCTTGTACTCACGACGCCAGCGGGATCCGAAACGCCACATGGGGGCCGCGAAGCGGTGGAACGCGTTCTTGCGAATGATCCACTCGTGCAACACCAATGCGTCGAGATCGGTGGAGCAGAAGCACTCCATGGCATCCGCCGGCGTCTCGACGATCGGCTCGCCGCGCACGTTGAACGACGTGTTGATCAGGACACCGACGCCGGTCTTTTCGAAAAACGCCGCCAGGAGCCCGTAGAAAAACGGATTGCTCTCCTCGGTCACCGTCTGCACGCGGGCCGTGCCGTCGATGTGCACGACCGCCGGGATCTTCTCGCGCGCCGCCGGCTTCACACTCTTCGCGAGCAGCATGTACGGGGACTCGGCTTCGCCCTCGAAATAGTGCGAAGCCAATTCGGCCAACACCGCGGGAGCAAACGGCCGGAACGCCTGTCGGTGTTTCACCTTCGCGTTGAGCCGGTCCTTCATCTTCGGATCACGCGGATCCGCGAGGATGCTGCGGTTACCGAGCGCGCGCGGTCCGAATTCCGACGCACCCTGGAACCACCCGATGGTCGCGCCGCCGGCGAGCAAGTCGGCCGTCTCGCGAAGCACCTGGTCGCTCTTTTGGCGTCGCGTGCCGGTCCTCACGAAGAAACCGCGGAACGCATCCTGCACGTCGGCGTCCGCATAGTGCCGGCCCAGATACGGGTGGCCCATCACAAACGTCCGGGCGCGTTTTTTCACCGCGAGGTGGCCGTAGTACGCGCAACCGATCGCGACTCCGTCATCGCCCGCCGCGGGTTGGATGAACACGTTTTCGAACGGGCCCTCCTCCACGAGGCGGCCGTTCGCGACGCAGTTGAGCGCCACGCCGCCTGCCAGCACGAGGTTCTTCTCGCCGGTCTGTTCGTGCAGACGGCGCGCGCGAGCGAGCAGCGTCTCCTCCGTGTCCTTCTGCACGCGCCAGCTGAGATCCTCCCAGCCGCGGCGGCTCGCGCTGCGTTCCCACGCCTTGTCGCCCTTGCGCTCGAACGGTGCGCGCAACGACTCGGGCCAAGAATGAACGTTCAGCCCGCCGTCTTCCGCTTCAAACAACGGCGACAGAGTTTCCCGGCCGTACGGCGCGAGCCCCATGATCTCGCCACACTTGTTCCAGTGCCCGAAAACGTAGGTCGACGCGCGCGAGTAGATGGCGCCCATGCCGGGAAGAAAGATGAACTCGTCCCCGAGCGCCGACTTCGCCGGCCCCATGTAGACCTTCTCGATCGTCTCCAGACTCGTGCCGTCGAACCGATAGAACGACTCCGACTCCCTCGCGAACGGATGCGGCGCCTCCACGCCCTCCGGGGCGTCCAAGACGTCGCAAGCATGGCTGCCGATCCCATCGACCACCATGACCGCGCCGCGATCGAACGGGGAAACCGCGAACGCGCTGTACGCATGTGCGAGATGGTGCGAGCACGTGACGAGCCGCGGATCGTCCGAAAGAAAGATCCCGGATTCCTGCGCCCGAAGCCGCTCCGGAACGGTCAGATGGTAGGGGTCATGCACGGACGCAAGCCGCTCCTCCATCTCCGGAACCGGCAACAGATAGCAGTTGCGCACGATCACCTCGATGTCCGCGAGGGTGATGCCGCCGGCCTCGAGGCAGTAATCCACCACCTCCTGCACGAAACCGGCGTCCTGCTTCTTGCGCGTCAACCGCTCCTTGGAGATGCCGGCGACGATCTCCCCGTTCCTGAGGAGGCACGCGGACACGTCGTGGTCGTAGCAGTTGAGCCCCAAGATGTACGAATCGGACATCGCGCGCCGGTTCTACCCGATCGGCGCGGGTTGGGGAACCGAGCGCCACGCAAACGCGCGGTGCGGCCGGCGGGAAGGGAACGGGTAGGATAATCTGCCATGATTCGCCGCCGTCTCGTGCTCATGGTTCTGCTCATGTCGGCGCTGCTGTCCGCAGACGGCGCACGTGACTACAAGGACGCGCTCAAGCGGTGGAAGAAGACGGACAAGCACTTCTGGCAGGAGTTCAAGACCGACTGGAAAAATGCCTACCTGACGCTGCGCGATCCGCTCGAGAAAGCGCAGGCCAAACCGAAGGAGAACAAGGACGCGGTCCGCGACTACTCGGACATCGAAGCGCTCTACAAGGCCTACGAGGAAGCTGAAAAAGAACGCGGTGCAGCGGCGGCAGCCTACGCATCGTCCGGCGAAGCGAAGGCGCTCGAAACGCTGTTCAAGGAACTCCTCGACCTCGGCAAGGCCGTCAACAAACTCGAGAAGGAACTCGACGACGGGAAGCCGAACCGCGGACGCTACATCTTCGACCAAAGCGTCGGCATCCGGCGACACGCGCTCGGCGTGCGGCAAACCATGCTGCCGAAAGCCATCGCTCAGGCCCCGGGCGCGGCGGAGTTTCTCGCCGGTGCCGGTTGGGCGCAGGCGGCCAAGAAGGACGGCAAGGCGTCGATCGTCCGGCGCGTCGGCGTGATCGACGCGATCGCCGCACTCCCGACGGATCAGCGCGCGGCGGCCAAGACGCGTCTCCTCGAGACGTTGAAGGCGCCGCAGTCTTCGCTGCGCGTGGCGGCGGTGGATGCGCTCGCGGCTTGGGAAGGCGCCGGCGTCGAACCGTTGCTCGAAGCACTCTCGGACCAAAACCCCATCGTGCGCCGGGCGACGCTCGAGGTCGCGCGCGACCCGCGTTTCATCAAGCCGGTGCTGGGCACGCTGGCGGACGCCGAAGGACTCGAACGGGCTGAGCACCTAGCGGTGCTGCACCGGTTGACCAAACAGAAGTTCGGTACCGACATGGCGGCGTGGAAGGAGTGGTACGAAGCCTACGCCGACGAGATCGAAGCGGGAAAATTCGATGTCGAGAGCGTCGAGGAGCAGGAGGTCGAGAAGGGCGCGGAGCCCGAAACGATCTCGTTTTTCGGCGTCAGGACGATGAGCCACCGCATCGGGTTCGCGCTCGAGGCGTCGTTCATGCTCGAGATCCCCGCCGAGGTCGAATTCCAGCGCACCCGCTACATCTACGACTGGTATGGATCGAATCCGTCATGGCGCAAAGGCCATCCGAGCCACCAGATGGCGCTGTTCGACCAGTTGCAGCGAACCCTCGGCGGCTGGCCTCCGGAGGCGTCCTTCACGCTGTCGCTGTTGCACCAGAACTTCCAGGTCACGAGCTTCGGCGAGAAAAAGCCGCTGGGCGGGAAAGTGCGCGACATCAAGGACGTGCTCAAGAAGATCGAGAAACTGCGCGGCAACGGGTGGTGCTCGCAATACGAGGGGATCAAGGAGGCGATGCGCATCGGGCGGATGCCGAAGGGCGCGATCGACTTTCCGAACCCGCACACCGACACGATCTTCTTGTGGGGTGTCGGCGGCCCGCGCGGAGGGCGGTTCATGTGGTTCAAGGCCGCTGCGGATGCGGTCGCGCGCCTCAATCGATTTCGCCGCGTGCGCATCCACGCTCTGCGCATCGGTTACGAACAGGAAACCGGGGCCGCGTTGATGGAAGCGATCGCGAAGCGGACCGGCGGCACCTACGTCTGGCTCAAAGAGCCCCCGGCCTAGCGGAGCGTTTCGAGAAACGGCAGCGTGGAACTGTCGATGCGGCTAACCGCAGCGCGCTCGGCCGCGCCTTTGAGCGCCGGCTGCGGCGTCTCGAGAAGAGACAACTCGACACCGTGCGGCGCGACCTCAGACGACAGACGTTCCAGGACATCGACACCCGTGTCGTCTTCCATCTCACAGGCGGAGAGGTCGAGGATGCAGCGGCTCAGGCCCCGCACACGGCGGTCGTGGTACTCGAGCACGAGGTTTTTTGCCGAGTAGGAGTCGAGGGCGCCTACAAGCGACAGGTAGAGAGTGCTCTGGTCGGGCGTGACGTAGCTGGTGATCATGTTTGTTCAGTTCCCTCGACTTTCCCGGTCGAGCACCAGCGTTAGGGCAACCTCCGTGCCATGGCTTCCGCGGAGACCACCCCTGCGCGGAGCACCGTTTCATTCGGTGTCAGCGCGCGCGCTCAGTCGGGCAGGCCGTAGCAGAAAAAGCCCGCCCAGTTCGCGGGGTCCGCCGTCTCGGCGGCCGCCCTGAGCTTTTTTTGCGCCGCGAACAGTCGCGCCGGAAGCTCGCGCGCCTCGCCTTCGAACAGGGGCTTCCAAAAGGCCTTCGGCTTCTCGTCGGACGTTGAAAACAACGCGAACGTCGGCCCGCGCAGTGACACCGCCTCGGCCAGCGCCATCCGCTGCGCCGCCCGGCCCATCTCCCGGCCTTTCGGCATCAAGAACAGCGTCGCGCCCACACCTTCGCTCGCGCTGCGCGGCAACATCTCGTAGGCCTGGGTTTTCCCGGAGAGCATGCTCAGCGAACCCGAGGGTGCGGCGTCCCTTTGTCGCCAGCGCACGAGCCCGCCCACCGACGGCATGTAATAGATGTCGAAACGGTCGAACGCGATGCCACCATCGAACGGGGCAAGCGCAAACGGACGCGCCGCCCACCCACCGTCGGGTACGACGATCAGCCGTTTGACGCCGTCGAGCGCACCTGCGAGACCCTTCAACGGGTCGTCCTTGTCGAGTGCCGACAACGCCGCGGCCGTCTTCGTCACGAACAACCGCACGTGTGCGAACTGATCCTGGCGCAGGACCAACAAAGCCTCGTTCGGTTTGAGCGCGGCTTGCACATCCGCGAGGCTCGCGCGTTGCGGGAACGCGAGACGCGCCGCGTCCGGTTCAGACCCCTGAACGTAGTCGACAAGCGCAGTCCACGCGCTCTTGGTCTCGCAGTCCGCGATTCCGAGCGAACGCACTTCGAACAACGCGGCGCGCATGTTCCGATAGTTGGCGTGAATCTCAGTGGAAAGCATCGCGAGAAGCGCGGCGTCGCGTCCGCGGAGCGCCACCAGCGTCTCGGCCGAACGCAACCGCTGCAGGTAATGAAGCGCTGTCGCCGCGTGCTGTGCCGCGTCGCCCCGCGCATCGAGCAGCGCTACGAGCCCGAGGCTCGGTGCAATCCAGGGATTTTCGCCCTCCAAGGCCGCCCGCGCATCGCCCGCATCGTCGCGGCGCGAGTCGAGCAGCGCGAGCGCCTGTTCCACCGAATAGAGCGCGGTGCCCGGTTCGATGCGCGCGTGATTCGTCCAGGCGATGGCCCCGTTCAGCGCGTCCCCTTCACGCTTCGCCAATTCGATCGCAGCGCGATTCTGATCCAGCGCCTCCATCGGCTCCTTGTTGTAGGCGTGATAGAGCGCAAGCGCGGAGAGCGCCGCAGCCTCGAGCCCACGGTCCGCCACCGCCCGCGCGGCCTTCAGCGCGAACTGGATCTGTTCCAGCGCCGCCTTCCCGCGTTTGAGTTGCACCATGCACAACCCGGCGCGGAGCGCGTACCGCCCCGCCTCGCTACCGAGGGCGCGCCCGACCTGCCGTGCTCGGACGGACGCGCGCTCGAAATGCTCGGTCGCGTTTTCAAGGTCGCGATGCAGCAGATAGAGGTCGCCGAGCAGGTAGTCGGTGCCGACAAGGCCGCCATAGTCCGCCGCCGTGTCGAACAGCTTGCGGGCCTTGCGCGCGTGCTCCAGCGCCACGTCCAGCCGGCCGGCTCGGCGTTCCAGAAGCGCAAGCCCCCGCAGCGCTCGGGCCGCCTGTCGCGCATCCTTCGATTCGGCGAGTGCGCTGTACGCCTCACGCGCCGCGGCGTCGCGATTCGAATCGCGGAGCATGTTGGCCCAGACCAACTCCGCTTCAAGGACGACCGGCTGCTCGGCGCGCAGCTTCTTGAGCAACACCGACGCGGCACCGTAATCCAACCGCAGCATGTGCAACTGCGCGAACTCTAATGACAGCGCGCGCTGCCGCGCGTCGGACGCCTCCGCGGCCAGCGCCTTCTCATACGCCTCGACCGCCGTCATCAGGCTGCCTTGACGCATGAGCGCCCGGGCGCGCAACGCCAACAGCTCGGGTCCCAACGCCGGCGCCATCGACTGCAGTGCTTCGACGCCGGCCAAGACGTCCTGGTAGCGCCCGAGCCCCATCAGCGCGAGCACGCGGTTGAACCGCGCACGCACGCTCTCTTTGCGACCGGCCTCGCCGCCGATTTCCTCGAACTGCTTGATCGCGGCGTCGGCGGATCGCAAGGCTGCCTGCGGCTTGCCCTCCTCGTGATAGGTGGTGCCGATCATCGCGGTGATCTTCGCGACGTTGAGCTTGGCCCCGCTCTTCTCGGCGATCTCGCGCGCCTTCAGGAGATCCTCGCGCGCTTCCTCGAAGAGCTTGCGGTTTTGATAGATGCGGGAGCGCGTGACATGCAGCGACATCAGCTTGGAGTTCAGCCCGAGCAACCCGGAGAGGACGATCCGGCGCGAGAGCGATTCGTTCGCCGCCTTGCCGTTGCGCGCCGAGAGCGCCGATGCGTACGCCTGATCCTGCATCTTCAGTTCGAAGCGCAGCCATCCGATGCGCTCGGCGCGCTTCGCGGCCTTCTGCCAACCGTCCAGGGCGAGATCGTGCCGGCCGTCGATCGCATCGACCTGCGCGCGCAGCGCGGCCTCGTTGACCGCGACCACCGTGTCCTCGGGCCACGGGTCGAGCCGCTGCAATTGGGTCATGGCCTCCTCGAACCGGCGCGCGGAAATCGCGTGCTGCGCCGCTGCGATGGCCGCCCAATGGTCCTTGGTCGCGCGGGCCCCGGCACGCGCCGCCTTCAGGAAACGCGCGAGACCCGGCCCGTCCGGCGCGCCCGCCCGAAGCGTCGCGAGCTCCTTTGCGACATCCATCTGCGAAGCCAGCACGAGGCGATCCAGGACAACCGTGTAGGCGATCTCGTTCGCGGGCTTCGAGGCCAGGCGCGCGGCACGGACGGCGTGTCCGGACCGAAACGCCTCGGCAAACTCCGCCGCAAGCTGCTCCTCGGCGGTCGGCGGACGCGGCTCCGCGCCGGCCGAACCAGCCGCGACAAGAAGCGCCAAGAGCGTCAGGAACCCGCGCATCGCCACATCTTAGTCGGCGACGTCAGCGCGCGAGCGCCACGGCCTGCCCATCGATGCCCGCGGCAGGCGTGACGCCGAGCCACGCGGCCATCGTCGGCGCCACGTCGATCGACCGGATCTTCCGGGAGCCCGTGCCGGACCCGATCCCCGCGCCGAAAAAGATCACGGGGATGTTGCGGTCGTGGTCGTACGGACTGCCGTGCGTCGTGCCGGAGCGGTACCCCGAGATGATCACACCGGGATGCGGCACGAAGTAGAGGTCCGCGCTGCGCTCCGGATCCACCGAGTGCCGCAGCAGGGAAAGCACGGGGTCGGACGTTTCCGAGCCCTCCAGATCCTCCTTCAGATACACCGATGCGATGTGCGGCGACGCGAGCAGGCTTTTTTTCGCGGCGGCGAGGATCGCGCTCGGATCGACACCCTTTTTCGCAGCGAGCGCATGGTCCACGAGCAGGCTCGAACGGTTCGCCAGCAACCACTTCCCGTCGCCGACCGCGTTGCGCACCGCCGTGGCGACGCGCGCGTGGAACTGCATCGCGGAAACGCGCTTGACCTTCAGAAGCGGCAGTACGCCGTGGTCCGCGCCGACAGCCATTCGGTACTTGCACCGTTTGTCGAGCATCGCGAGGAATCGCCCGAGCTCCCGGTCGAGGCGCATCAACGTGTCGCGCACCTCCTGGCTGAACGGCCCCCAACGATGGCCGGTCGTGTCGACCGCGGACAGCGAAACGCACAGCAGGTCCGGCGCGCCGTCGGTGCCGAGGTCGTGCTCGTTGATCGCGCGCTCCGCGATCTTCAAGGTCAGGTCGTCGATGAACGGCGAGTAGTAGACGAACCTGGCTCGCTTCGCGCGGCCGGCCGGAACCGGATGCGGCGTCGTGGAGGCATACGTCTGATCCTCGCCGGGGCGCTCGTCGGCTTCGGCCAGGGGCGAGACCGTGTAGGTCCACTGAGCGGGCAGGCGTTGGAACCAACCCTTGCTGAGTTCGGCGAGCCACGCCGGCGGAGCCGATCGCGCGTAGTGGCGGCTCGTCGTGAACCGGCCGGCGCGTTTTGAGTACCAGTAGACGCCGTCGGCGTCCCGGCCGCCCATCAGCACCGCGGCGCGGTCCTTGGCGGACACGCTCACGACACGCGAGCGTGGGTTCGCCGCCTTCATCCAATCGCCCAGCGTGCTTCTGCGCTGCAACGCCGGACCGCGTCCCTTGCGCGAGTCGCCATAGACGAACGCGCCCTTCTGCTCGACGCAGTACACCGGGGCGCCGGTTTTCGGATCGAGCCACTGATTGGACGAGATTCCCGTCTTCGACGGGTGACACCCCGTCGCGAGGGCCGAGTGGCCCGGACCGGTCTCGGTGGCGGCGTGGGCCTGCTCTCCCGCGAACACGACACCGTCTTCGAGCAGGCGCTTCAGCCCGCCGGTGTACTCCGTGCGGTAGCGCTGCAACACGTCGGGCCGGAGCTGATCGACCGTCAGCAGAACCAGCAGCGCGGGCGGTTTGTCGTCGGCGCGGGCGGGCGCCGCCAAGAACGCCGCGAGTAGGAGAGCGAAGGTAAATCGATGCATGGTTATCAAAACCGTCACTTGGCCGCGGGCAACTCGATGCGCGTCTCGGCGGCGAAAAGCCGGCCGGCATCGGCGTCGGCCGCATACCCTCGCACGAGCTGCTCGAGATCGGGTGTGAGTTTTTGACGAAGGCGTTCGGTGCCGTTCACGATCACGACCACCTCGGCATCGAAATCGATGTGGCGCGGCGCGAAACGCAACCGGAGACGCCGCACGTTGCGCGAGACGATCTCGATGCGGTTGTTCTCGATCTCGGCGCTGATCCGCGCCGTCGGTTTGCCGCGCAGGTAAACGGGCCGCGCCTGAAACGGCGGGATCTTGATCGCCGGCGTCAGCTCGCGGTCGCCGCGCCGCACACGCAAACGCATCTCGTCGCCGAACGTCGTCGCCGCGAGCGCCCGGCGCAGGTCGCCGAGATCCTTGATGTCGTTACCCCTGAGCGAAACGACGACGTCCCCCGCTTCCAGCTTCATCTCCGACGCGAGGGAGTCGCGGGTCACATTCGCGATCCGCACGCCCGGGCCAGCGAACGCCTGATCGACGGAAACGCCGAGCAGCACGCGCCCCGGACGCGATTCGACATTCAGATCCTCGACCGCCGCCGCGTCACCCTCGGCCGCGCCGATCTCCTCGACCTCGATCCATCCGATGCGTCCGAGCGCCGGCTCCGCGCAAAACCAATCGATGCGGTCGGGCAGCGCCTCGCGCTCCGTCGACGCGATGAAATTCACAAACGCTGCTAGCTGTTCGGCCCAGTACACGGGCCGGTGGCCGCCCGTCGGGTACTGGACGATGTGCATCCTGGCGCCCTCCTCGATCACGGCGAGCAGATGCGGGAGAACACGCCGCGCCGGGTAGAGCTGATCGTCCTGGGTCATCGCGACGAACAGCGGCCGCGCCTTCACGTTGCGCAGATAGAGCGGACGGCGCGACGCGCTCGCGGGCACTCTCGGATGGCCGTTCATGGCGAGAAAACCGGAGAAGAGATCGGGCGCCGCCATCGCGAGGAAGTAGCAGCCCGAGCCGCCGTCGCTGAATCCGGTGGCGACGATCCGGTCGTCGTCGATGGTCGCGAGGCGTTTCGTATCGCGGATGACCGCCTCGATGTGCGCGAGCCCCGCGTCGTTCCACCAGTTGGTATCGCGACGCCCGAGCGGGTACGCGACGACGAAGCCCTCGTTCTCGGCCGACGCGACCCACTGGGAGCCGTAGCCGACCTGCCCCGGCGGCGGATACTCCGCGCGCCCCACGCCACCATGCATGTGCACGAGCAGCGGGACGGCCTCGACGCTGCCCTTGATCGATTGCGGGATGTAGAGCACGTACGGCCGTTCGACACCGTCCGCGGCCTTGACCTGGCGACGACTCCATCCGACCGCGAGCGCCGGTACCGGAATCGCCTCTCCGAGTTTGGCGTGCACCGTCTCGAAATCCGCCCCACTTTGCAAAACCGCGTGGATCACGCCGTCTCTTTCCGGTTCGGCGGCGGTCCGAAGTTGATGCAGCAGCTTGTCGAGGTCCGGTTTCCCGGATTCCTGCGCTGAGGCCGAGTTCGCGAGGACCGCGAACGCGCAGCCGAGCACGATCCGCCGAACGGGACGGCGCGACTCAGGACGAACTCGTGCCCCGCGGGGCCCTTGGGATAGTCTTCTCATGTTCGGTCTCTTGGGTCTTGGCTCTTTGTCTTGGCTCTCGAAACCGGGTCCGGAAAGCCCCGCCAAGGACGGGGCCAACTTGAATGGGTCGATGAAGAAGCCTCGGTATATCACGACAACGCTTCGGCTCGGGGTCGTCCTCGTATTCGCACTCGCGACGGGAGCCTGCGACGGAAAGAGCGGCGGCACCATCGTGACCTTCGGAATCTCGCAGCGCGAAGTGCTGGCCGGGCTGACTTTCCCGGACGCGCTGCCGCAACCGACGCCGCTCCAGGCCGAGCGCGCGTTTCCCAATCTCGCGTTCGGGATGCCGGTGTACTTCGTGGCGGCCCCCGATGGTACGAATCGGAACTTCGTCGTCGATCTGAACGGACGCGTGTTCGTCTTCGCAAACGACGCAGCGACGTCCACGCGAACGACGTTCTCGACCTCTCCGGAACCGTCAGCCGCAACAACGCCGAAGAGGGCCTGTCCGGACTCGCGTTTGCGCCCGATTTCGCGACGAGCGGGTTGTTCTTCGTCATGTACACGACGCGCGACGCCCAGAACGATGTGTTCTCGGTGCTGGACCGATACGCGGTGTCGACGGGCGATCCGGACTCAGCGGACGCGGCCTCGCGGGTCGAGGTCCTGCGCGTCAGCCAGCCGTTCACGAACCACAACGCGGGCATGATCACGTTCGGCAAGGACGGCTATCTCTATGTCTCGCTCGGCGATGGCGGCGCGGGCGGCGATCCACTCAACAACGCCCAGAACCGCACCACGCTTCTGGGCAACATCCTCCGCATCGACGTGGCGACGCTTCCATACACCGTGCCTGCGGACAACCCGTTCGTGGGCGAGGGCGGCGGCGTGCGCGAGGAGATCTGGGCGTATGGCCTGCGGAATCCCTGGCGCTTTTCGTTCGACCGCGAAACCGGCGACCTCTGGTGCGGCGACGTCGGCCAGAGCAGCCGCGAGGAAATCAACCGGATACAGGCCGGCGACAACTGTGGCTGGCGCACCTACGAGGGCACCCGGCAAAACACGGATCTCGGCGGCGCGTCGCCGGATGATTTTCTCGCCCCGGTGCATGACTACCCGGGCGCGCTCGGCCGCGCGGTGATCGGCGGTTATGTGTATCGCGGCGCGCGTGTTCCATCGCTACGCGGTTCCTACGTCTACGGCGACCACACCTCCGGACGCATCTGGGCGCTGGTAGACGACGGCGTCAACACGGTGAGTACCACCGAGATCGCGCACATCCCGGAAGTGACCGGATTCGGCGAGGACCGCAACGCGGACGTGATTGCGACCAGCTTCTCGAGCAACGGATCGCTGTGGCGGTTCGTGGAGCCGGGCGGCGGCGCGATCCCGGAGTTCCCACAAACACTCGCGGCAACGGGACTCTTTACGGATACCGGGAACCTAACCGCCACGCCGGGGCTGATCGAGTACGGCGTGAACGAACCGTTTTGGTCCGACGGCGCCACGAAACGCCGTTGGATCGGACTGCCCGGACAAACACGCATCGGTTTCTCCAGCACGGGCGCGTGGTCGTTTCCGCTGGGCACGATCCTCGTCAAACACTTCGAGTTGCAGCTCGCGACAGGTGCCACTCGGCGTCTGGAAACGCGCGTGCTGATCCGTTCCGACCTCGGTTGGGACGGCTATGTCTACCGCTGGAACGAGGCGCAAACCGACGCGGACCTTCTGTCGGGCGGCACAACCGATGTCTTTCAGGTCGCGGACCCCGATGCGCCCGGGGGCGAGCGCGAGCAGACCTGGGCGTATCCCGGGCGCGCTGACTGCATCGGTTGCCACGCCGAAGCGAGCGGGTTCGTACTCGGGGTCAACACACGCCAGATCAACCGCGACTTCGAGTTCCCTCTCGAACCGGACAACCAGTTGCGGACCTGGAATCACCTCGATCTGTTCACGACCGACATTGGCGCCGCCGGCGGCCATCCGGCGTATCCCGACCCGAGCGACGAGACCGTCGAGCTCGGCACGCGGGCCCGCGCGTACCTTGCGGTCAACTGCTCGAACTGCCACCAGCCAGGCGGTCCCGCGCCCGGAAACATGGATCTGCGGTTCGATACGCCGCGGGATGAGATGGTCGCGATCGATGTCACCGCGAAGCGCGGCGACCTGGGCATCGCAAACGCCGTCCGTATTCGGCCCGGCGCGAAAGAGTCGAGTGTCGTGTGGGAGCGCATGCGCCGCACCGACGGGACGACCATGCCGCCGCTCACACACCATGTCCCCGACACATTCGGTATCGAGTTGATCGGCAACTGGATCGACTCGGGCGCGAACTAGCCACTTGCAACGCTCCTTCGCGCTTGTGGCCCCTTCCGTACGCACGGTCTACGTTTGAAGTTCGGACCAACGCCTTCTGGGCGAGTCCAGCCTGTCGAGATCGCGACTTGAGGCCAAAGTAGTGTGGGAGGACACGTCGAGTGCCGAGAGGCAAAGAACTCGGCAGGCTGGGCCGTTCAGAACGCTCGTCTTGTGAATAATCCGGGCTAGCTCGTAAGATCCGGCCTCGGGCCGTTGCGGGGGAATCCAGGAGGTCGGGGTCGATGAGTCACTTTCGGTCTTTCACGGTCACGATCGGCCTGGCGCTCATCTTGACTGCGGGCGCCTGCGACGGAACCGGCGGCGGCAACGCGATCCCGACGCACGGCATCGAGCAGCGAGAGGAACTCACCGGACTCGCGTTTCCCGACGCGCTGCCAAACCCGACCCCGATGCAGACCGAGCGCGCGTTCCCCAATCTCGCGTTTGGGAAGCCGGTCTATTTCGCAGTGCCCGCCGATCAGACGAACCGGAATTGGGTCGTCGATCAGGATGGTCGTGTCTTCGTCTTCGAAGACGACGACGCGACGTCGACCAAAACGACTTTTCTCGACCTCTCCGGAACCGTCAGCCGCGACACGAGGGAGGAGGGGCTCGCCGGCCTCGCGTTCTCGCCCGACTTCGCGTCCAACGGGTTGTTCTTCGTCATGTACACGACCCGTGACGCCGAGAACCGGATCTTCTCGGTGCTGGACCGATACAAGGTTTCGTCGGGCGACCCCGATGTCGCGGATCCCGCGTCGCGCATCGAGGTCCTCCGTGTCCGCCAGACTTTTGGCGCCCACAACTCGGGCATGATCACGTTCGGCGCGGACGGCTATCTCTACATCTCGATCGGCGACGGCGGAAGCGGCGGCGGCGGAAACGACGTGTTCGACAACGCCCAGAACAGAGCGACGCTGCTCGGCAACATCCTCCGCATCGATGTCGCCACGCTCCCCTACAACGTGCCCGCCGACAACCCGTTTGTGGGCGAGGGCGGCGGCGTGCGTGAGGAGATCTGGGCGTACGGCCTCCGGAATCCGTGGCGATTTTCGTTCGACCGCGACACCGGCGACCTCTGGTGCGCCGACGTCGGCCAGCACAACCGCGAGGAGGTCAACCGGATCCAGGCCGGCGACAACTGCGGCTGGCCGATCTACGAGGGCGCCCTCCAACTCACGGATCTCCGCGGCGGGAAGCCCGAGGACTTTCTCGCGCCCGTGCACGACTATCCCCACGTCCTCGGACACGCGGTCATGGGCGGGTATGTGTATCGCGGCACGCGCGTCCCTTCGCTTCAGGGTTCATACGTCTATGGAGACCACAGAACCGGGCGCATTTGGGCACTTGTCCACGACGGCCTCGGCGTCCGCAGCAACACCGAGATCGCGAATGTTCGGCAAGTGACCGCGTTTGGCGAAGACCGTAGTGCCGATGTGATCGCGACCAGCTTCTCCCAGAACGGATCGCTGTGGCGTTTCGTGGATGCCGGGGGCGGCCAACCTTCCGAGTTCCCGCCGACGCTCTCGGCGACCGGAATCTTCGCGGACACCGCGAACCTGACCGCCGCGTCGGGGTTGATCGAGTACGCGGTCAACGAACCGTTTTGGTCCGACGGCGCGATGAAGCGCCGATGGATCGGACTGCCGGAACAAACACGCATCGGTTTTTCCAGCGACGGCTCGTGGTCGTTTCCGTGGGGAACGGTCCTGGTCAAGCACTTCGAGTTGCCGCTCGCGACCGGCACGACACGGCGCCTGGAAACGCGGTTGTTGATCCGCGCCGAACAGGGTTGGAGCGGCTACGTCTACCGGTGGAACGATGAACAGACCGACGCGGACCTTTTACCCGCCGGCGCGGAGGACGTGTTTCAGGTCGCGGACCCCGAAGCGCCCGGCGGCGTGCGCGAGCAAACCTGGACCTATCCCGCGCGAACGGACTGCCTCGGTTGCCACACCGCGGCCGAGGGGTTTGTGCTCGGCGTGAGAACGCAACAGATCAACCGCGACTTCGAGTTCCCGCTCGGAACCGACAACCAGTTGCGAGCGTGGAACCACATCGGTTTGTTCGACACGGACATCGGCGCCGCGGGAGATCATCCGGCCTACGCGGACACACGCGACGAAGACCTGGATCTCCGCACACGCGCGCGCGTGTACCTCGCGGTGAACTGCTCCAACTGCCACCAGCCCGACGGGACCACGGGGGAGAATCTCGACCTGCGGTTGTCCACGGAGCGAGCGGATATGAACCATCGATGTCACGCCGACAACCGGCGACCTCGGGCTCGCAAACGCCGCCCGCGTGCGGCCCGGCGCAAAAGAGTCGAGCGTTTTGTGGGAGCGCCTTCGCCGCGCCGACGGGACCGCGATGCCGCCGATCGCACACCATGTCCCGGACCCTCTCGGGGTCGAACTGATCGGCTTCTGGATCGACTCGGGCGCGAACTGAGCGCAGTCGCGCGGACCGGACCTGGAATTTGAGCGACACCGAGCGGGGCCGCGGTATAGCTTTTAGGCGGAGGGCAAGCCATGCGATGGATTCTGGCAGTGATCGGCGTCTGTGTGTTCGGAGTGATCGCCTCGGCGAACGACCGTGAGATCGACGCGGGGCGGCGGAAGCTCGAGGAGCTGCGGCAGAAGATCGAGCGGCTCGAGGATGCGGGCAAGTCGGAAGCCGCGGAGGAGTTGCGCATGAAGGCGCGGCAGCTTGCGGAGCGCCTCGAACACGCCGCCAAGAACGCGAAGCGGTCGAAGAAGACTCGCAAGAAGACACGCCGCGGCGGCACGGAAGAGTTGGTCTCCGTCCTCGAAGGTCTTGAGCACGGCATCGCCGCGCTCAAGAAGATCGGCAAGAAGGAGGAGGTCGCGCATCTGCACAGGATCGCCAACGGTGTTCGCGAGCGAATCCAGCACGCCAAGGGCGCCGACAAGGAACGGCGCGCCGCGCACCACCACCTCGAGATTCTCGAGTTGGCGTTCCGCGCTTATGGGGAAGCCAAGCAGGAACGGCACCGCGAACTGTGCGAACACGCCATTCACGCGCGCGAGTTGCGGCTGAAGGGACGCCGCGACGAAGAAGCGCAAGAGGTCATGAATTCGGCACCGTCGCGCGAGACGGAAGCGGAACTGCTGATGGGCGCCGCGCGCCTTTACCGCGGTTGGAAAAGAGCCGACTCCGCCGAACGCTGCGAGGAGTTGGCGAACCTGCTCTTGCGGAGGCGAAAAGGCGGCCACTCGCAGGAGCGCATGGCGAGGATCGAAGAGCGCGTCGAACGAATGGAGCGCGTGCTGGAAGAGATGATGGAGATGCTGCGCAAGCGCGACCGGCGCCGCGACCGCTAGGCGAAGGTTTCAGACCCCGAAGAGGGCTTCGATCGACGCGCGGTGCTCCGGCCCGAGCGCGAGCACCAGGAGCAGCTTGAGGAGTTCGTCCTCACGCGTAAGGCGCACCGCCTTGCCGCCCCCCCACTTCGCGATCTTTCTGAACGCCGCGATGCGGACCGGACCGCCGCGGTCGAACGGGTAACCGCTGACATCCACGGCGTGCGCGGTGCCCTTGAACTCGCGGACGATGGTCTCCAGCAACGGCATCGGCCGCTGATGCGGCGGCGCGTCCCCGAACAGAAGCACGATGCGCCGCGCGCCCTTGCGCCACCGTGTGCGCTCCATCGCGCGTTGCAACCCCGACAGGACGGACTCGGGCGCGTCCCCGCCCCCGTACGCGGGCACCCCCGCCAGAAAGTCCTCGAGCAGACGCGGGTCGGCCGTCAGCGGTGACGCCAGCGTCAAGAACGCCTCGCGGTGATCGCGGTACGCGACGAGGCGCATGCGAAGATCCGGCACCAGCACGCGAAGCGATGAAACGACACTCTCGATACGGCGCTTCGTCGCCTCGAGCACAGGCGTCATCGAACCGGTCGCGTCGAGCACGAGCACCAGATCCAACCCGCGCTTGCGCAGATCCTCGACGTGATAACGAAACGCATCGGGCTCGCGAAGGCGCCCCCCCTTGCGCTTCCACCAGTCGTTCCAGCGCGCCGCCCCGTCCGCGGGCGCGGCCGCGTCGTATCCATTGCGCGCCGCGGTCAGGCGATGCGCCAACTCGATCGCCGCCTGCCGCTTGACCCGGCTCTTTCCGACGAGCGCGTCGAGCGCCCGTCTCAACGCGGCCGGGTTCTCCAGCAACGCGAGCGCGGCGCCGGTGGTCGCACGCACCGAGGGATCGGGATCGTCCACCGCCATGTCGTAGAGGTCGAGCCAGCGGTCCTTCACCGGCAACCGCAGGATCGCACCCACGACCGCGCGCCGCACGTCCGCCGATGGGTGCATGCGCAGATCACGCAGGGTTTGGCGCGCGGCGGCGGTTCGCAGGCGCCCGAGCGCGCGCGCCGCCGCGACAACCACACGCACGTCGGAGTCGCCGGCGGCGCCCTTGAGGACGTTGAGGCCGTCCACGCGATGACACGCCGCGGCGCGCACGAGGGGATTGGAGTTGCCCAGGGCCTTCGCGGCCGCTTTCGGTGAGAGCGCGTGGGTCACGGCCACGCGGATGCTCGCATCGCGGTCCTCCAAGAACGGCATCAACGCGGGCGAGAGCTCCGGCCACGACTCGCGAGCGAATGTGTGCAGCACGGAAGAAAGCGCGGGCGCGAACACCGCGTCGATTCGTTTGGACGCGTCGCGCTTCTTGACCAGCGCCTCCAGAACCGCCGCCGCGAGCTCGACGTCGCGCGCACCGGCCGCCGCTTCCGCGAGCAGGACTCCGCCCGAGCCCGAGAGATCCGCCCTACCGGCGATCTTCTCGAGCAGCGTACCAATGTCCTTCCCACCCGCCGTGACCTTGCGCCGCGCGAGGTCGGCCACCGCGCGTGCCAACGCGAAATGCGCGTGCGGCTGCTCGTCATAGAACAAGAGGTGTTTTTCGCGCCGCCGGTCCTGCACGGCGCGGCTCAGCCGCGACACCAGGAACGACGCCTCCGCGCTGCGGCCCGCACGGCCAAGCGCAATCAGCGCGGGCACGGCGTCACTCGGATCCCGCCGCTCCGCCAGCTTGCGCAGCTCGGCCCAGTCGGACAACGCGGCAAACGCGGCCATCCGCACCATCACGGCCTTGTCCTTGCGCAGGACCCGCAACCGTTTCGCCGCCTTTCGCTCGCCCATGAGCGACCACGCCGCCGCGGTACGCACCGCGTCATCGGCATCGCCGAGCAACTTCATCCGCGCCTGAAGCGGTGCGCGATCTCCGAGCGCACGGAGCGCGGCCTCGCGAACGACGGCGATCGGATCTTTCAAAAGCGCCGCCGGCGTTTTTCCGCCGAGGCGCTCTGCCGCCAGACGGCGCGCGTCCCACTTCTCGCAGACCGCGGCGCGAGCCAACAGGTCGAAGTCGCCGGCACGCAAAGCCGCGTCGGCCGCCTCCGCCCGAAAAAACGGGCTCGTCCCGAGCAGCAGTTGCTCGGTATCGGGCGTACCGGCGAGAAGGATCAACAGCAGGAGGCTCACAGTGATTCGCCACGCATTATGGTTTGTAAACGCGCCCGGACGGGGTTTGGAAAGGTGCTAGGCCGGTTATTCATGAGACGGGCGCGTTGCTCCGCATGGTCAACTCAACCAACTCACCTAGTTCGCGCGATAGATGTCTGAAAAATCAAACGACTCCTTCTGGGCGAGGCCAGATTGTCCGAGATCGAGGAACGAGGCCGAAGTAGTGTTAGAGGACACGTCGAGTGCCGAGTGACAAAGAGCTCGGCAAGCTGGACCGGCCAGAACGCTCGTATTATGAACAATCCGGGCTAGACTCGAATCCGTCGCCCGTTGGGCTCGTGCGACACGCCGGGAGTGGACATGAAACACGCTGCGATCGTCGCCGTCTTTGGTTTTGCCGTGATCGCGGCGCCCGGTTGCTCCAGCGGCTCGGAAGCGCCGACCGGGACCGGCGGCCAAACTCCGACCGCACCGGGTTCGCCGTCCGCCCCGACGGCGCCCACACCCCCGGCCACGCCGCACCTCCCGTCGATCACCGGCGACGTGATCGGCATGCCCGGCACCCCGGTGCCCGGCCTCGCGGCGCACTACGTTACGACCGGGCTCGGCTGGCTAGGTTCGGACGACGATGTCGTGTTTGACGCTGTGATCCGCTGGGTCGGCACGAACGAACTCGGCTGCGGCATCCTGCGCAGCGACCGCGACGGCCTCGTCAACCTGGTGCTGATGCAAGAACAAACGCTGCCCGATTCCGGCGGCGGCCACGTCAAACACCCGGCGCTTCCCGTCGCAGGCAACAGCCAGTCCGTCGTTATTTCGGTGGGCGTGGAGGGCGGCTCGTTCGAGCGCGGGTTGTACCGCGTCGATCTCGACGGCAGAAGCCCCGTGCTTCTCGCGATCGAGGATGGCGGCTCGTTCACGAACGCCGTCATCGCCGACGACGACACCGTTCTCGTCGCGCGCACCGACCCTGCGGGAACCACGCTGCTCGCGATCCGCGACGACGGGACAACGACGCTGTGCGATGCGTGCCGGCGCGAGTTCGCGACGGACGGCGCGGTCGTCGTCGCCCACGACGGGTTGACGGCGTGGCGCATCGAATTGGACGGCACACGCGAGCAACTGCTGAGCGAAGGCGGGCCCGTTCCCGGGATGGCCGCGAGCGTTGAGAGCATCGCCGCCGCGTGGATCACGGCCGACGGCGTTCCCGTCGTGCACGCCCGCACCGACGACCCGGAACGACCTGACGCGATCGTGCGCTTCGACCCCGATCCCGAACTCATCGCCGCGTGTGGCGATCTGGCGCCGGGCAGTGACGGCACCTATCTCGAGCTGCATCCGGCCGCGGGGTCGAGCGACGACGTCGTGTTCGGCGCTCTGCTCGAAGGCGACGACGTGCGCACGACCGCGATCTTCTGCGCGCGCCCGGGACAGCCGGCCGAAATGCTGGCCGCCACCGGCGACCCCGCAGGCGACCTCGGGCTACCGATGGCCGTGTCCTACAGCGAGGTCGTTGCGACCGGCGGCGGTGGTGTCATCTTCGCCGGTGTGATTCGCGATCCGACCCGATCCCATGAGATCGGCGTCTTCACGGTCACCCCGGCGCAAGGGGTCGAGCGGCGGCTGACCACGAGCGCGCGTGTGACCGGGATCGACGGCGGTACCGTCACGAAATTCCTGTACGGGCTCCGTGAGGGCATGGACCTCGCCGACGACGGCCGAACGCTTGTTCATGTGGGTATCGAGTTGGACCGGCAGCCGGGCGCGACCTACGGCGCATTGATCCGAAGTCGCTGAAGGCGTAGCGCGCAGCGCGCGAAAACCCCATAATCGGCATCGTGCCGGACCACCGTAGCGCCGCCGAGGTCTATCACCAGCTGACGAAGTACACGCGGCAGAACATCCGCGGCGGCGGCGAACTCGACTGGTCGATCCAGCCCGCGACGCACAAGAAGATCGTGTCGCAGCAGCGGATTCCGCTGCGTCCGCACCACGGCCCGTTCGCAACCGGCGAGTCCGCCGACGGCACCGCGTTCGGCTTGGCCCATCTCGCGCGGTTGCTTCTCCACACCGGCGGCGTCACGGGAATGTTGCAAACGCCCGGCGGATCGCAGGGGTTGCGTGCGGCGCCGTCGGCCGGCGCGCTCTATCCGGTCGAGACGTATGTCGCGGTGCGCGAGATCCCAGAGCTCGACCCGGGGCTTTACAACTTTCAGGTCGAACCACACCAGCTCGTTCCGATGTGGCCCGGCGATCAGATGGAGGATCTGGCCCAGGCCTGCTTCGAGATCCCGGCGTTTCAGAAAGCGCGCGCGTGCGTGTTGTTCACCGGAATCTTCTGGCGCAGCGCGTGGCGCTACAAGGAGCGCGGATACAGGCGCGTGCTGCTCGATGCGGGCCATCTGATCGGCAACCTCTGCTCGTACGCGCCGCTGGAGAGTTGCTCCGCAATGCCGGTGCTCGGTTTTGTGGATGAAGCGGTCAACAATCTGTTCTTCCTGGACGCGACGGTCGAACCGGTGCTCGCGTGCCTCCCGATCCTCGAGGAGGTCACCGAGTGCGTGCCGGAGCCGCTTTTCCGGTCGGCGACGACGCTGGTCGAGGCGAACCTCGAGCCGAGTGAGATTCGGACACACGACGACGTTCCGGGCAGCGCAAGCGTCGCGCTCCACAATGCGGGGTGCTGCCTCTGGGACGCGGCCGCAACGACATCGGACGACGCGGTGCCCGACGACGCGGGCGAAACAAAGCTCCCGTTCGATGGGGACATCGACGTCCGGCTGTCGCACGCAATCCTCCGGAGGCGTTCCGCGCGCCAATACACGGGCGAGACGATTGCATTGAGACAACTCGGCAACGTCCTCGGATACACGTTCGGTCGCGGCGACGATCTCGGATCGGGCAGGCCGGTGCGCTTCGCCACGCGCGAAGCGGGGTTGATGCGCGCGTTCTTGGTCGCACACGGCGTCGACGATCTCGAACCGGGCGTGCACGAGATCCTCGGCGAGGGCGAGACGCTGCGAACGATCACCGCCGGGCAGTTCTCCGAGGAGGTCTGCGAGATGGCACTCGGGCAGGACATCGCACGCGCGTGCGCCGCGGTGCTTGTTCTGATTGCCCCCGCCGCCGAAGCCGTCGAGCGCTACGGCGACCGCGCGTACCGCTACCTCCACTTGGAGGCCGGCCACATCGGCCAGCGTTGGCAGATCGCCGCGCAAGCCGCCGAACTGGGCGCGTGCGGCATCGGCGGGTTCCTCGATGACGATGTCGCCCGTTTCTGCGGATACCCGACCGACGACTGGGTGCTCTACCTGATCACCCTCGGTCGATCCCAAAGCGCGAGTCGCCCGTAGCCAGGTCTCCTAGAGGTTCCTGTACGGGCACGAGTCCAGCGCGCCGCAGATGCCGACGTGTCAGGAAATGCAAGCCATACAGCGATCCGATCACGAGGGCGATGGCGACGACGATCGTTGTGGCCCGCCGGTCGGATTCGGAATTCGTCAGCGCGTGGTCGCAGGCAAGCCAATCGTCTCGCCGCAACTCGTACTCGTCAGGAATCGGGAATCTCGGCTCCCCCGGATACCAGCCCATGCCGGCGGCTGGATCGTCCAAGCGTTTCGCCATGCACGCGTGCATCATGCGAAGCCCCTCTTCATCGCCGATTCCGCGTACGCCAATCACCACGGCCGCCAAGATGGTGCCAAACATGACAACCACCAAGAGCAACTCGATCGGTGATGCGAAGAACCAGAAACCTGGGCGCACGCCCTCGGACACGCGAGCGCGCAATTGATGCTGTAAGTCGAAGCGCAGCGGTTTGCCCGAAAGTTCAGCTTCCTCCATCTGTTCGGCAGGGATCCAGATATCTCGTTCCAGTTCCTTGGCGAGAGCCATCCCATCGTCGGAATGCGCCGCGCACAGGACCAACAACGCGTCGACGGCGGCTTCGGTTCCGTCCTCGACAAGCTCCTCTATGAAAGCGTCGCGGGCGTGAGCATCCTCGCGGAGTTCCCGAATGATCTCTTGGACCTCGGGGCTCTCCGTGCTCAGGATGCGCTCCACCGACGCATCCGCCAGAAGTGCCATCAGTTGCTGGTACGCGCTCGGTTCCACCACCGCGGCACAGCATAAACGGATTCCGATCCGAGTTGCCGGCGCACAAGGCTCGCAGTTAGATGAGATCCAGCGCGTTGGCGATCACGATGAGGATGCCGACACCGGTGACGTCGTTCGCGGTTTGCACAAACGGGCTCGTTGCGATCGCGGGATCGAAACCGAGTTTGTTAAGGAGCAACGGAACCGTCACGCCCATCGTGGCGCCGACGGTCATGGCGGTCCAGATGGCCAGCGCAAGAGTCATCGCGTACTTCTTGACCGCGACGTCGTCGCCGCGTGTCACCAGCACAAACAACAAGAGCGCTGCGCCGAACATCGAGCCGATCGCGAGTCCGGTGAAGACCTGGCGCAGGATCGTGCGCCCCACGCGCTTGAAGTCGAGGCGGCCGAGCGCCAGGTTGCGCACGGTGATCGCCGAGGTCTGCGTGCCGATGTTTCCGGCCATGCCGAGGACCACGGGCAGGAACACCGCGAGGATGGTCGCTTCCTTCAAACTCGATTCGACTGAGCCGAGAAAAAACGTGACGAGCAGCCCGCCGATGAACGCCGGAATCAGCCACGGCGCGCGCAAACGGACCGCCGCCCGGACCGAGTCGTCGAACACGGCCTCGAAGTCCGTTCCGGCCATGCGCGCGATGTCCTCGGTCGCTTCGTCCTCCATGACATCGACGACGTCGTCGATGAGCACCTGCCCGAGGAGTCGGCGGTTCTCGTCGACCACGGCCACGGCCGCGAGATCGTGCTCGCGCACGAGTTCCGCGAGGTCCTCCTGGTCCATCGTCGGCGGCACGACGATCGGATCGCGGTCCTGCACCGACGAAAGGGGAACGTCCGGATCGGCCGTGATGAGATCGGCCGGCGAAACGGTGCCGAGCAGGCGGTCGTCGGCTCCGACGACGTAGACGATGTGGATGTCACCGACCTCGTCCTCGTTCTCGGCGCGCACCTGCTCCATCGCCTCGCGGACGGTGCAGTCCTCGCGCACGTGAACCAGCTCGGTCTGCATGAGACCGCCGGCGGTGTCCTCGCCATACTCGAGCAATTCTTCGATCTCGCGGCGGTCCTCACCGTCCAAGTGCTCCAGCGTCTCCGCGCGCTTTTCCTCGTCGAGGGCGCCGATCATGTCCGCCGCGTCGTCCGTCATCGATTCGTGCGCGATCTCAGCAACACGTTCGGCGGGCATGTCCTCGAGGATCTCCTCGAGCTCGGGATCCTCGACCACGCGCAGGACGTCCGACGCGAGCGGCGCCGTCATCAGCTCGAACGCGCGCTTTCGGTCCTCCCCGTTGAGCCGCTCGAGGAGATCGGCGAGTTCCGGCGGGCGCAGAAGCGCGTAGAAGCGGCGCACATCGTCGTCGCTCCCGTACCGGATCAGGCGCTCCAGCGCCGAGAGATGCTGCTCCTCCGCCATCGGCGGGGAGTATAGGACACGCGCCGATTTTCCTACGCCCCCAACAGGCGAGCGGTTATAATAAGTGTCGTTATAACACTAAGTGCAGCTCTCAGAGCCGGGTCCGACAAAGGACCTGCTACTCGTGACTTGCAGGGGGTCCGGACATGATCACATCGGGAATGGTTGTCGACTCGGCCAAACGCGTCACCACCCCGCATGACATGGAGGAGGCCGACGTCGTTGCGGCGATCGAGGAGATCAAGGCGCGATATGGGCGCCGCCTGGTCATCCTGGGGCACCACTATCAGCGCCGTGAGATTGGCGCCCTGGCCGACTTCAAGGGTGACAGCTTCGAGTTGTGCCGCGCCGCGAGTCGGCAGGAAGAGGCGGAGTTCATCGTCTTTTGCGGCGTGCGGTTCATGGTCGAGTCCGCGGCGATTCTCGCGCGCGAGGATCAGAAGGTGTTTCACCCCAACAGCCGCGCCGGCTGTCCGATGGCCGACATGGCCAACAGCGGCCTCGTGGAAGACGCGTGGAGTGAACTCGAAAAGCGCGGCCTCGCTGAGGACACGATCCCTGTCACGTACATGAACAGCGACGCCGACCTGAAGGCGTTCACCGGTCGGCACGGCGGCATCGTCTGCACGTCGTCCAACGCACACCGTGTCTACGACTGGGCGTTCGAGCGCGGACAGCGAATCATCTTCTACCCTGACGAACACCTGGGCCGGAACATCGCGAATCGCGTGGGGATCCCGCGCGACCAACAGGCGATCTATGATCCGCGCCTTCCGCTCGGCGGCTTGACCGAGGAGCAGTTCGCCAAGACGCGCGTCTTGCTGTGGAAGGGTTTCTGCCACGTTCACACGCACTTCACAGTCGAACACATCGACGCGGTGCGCGCGAAGTGGCCGGACGTCTACGTCATGGCGCACCCCGAGTGCACCGAAGAGGTGATCGGCGAAAGCGACTTCAACGGTTCGACCTCGGAGATGTGCGCGAAGGTCGAGGATGCCGCGCCCGGAACGATCTTCGCGATCGCGACCGAGATCAACATGATCCACCGCCTCGCGTACGAGCATCCGGACAAGGAGGTTCACACCCTCAGCCGTTCGCTCTGCCCGAACATGTACCGCATCAACCTGTACAACCTCTACGACCTCGTTCGGGATCTCGACGGGGCGGAGCCCGTGGTTCTGCCGGAGCGCGTGCACAAGGACGCCCGGATCGCCCTCGATCGCATGCTGGCGGTGCCGTAGCGGAGTTCCGCAGTGGGACTGACGACAGACCGGCTCAACCGCCCGGTGCGCGACCTGCGCATCTCCGTGACCGACCGCTGCAACTTCCGATGCCCGTACTGCATGCCGGCAGAGGTTTTCGGCGAGCACTACAAGTTCCTGCCGAAAAGCGAGATCCTCACCTTTGAGGAGATCGAGCGGCTCGCGCGCGTGTTCGTCGGACACGGGGTCAAAAAACTGCGCGTCACCGGCGGCGAGCCACTGCTGAGGCAGGGTCTCACCGAACTCGTACAGCGACTCGCGAAGCTGCCCGTCGACCTCAGTCTGACAACAAACGGTTATCTGCTGGCGCGGCATGCGGCGGCGCTCAAGGCCGCCGGTCTGCACCGGCTGACCATCAGCCTCGACAGCCTCGACAAGGATGTCTTCGAGAAAATGAACGGGCGTGGACACGGCCCGGAGGTCGTGCTCGAGGGATTGGCGGCTGCGCGCGAAGCCGGGTTCGGGCCCGCGAAGATCAACGCCGTCGTACAACGCGGCGTCAACGAACACACGCTTGTCGAACTCGCGCGGCACTTCAAGGGCAGCGGCCACATCCTCCGTTTCATCGAGTTCATGGACGTCGGTACCGTGAACGGTTGGGACCTCGCGCAGGTCGTGACCAAAAAGGAGATCCTCGAACTGCTCGGCGCCGAGTTCGCACTCGAGCCTGTGGCGCCGAACTACGCCGGCGAGGTTGCGACGCGCTTTCGTTACAAGGACGGATCCGGCGAGATCGGCATCATCTCCTCGGTCAGCGAGCCGTTTTGCGGCGGCTGCACCCGCGCGCGTTTGAGTCCCAAGGGCGAACTCATGACCTGCCTCTTTGGAAGCAGCGGCACGGACCTCAGAACTCCGTTGCGCAACGATGTCACCGATGACGAGTTGAGCACGCTGGTCGGCAGCCTCTGGTCCGCCCGCGCCGACCGGTACTCCGAGAAACGGTCGGAGCACACCGAGTTCAGCGCCCGACGCGACCGAATCGAAATGTTCAGAATCGGCGGCTGAGCGCCCCGAAGTGCGGCACCCAATGCCGCACCAAGAACCCATAACCTATTTTCCCGGTGTCACTTACAACGACCAACGCAACCGGCTGGTGGCAGTCAGTCGTCGTTGCGGGACTCGAGCGCATCCAAGCGCTTCTCGAGCTTTTTGATCGTGTCGCGCTGGGCGGCGAGGCGGCGGAGCGAGGCCTGGCTCTTCATGTAGTCCTTGAGCGGCATCAAGGGCGTGCCGGCATACGCGCCCGGCGCCTTGATGTCATTCGCAACTCCGGCGCGCTGCACGAGGGCGACATCGTCGACGATGTTCAGGTGGTCGATGATCCCGGTCTGGCCGCTGGTCACGACGCGCTTGCCGATCTTGGTGGACCCGGCAACGCACAACATCGCGGTGAGAATGCAGTCCTCGCCGATTTCGACGTTGTGCGCGATGTGGCAGAGGTTGTCCATGACCGTGCCGGAGCCGACCCGCGTCGCACCGTGAGTTCCGCGATCCAGGCAGCAGTTCGCGCCGATCACGACGCGATCCTCGATGATCACTCTGCCCATCTGCGGGATGCGATGGTTGCGACGTTTTTCGTCCTGCGCGAACCCGAACCCCTCGGATCCGAGGATCGTGCCCGCGCGGATGATGACGTCGTTTCCGAGTTCGCAATCGAATCCGAGGACAACGCCCGGGTGGATGACCGTGCGCTCGCCGACGACGGCGCGCTCCTCGATCACGACGTTGGCCAAAACGACGGCGTCCGCACCGATGCGCGCTCCGGAACCCACGAACACGTTGGCGCCGATGCGTGCCGTCTCGGCGATGTCGGCCGACTCCGCGATCACCGCGGACGGGTCGATGCGCGGCGCGTCCTCCGGCCGCAGGTCACGCTCGAAATGCCGCTGCGTGACGAGCGCCCGGGCGAGCTTTACGTTGGGCGTCGTCATCACCGCCATGCCGGCGGCGCTCTCGAACCCCGCAGCCAGAGTCGAGTCCGTGATCACCGCGGACGCGCCACCGTCGATGGCCGGCTGCACGAACGCCTCCCGATCGACAAACACGAGATCACCCGCTCCGCACTGTTGGACCGCGGACACCTGTTCGATGACCACATCAACGCCCGTCATCTCCTGCAGCAAGCCGCTTCGACGAAACTCGTCAAACAGCGTGGATGCCTGAATCGACATGGGAGTCGCTCCGTGGGGTCTCGAGCAGAGAGTCGAGCACGTCCTGCGCGCGATACGACGTCGCGCCGTCACGGAGAAAACGACGAATTTTCGGCAGCGCATCACCGGAGGTCAGCAGCGGCGGCTCCGCGTAACCGTCGGAACGCACCTGGCCGAGGCCGATCGTAGCCATCAGCCCGTTGCAGACGCAGATGCGGTTCTCGGTCTCTTTCAGCTCGCCGCCCTTGCGCTCAAAGTGCGCGTGCGGTTCCGACGGGCAGCGCCAACCGACGCGACCATCGTCGTGAGTGAACGCGTGCCGCAGGAAACCGAGATCGCAGATGCGCTTGCGTGTGGCGTAGACCTCGGGGTCCTTCATCGTCCCCGCCTTGTCGATCACCTTGAACGGGAAACCCGTCGGCGACGCGACGGGATCCGTGATCACCTTCGCCTTGCCGTCGAGCACCATCTGGATCACCTGCCGCTTGAGATTCGGCTCGATCCCGGACTCCTCGCAAAACGCAAACATGGTCCCGACCTGAATTCCGGCCGCGCCGACCTCGAGCGCGCTTCGCAACCCCTCGGCGTTGCCGTACGAACCCGCAAACCAAAACGGCAGGCCTAGTTTGCGGAAATCCGCCGGGTCGATGAGATCTCGCTTGCCGTAGATCGGCTCACCATTCTCGTCGAGTTGGAGCCGCCCCCGCGGCGGCGCGTTGTGCCCGCCAGCCGTCGGACCTTCGATGATGAATCCGTCCACCTTGCCCGTCGATTTGCGCTTGAGCATGGCGGCCAATGTCGCGGACGCCACGATCGCGAGGAACTTCGGCCGCGCGAGTTGGGGCACGTCGTCCCCGCAAATCTGGCGCGGATCGAACCGCACCGTTGTCCCGGTCCTGCTATTCAGCACGGAAATCGGCATCTCGGCGGGCTCGCCGGCGGCGAACTTGTCCAGAATGCCCGGGATGAGCCGCGGAATGCCCGCACCCATCAGGACATAGTCGACGCCGGCCAGCATCGCCCCGAAAATCGACGGCACGTTCGGCAGCGCGATCTTCTCGAGGTAGTTGATGCCGACGACGCCGTCGTGGCCTTCCTTGGCCAGCCAAACCTCGACGAAGTTCGAGGTGACGAGCAGGTCGAGCAGATGCTGGCTCGGCGCGACAGCCGGAACGGGGGAGGCCCGGAACGGCGCGTCCGGAGCCTTGCCGCCCTCGATGAAATAGCGATCGAGGACGCGCTGCGCGATGGCGGGATACGGGAACGCGGCCAGGGCGCGGCGCATGTGCCCGCCCGGATCGCCCACCTGGAGCCGCCGCGCGACGATTGCGTCGATCGCGGTGCCGGAGACCACGCCGAGGTGACCGTCCGACGAAACAGCACGGGCCAGCCGCCACGTCGAAACGCCGGCCCCCATGCCACCTTGGATAATCGTCGGGTTTTGCAAGGGTATTTGCGGTCAGAATTGGCGATCAGAACGGGCCCGAGACGGGGCATGCGCGGTACGCACCGGGCGCTGCCGCGATATTGTCCCGCAGAGGGTCAAGCTTCCGGCTCGCCCATTCGGCCCAAGCATAGGCGATTCGGGCGACCGGGCGGGGTTTGAGCCGACACCAATCCGCCCGAGTCACGGGTTTTTCCGGTCGGTCTTCCGAATCCGTTCCTGTGCGCGACGGAATCGATGCGGATTGCGCGGTCGCTGCCTGCCCTGGCGGAAGGCAAATGTGCCAGCCAGAGTCGTCGCCACGAGCTGGACACCGATCATCGGGTAGTGCTCGTTCACGACGAAATACACGGGCAGCGCGATCCAAGATCACGGCCGATATGGAGATCAAGGGGAGCAGCCCGAAACCGGTGGACGTGTCATGGGCGTCGAGGTAATCCTCGCCGGTGGTCTTGAACCTCCTGACGCGTCCGCGCACTCGGGCGTTGGTCACGAGTGTGACGACAATCGGGAGCGGCAGGAAGACGAACCAGGCCCAAAGGTCGCCGACCAAGAGGGCCGCGCACACTGAGAAGATCAGCGCCACGGCCCCTGTCCCGATCACGACCCCGAGCCGCATCGATCGCGCTCTTTCGGCGAGCTCCGGATCGTCCCTTCGGTGCTTGCCGACCTCTTTGCCGACGTTTTTGAGTCCGGGTATGACCCACACGGGTTCGATGTTACCGCGCACGATGCAACGCACCGCGGCCGACGCTGCTACTCCTGGTACTGGACCTCGAGCAGCGGGCGATTGGCAACGGTGTCGTTCTCGCGAGTGTCAAAGCGCTTGGCGCTGCCGTCTGTGCTCTCGCCGCCGATCAGGATCCAACCGTGGTTCGGAACGCTGGTGTCGACCCAGCCCTGCAGATCCGCAAGGAGTCCGTTACTCATCCATTCGTTGAAACCGGCCGCGGTCGTCGCGACCGCACTCGACCCACCGACGAAGTCGCCGCCCGCTGTGTCCCAAGCCTGCGTGCCCAGGATCGCCGCGGCCCACGTCGCGTCGCCGGTTTCGGCGGTCGCGCCGCCGCCCTCCCCGCTGCCAGGCCCGGTGCCGCCGCCGGGGGACGCCTGCGAACCGGCCTCGCCCCAATCGCGGGTGACGCGATGCAGCGCCACCGAGATGGCCGCCGATTGCGACATCGAGAGATTCAGTACGAGGCGAGCGGCGAGCACCGTCGACCCGGCGGGAATCGACGAGAGATCAAAACGGATGAGCCCTCGGCGGATTGCGAACCCATTCATCGCCGCGGTCTTGCCGACGAAGAAGTGGTTGCCAGCGCCGTTGCTCAGTCCACCCTCGTCATAGAGCGTGTTGTCGCGGTCGGCGCCGAGCATCACGGTCTCGATGCCGTCGTCCACTTCGCACGTGAAGCTGGACTCGACGAACCGGCCGCCGCTGTCGGTCGCGCGCACGACGATTTCGACCGACCCGTCGGCCGCGGGCGCAAGCGTCAGCTCCGCCGCCACGCCGTCGAACGTCACGTTCACGACACCGCCGCCGTTCGCACCTTCCTCGATCGTGTACGTCAGATCGCTGCCGTCTTCGGCATCATCGAAAAAGTCGCGCAACGCGATCACGATGTCCGCCGCCGTCAGGTCGACCGAGTGATTCGGGATACCCGAACCAACCACGGTCGGTCCTTCGTTGCCGTTGCCGTTACCACCTCCTCCGCTGCCCCCGCATGCTGTAAGTACGAACCCAAGAAAAAGAAGAATTACGAATCGCATAGCAAGATCGTAGCGATCGCGATTCGAAGATCGGCACAAATCCGCTGACCCTTCTCGTTCCTCAAAAGGACGCGATCGCACGAGATCGCACACATCGGGACCAGTCTCTTGGGACACTGCTCGATTTCGTTATCCTCGCCACACCGCGAGGAGAGAAACCCCATGCTTTACGTTGCGCACTTTGAGCTTTCGAAACCCGACGAGAAGGAAGACGGGCCGGATCTGAGCATCGGCTACTTCAGCTGTGTCGCCGAAGCCGACGACATCGACGGCGCGATGGACAAGTTCGAGAACATCATCACGAAACAGCGTGAGGAAGGTCGTCTCTTCGAAGGCCCCGGCGCCGTCTACATCGACACCTGCGTAGAGGTCGTATCGATGCCCGATACCGGCGTGCTCACGCACTACGTCGAGTACGCACCGGACGGTATGGGCGCAACCGCGACCACGCTGCCCGGCGTGGATGACGAGTCCTGCAACGCGTTTGGCATGAACGTGCCCGGCGAGGACGACAGCGACGAAGCCGTCGATGCGCCGCCGTTCATGGAGTTCGATTAGGCGGCTCCTGACAGCAAGAAACGGGTGGCGGCTCACGGCCACCCGTGAAAAGCTCGTTGCAGATGAGCGACTACGACCGCATCGAACACGCGCTCGGGTTTCTGCAAACACGCTTCCGCGACCAACCCGACCTCGCCTCCGTCTCCGCCGAGATCGGCCTGAGCGAAGCCCACTTCCAACGGCTGTTCCGCCGCTGGGCGGGCGTCTCCCCAAAGCGTTTCCTGCAGTACGTGACGGCGGAGCACGTGCGCGAGCGGCTGCGCGACTCGCGTTCGGTGCTCGATGCCGCGTTCGACGCCGGCCTTTCGGGCCCGGGACGGTTGCACGACCTCACTCTGTCGGTGCACGCGATGACCCCCGGCGAGGTCGGTCGCGGCGGCGCGGAGCTGACCATTCGTCACGGCACGCACGCAACGCCGTTTGGTGAGATGTTCGTCGCCCTGACGCAGCGCGGGGTGACCGCGATGTCGTTTGAGCCGGATGCGCTGCCCGAACAGCAACAGCGCTGGCCGAATGCGCGCTTCGCGGAAGACCCGCCCGCAGCGCGAGCCGTCGTCGACGCGGTGTTCGAAAACCGCCCCCTCGACCGCGTGCTGCACGTGCCCGGCACGAACTTCCAGATCCGCGTGTGGGAAGCGCTGCTGAAGATCCCGCCCGGCGCGCTGGTCAGCTACGGCGACCTCGCCAAATCCCTCGACATGCCGCGCGCGGCCCGCACGATCGGTAGCGCCGTCGCGGCCAACACGGTCGCGTACCTGATCCCGTGCCACCGCGTGATCCGCCAAAGCGGCGTGGTCGCCGACTACCGCTGGGGCAGCGACCGCAAACGCGCGATGCTCGCCTGGGAAGCGGCGCACTTAGCGCGGCACGCCCGCTGACGGACCGACGGGCTGGGGTATTGATCGCAACGCAACCCACTCGCCATCTGCTTCTCGCTCAAGTATTTCGTACGGTCCGGTGTCCAAGCCGCTCGCGGCGAGCACGGCCAAGACCGTCTCGATACGAACGGAGTCTTCAATCCGGTATCGCGTCCTCATGGACAGATCTTCGTCAAGAAGCATCGCGATCGCGGAGATTCGTTCACCCACTTCCCGTCCGTCCACGGGAACGGAGTCGACGGAGACACGGGCGCAGCCTTCTGCTTCTTCAAGATGAACATCGACCACGCGGTCGCCACCCCGCCTCGGGCCGCGCAGCCACATTCCGACGCGCCCCCGTTTCAGTGGAAAGGCAAACACGTGTATCCCGGCGGCGCACGCCGGCCGAATGACTCGCGCAACTTCGGCGAAGCGGACATTGCGGTCTACATAGAGCATCAACCGCAGCTTGGAGATTGCGCCACCCTTGTAGAGCTCCCACCCACTGCGGCCGTAGCTTGCCTGCTGCGCGCCGTTCTCACGCGACAAAGTCGCAAACAACGTCGCATAGCTGTCGCGAGGGATCTCGCTGCCGCGGTGGAACAGCCGACCATCGGCGTTCAACTTGAGATCAGCGGTGCCCGAATGCCACTCTCCATGCCAGCGAGGCAGACCACTCGGCAAGTCGATGTACGGCGGGCCGCCTCTATGACCAGGCGCGTTCGCGATATCGATCAGCGCCAGCGTTAGCATGAACAACATCGTGAAGAAGACCCCGTCGACGTACGGGGCGGCCCTCGCCACGACCGTCGGAGTCCACGCTTCCCTCAGAACTATCGTTTTCATCCGCTCGTTCGGCGGGCGGGAAGTTTGCGCTCCTCAACCGTAGCACGAAACGCGCGCGCTACTTGCGCTCGTAGCGGATCTTCGTCTTCTCGCCGGCGTTGCTTGGAGCGTCGGAGTTCAGGTACGCCTTCGCGGACTCGACGTCGCGCACGAACGCTTCGAAGAACGCCAGCGTCGCGATCTTCACGATGCGAACTTCGTCGGCGTTGTCGGGGCCGGAGCCGGCCCACCGCGCCTTGCCGGTGATGCCGCCGAACCCGTGGTGCGCGCCGTCGATGCTGACGAAGTACTTGTCGCCCTTCGGGCTGAGCTTGAACGCCTGCTCGCGCCACTCCGGTGTATGGCCGTTGCGCGGGCTCACGTCCTTCGTGCCGGTCAGGAAAAACGCCGGGACCTCGAGGCTTTGGAACGACTTCTCGGTGAACAACCCGCCCGGCCCCTGGCCAGAGCACACGAACACGCACTTCACGCGCTTGTCGCGAAAGCTCAGCGACTCGCGGAATGTGTTCGCCTTCACGCCACCGATCAACGTCGCGGTGTGGGCGCCGAACGAGTGGCCGCCGTGGCCGATCCGCGTCTTGTCGATGCGGCCCTTGAGCGCCGGCACTTTGGTTTCGATCTCACCGAGGGAGTCGATGAGAAACGTCACATCCCGCGGCCGATCGTTCCACGCCTTGCCCGCCTGCGCCGCGCTCAGATCGCCGTGTGCGCGCGAGTCGCGGTGGCTGGTCTGCAACACGACAAATCCGTGGCTTGCCCAAAACTCGACCAGCGGCATGTACGCGTCCTTGCTGCCGAACATCCCGTGGCTCCACACGATCACGGCGTGCGGGGCCGGCGCGGGCCCCGTCGACCCGGGCTTGGGTGTCGACGCTTTCGGAAACGTCACGCGCACTCGCAGTTCTTTGTCGCGTTTCTTGTCCATGAGGCGCAGATCTTCGACGACCGCGACGCCGAACGGGCCGGGTTTGTCGTCGCGCTTCGCTGCCTCCGACTGTGCCCAAAGCGGCGCGGACACCATCAACACAACGAGAGTGAAACCGAGGCGAAGCATGTCAGCGGAACCCGCAGCGCGACCGAGAGTTTTGGTCCACCGTTGCGCCGCCTCACCGGCGGCCTGTAGGATTCGCGCCATGGCGAAGACTCTGATGCCCCTTTCCGCTGTCCCGCTGTTGCTCGCACTGCTCGCGACGGCTCCCGCTTGCGTGAGCGCCGACGGCGCGAACATCACCGACAGCGGAGTGTTCATCCCGACCATACGCGCTACGGAGGATCTCTGGGGCGGGAAGAAGAAAGGGAAGGGCCGCTTCCAGGACGCCGAAGCGGGCTTCTCCGGCACGAGCGGCAACGCCGAAGGCGCGAGCTACACCCTCCTGGACGTCTATCTGGCCGGCCGCTACGGCATGCGCAGCAATCGTGGCGGCCTCTACGGGCTGGGCGGGATCGCGTTCAGCTACTTCGACATGCGCCCGAAAGGCCTCTCGCGGGTCAGCTCGAGCCGCCTGGGCCTCATGCTTGGCGGGCAGGGCGAGCTCTATTTTCTGAAGTCGCGCAAACTGCGTCTGTACGGCCGCGGCACCTACACGTTCCTGCCGGACAAGGCGGCTAGCACGCAAGCCGAGATAGGTGTGGGTTACGAGATTCGAAAAGACCTCGACGTGATCTTCGGTTGGCGCTGGTGGCTGTACGAGCACGAGGAGTTCTTCGGCGACGTGATCGACGCGAAGGTCGAAACCAACGGCTTCGTGCTCGGCCTCGAGTTCGGGTTCTAGAACGACTCTAGCGCTGGTGCCACGCCACCGGTTTGACCCACGCGTTCTCGGGGAGGTCGATCGCTTTCACCGCGCCTTTTAGCGGCACGATGAACAGTTGGTGGTCGCCGTAGATCGGCGTCGGCTCCTCACCCGCGATCGCGACGCGGCCGCCGAGAAACTGGATGGCGCACGCGATCGCCGCGGAATCGGGCCGCCACAAGATGTGATGCGCGCCGTGGCTGTACATGCGCTTGTCGATCTGCTTGGCCGCGAGCGTGCGCAACAGCTTGCCGGCGCGATCGTAGAAATCGATCTGCGTCGAGTGGCTGACCGCCAACACCTTGCCGTCCGGGCTGAACGCGAAGTCCATGATGTGCTTGCCGGTCAGCAGCTCGAGGCGCGCGCCGGTTTCGAGATCCAGCAGGACGAGATCGCGCGGCGACGCCTTCATACGTTTTGCGGTCGTTCCGTCGATCGCATAGGCGAGCACGCGCCCCACCGGCCCGGCGCGGAACATGCGGATGCTCTTTTTCTCTTTCGTCAGCGGCTTCGACGGCGTCCTCTTATCGCGCCCGGTGACGAGCTGGTTCACGCCGGCGAGGTTCTCGAGCTGAATCTTCTCGCCGCCCGCCCAGCGATCCTGTTTCGGCGCCTTGGCGGGCGCGCGCTCCCGCACCGATGTCGCCGACATCTCGGGATCCACGAGGAGCGTTGCCTTGCCGGCGGGCAATTCCACATGCCAACGGTCGGATTCGGCGGGCTCCTGGCCCAACGCGGCGATCGCGATCAACACAACGGGGATGGGGGCGAAAGCGAGAGAGAGATTGCGCATGCCCCATGGTTACGCCGACCCTGCCGCGCACGCTGTCACATCTTGGTCAACACCGGGTCGCCGGCGCCATGTCGTCCGCATCCCTTAGCTTCGCGGACGAAAGATACGAGCACCCAGATGGACAGAGTCGACAAACAACGCCGCCGCGACACGCACCTGCTGCGGATATCCCGCATGTTCGCGGAGTTTTCCACCTGCCTGAGCCGCAAAGTCGGGTGCGTCATCGCCTCGGAAGCCGGCCACATCATCTCGACGGGCTACAACGGCGCGCCCAAAAAGACCAAGCACGGCTGCGAGGCGGGCTGCTTCTGCCAGGACCCGAACCGCAAGTCCGGGACTTTTCAGGAGCGGCTGCGCTGCTCGCACGCCGAACTCAACGCCATCGCGCAGGCCGCGTACGAAGGCGTATCGACCCGCGGCGCCAACGTCTACACGTACACGTTCCCCTGCTCGTTTTGCTGCAAGGCGATCATCCAGGCCGGCGTCCGCCGCGTCGTCTACGAAGAGAACTACGACGACGAGATGTCGAAGATGCTCTTCGAAGAAGCCGGCATCGAGTGCGTCCAGATCACCACCGCCGACGAGCCCGAACTCCAGTGGGAACGCGAAAGTGATGCTGGCCCAACGGCTGACGCCGTTGGAGCTGACGACGAACCGCCCGATGCGTGACCGCGCTGGAACGGGTGGCGAGTAGGCGCGGCCTAGAACGGGAACAGGATGCCCTTTTCCTTGAGCAGGTAGGGGCGCGATGCGCTCAGGCGGAACAATCTTGCCGGCCGATGGGCGCCGTCGCGGCGGACGTCCTCGGTTTCCACGATCGCTTCGAGCGCAAGCATCTTGCGGCGGAAGTTGCGCTTGTCGAGCTTGCGGCCCAACAGCACTTCGTAGACGGCCTGCACCTCCGACAGCGTGAACGGTTCGTTCAAAAAGCGCAGCGGCACCGTCGAGTACTCGGTCTTGGTGCGCAACCGTTCGACCGCGCGGGAGAGGATGTCGCCATGGTCGAACGCCAACTCGGGCGGCGACTTCGCCGCGTGGAAGACCGCGTCGGAGGCGTCCGAGCCCGCCGTCACGCGCGCCCGATCCACGGGCAGGCACGCGAAGTACGCGACCGTGACCATGCGCCCGCGCGGGTCGCGCGCCGGCGAGCCGAACGTGTAGAGCTGCTCGAGGTGAACGTGTGCGAGGCCCGTTTCCTCCTCCAACTCGCGCGTAGCCGCGTTCTCGAGCGATTCTCCGGAGTCGACAAATCCGCCCGGCAACGCCCACTGCCCCTCGTGCGGCGGGTTCTTGCGCCGCACCAAGAGCACCTGCAGCATCTCCTGGCGAATCAAGAACACGACGATGTCGACGGTGACGTTGATGGGGCGCGGTTTCACTAGACGCCGCCTTGATATCGCTCGACGATCGGGAACCGCCGGCCGATGCCGAACGCCTTGGCAGAGAGCTTGAGCACGGGCGCGCCCTGCTGCCGCTTGTATTCGGTGCGCGCAACGGCCGTGAGCACGCGCTCGACAACAGCCGCATCCGCGCCGGTTTTCTTGACGATCTCCGCCGAGGGCACGCGCTGCTCGATGTGCAGGCTCAGGATGCGGTCGAGCAATTCGTACGGCGGCAACGTGTCCTCGTCCTTCTGGTCCGGACGCAATTCCGCCGACGGTGGCCGCTGCAACACGTTTGGCGGGATCTCGTCGAAACGCCGCGCCAGCTCATACACCTGCCCCTTGTACAGATCCGAGATCGGCGCGATCGCACCCACCATGTCGCCATAGAGCGTGCAATACCCCATCGCGAGCTCGCTCTTGTTCGACGGAACCAGCACGAGCGAGTTCTCCTTGTTGGCCAACGCCATCAAATACAGCCCGCGCAACCGCGCCTGCAGATTCTCCTCGGCCAGGTCGAACGGGCGATCGCCCCACACGGCGGCGAGTTCCTCCCGCACGACGGCAAACGGCCTGTCGATGGGCAGGACCTGAAACGCGATGCCGAGCGCGGCGGCGAGGGCGCGCGCGTCATCGAGGCTCTCCGGCGCATTGAACGGCCCGGGCATCGAAACGCCCGTCACCCGCTCCGGCCCGAGCGCACGCGCTGCGAGACACGCAACGAGCGACGAATCCACGCCGCCGCTCATGCCGAGATACGCCGTGTCGAACCCGGTTTTGCGGAAGTAGTCCGCGATGCCCAGCGTCGTCGCCGCAATCAGATCCTCGCGGTCTTCCCGCGGCCCGGTATCGGCATCGTGATCGGCGTCGAAGTCGATGACCAGCACCTCCTCGCGAAACGCCGCAGCGTGCGCGGAAACTCTGCCATTGGCGTTGACGGCGAACGAGTTGCCGTCGAAAAGCAGCTGATCGTTTCCGCCCACGAGGTTGCAAAGCGCCATCGGAACCTTGTTGCGGCGCGCGTGGCCCGCGAGGAGTTCGATCCGGCGATCCGGTTTGCCCTGCTCGAACGGCGACGCGCTGAGATTCACGACAACGTCCGCGCCCGCGGCCGCAAGCTCCGCGACCGGATCGCGATCGTGAGCCGGCGAGGCCCACGCGTCCTCGCAGATCGTGACGCCGACCTTGCGGCTCCCGATCTCGATCGACGCGACCGACTCCGTTCCGGTGAACCAACGGCGTTCGTCGAACACGTCGTAGTTCGGCAGCAGACCCTTGAACAGCGTCTCGACCCTGCCGCCGTGCACGAACAACGCGGCGTTGAACAACTCGCCGTCATGCTCGACGGGGCCGCCAACCAACAGCGGCGGTAGATCGGTCCGTGCGCGCAGCGTCTCGAGCGAGGCGGCGCACCGCGCCAGAAACGCCCGCTCGTCGAGCAGGTCGCGCGGCATGTACCCGCAAAGGCTCAGTTCGGGAAACACGACGAGGTCCGCGTCCAACCCCTTCGCCGCGGACAGAATCCGCTCGAGGTTGCCGTCGAAGTCCCCAACGGTCGTGTTGATCTGCGCCAGCGCGAGCTTCATGCCGGTTAGTGTACGCGGGACACCGCTTTCTCGCACGGGGCGGCCCCGGGCCATGTTCAGACGCGCGACACGGGGGAATCGCGAGAGAAGACGCGTCCCGTAGAATTCGCCCCCGATGGCGATTCACCGGACGGAGATCACGATTGAAACCCGCGGGGAGTGCGACGTCATCGACATCACGCCCGCGCTCGAAAAGGCGCTTCAGGGCGCCGGCGGCGGCGACGGCACGGCCCACTGCTTCACGCCGGGGGCAACCGCTGCGGTCACCGCGATCGAATTCGAACCGGGCGCGGTCCAAGACTTCCAGGAGGCGATCGAGCGCATCGCTCCGCGGGACGGGTTCTATCACCACAACGAACGGTGGGGCGACGGCAACGGCTTCAGCCACTTGCGCGCCGCCCTGCTCGGCCCGTCGATGAGCGTGCCGATCGAGAAGGGCCGGCTGCTTCTGGGCACGTGGCAACAGATCGTGCTCGTTGATTTCGACAACCGTCCGCGCTCACGGCGCGTCGTGCTCACGATCACCACGGAGTAGCGATGTCGGACGTGGATCGCACTCGCTGGGAACAGAAGTACGCCGACGGCCACCATCTCGGCGCGGAGCCGGACCCGTTCGTGCTTTCCATGTTGCCCAGCGCGCAGCCGGGCGCGACGTCCGCGCGCGCCCTCGATGTCGCTTGCGGGTGCGGACGCCACGCCATCGCGCTTTCGGACCGCGGGTTCGATGTCGACGCCTGCGATATCTCACCGAGCGCGCTTTCCTTCGCTCGGGAACGCGCGGGGGATCGGCCGATCCGTTTCCTCGAGGTCGATCTCGACGCCCCGCGATTCGAACGATCGGCCTATGCCGTCATCGTTTCGGTGGATTTCAGCAACGCGGAGTTGGCGCCCGCGCTCGTCGATGCGCTCGCACCTGGCGGCCTGCTGGTTCACGTGGCGCGGCCGCAGGCGTGTTGCAGCTACGGGCCAAAACCCGGGGAGCTGCACGATTGGTATGTTGGGCTCGACGTTGTGACCTACGAAGAACGCGCGGATCGCATCCATTTCGCGGGGAGACGGCCGTGAGGACCTACCTGGTGGCAATCTTTCTCGTGATCTTCACGCCGCTGACGGTGTTGGGTGTCCTGTTGGGCCGAGTGATCTCACGCGGATGCTCGAGCGGCGTCCGCCGGCTTTGGGCGCGCGGGATCCTGTTCAGCGCAGGTTTGCCGTGCCGCATCCGCGGCAGGGAGAATATCGAGACGCGCGGTCCCTACGTCGTCGTTGCGAACCACGCGTCGATGCTCGACATCCCGATTTGCGCATCCGCGCTGCCCTTGTCGCTCCTGTTCGTTTCCCGGCCGTTTTTCTTCAAGGTCCCGTTTCTCGGCTGGGGCATGTCGCTGCTCTCCGACGTCCGCCTGGATCCGAAAAAGCCGCGACAAGCCGCACGCGTGCTGCGCACGCTTCACACACGATTCGACCTCGGATTGTCGCTGCTCCTGTTTCCCGAAGGCACGCGCTCGCCCGACGGGAAAGTGAAGCGCTACAAGCGCGGCCCGTTCTTGACGGCGATCGAGAATCAGGTGCCGATCCTGCCGGTGTGCATCGAGGGCGTTCACGAAGCGCTGCCAAAGCGCACGCTTCGCGTCCGACCGCGCACGCTCGGGTTCACGATCGGCAAACCCATCCCCACCGAAGGGCTCAAACGGCCGGACGCCAGAGCGTTGGCGCAACGCGTCGAGGACTGGACCCGCAGCGTTCAATCCGTGCCTGACACGGGTTTGACGCAATCGGTATCCGGGACGGACTAGGCTCCTAGGCGGAGGCGCCGACGGCGAGCGGCTATTCGAGGCCGGACAACACGCCGAGCGGCGCGTCGCTGTCGGGTTGTTCCGCGTAGCGGCTCCGTTCGTCCATGCGCAGCACGCTTTCGAACAGAACCTCTTGCGGCGAGAAGGCGAACTGAGAGAAGGAGTCCGCGGGGACACATGCGGGCAGGAAGAAGTAGGTGCCGACCGGGAACCCGACAAGCGAGCAACAGATGGACACGACCTGCGCGCGCAGCGCCGTCCAAAGCTGGTCCGTCGTGATGTAGCGCGCTTCCTTCATGCGCACGCCAAACCGCCGCGGGTCGTCCTGGGCCGCGATCTCGTCGACCTGTTCCTGCGTCGCGAAGCCCATCCGAACGAGTACGCTGCCGATGCGCTCGCTCGTCTCCGTCGTACCGGCGAACACGATTTGGCCTTCCT
>JAZFYD010000012.1:0-16973 GCA_036443405.1 Planctomycetota bacterium
TTGTTGTCCGACCTGCGCGCGCGCGGTTTTTCCGCAAAGGTCGTGGCCGCCGGTTCGGTCGCGGGCCTCGAAGCGGCACGTCGCGGGGAGTGCGACCTCGCGCCGGTGCATCTGTTTGACGAAAAGAGCGGCGAGTACAACCGGCCGTTTCTGAAGGACGGCGTGTCGCTGATCCCGGGGTACGGGCGGCGGCAGGGCGTGGTGTCGCGCGACGGCGACGAGAGTGGCCGCATGATCAACCGCAACCGTCGCAGCGGAACGCGCGTTCTGATCGACGGCCTGCTCGGCGATCGCCGGCCCGACGGGTACGAGTTGGAGGTGCGCAGCCACCAGGCCGTCGCGGCGGCGGTGAAGGCGGGACGGGCCGACTGGGGTGTGTGCATCGAGAACGTCGCCGACGGTTTGAACTTCCGGTTCCTCGCGGAGGAGCGCCTCGACTTCGCCGTGCCGGAGTCGCGCGCGCAACGGCCCGCGGTCGCGGCGTTTCGGTTGCTGCTTCTGGACGAGTCGGTGCGCGAGCGGTTGCGTGCCGCCGGGTTCGTGCCTTGAGCGAGCCGTCAGAGCGCGTGGCCGAGGCCGCCGTGGTGTTGTGCGGCGGGTTCTCGCGACGGATGGGGCGCGAGAAGTGGTCGCTGCCCTTCGGCGACGAGAATCTGCTCGAACGCACGGTGCGCATCGTCGGGGGCGTCGTGTCCGAGGTCGTCGTGGTCGCGCGCGAGGGTCAGGACGTGGACGGTCCGTTTCGTTTTGCGCGGGATCCGGCCGAGGGTCTCGGGCCGCTGGCCGGGCTTGTCGCGGGCCTGGAGGCGACAGACGCCGAGCGGGTCTTTCTGATCTCGTGCGACTCGCCGTTCTTGGCGCCGGCGCTGGTGAGGCGGTTGCTCGATCTGTCGCGTGGGTTCGAGATCGTGATGCCAATGATCGCCGGGTTCCAGATGTCGACGACCGCCGTGTACTCCAAGGCGGTTCTGCCGACGGCGCGTGCCCTGATCGCCGAGCGGCGGTTGCGACCGGTGTTCCTCGCGGAGCCGCACTCGATTCGCGAGGTGACGGAGGCGGAGCTGCGCGACGTGGATCCGGAGCTCGCGAGTTTTCAGGGGTGCAATACGCCCGAGGAGTACGAGCGGGCGCTTTTGGAGTTGGGGGATTAGGGCCCTTGCCCTTGCCCTTGTCCGTTGCCCTTTTCCCGGGATGTTAGGTGAGCGCAATGGAACGAGGAGAAGGGCAGAGGGATGCAGGAAAAGGGTCGAGGGCCAAGGGACTAGGACACGGGCAAGGGCAAGGGGGTAGGACGGAAACCTCGGGGCGGCCTATACTCTCCCGCGATGCACGAACGTCGCAATCTCATCGAGGAACTCTACGCGCTCCAGCACGAGCACGGCCATCTGCGCGAGGGTGATTTGCGTGAACTCAGTTCGCGCACGAAGGTCCCGCTTTATGAGATTCAGGGCGTCGCGAGTTTCTATCCGCACTTTCGGAGCACGCCGCCGCCGAAGTTTCACGTGACGGCGTGTCGCGACCTCACGTGCCGGCTGCGGGGCGGGGACAAGGCGCTGGCGGATGTCGCGGCGCTTTGTGCGGGTCGCGCCGACGCGGAGTTTCACGAGGCGTCGTGCCTGGGCCGTTGCGATACCGCACCCGCGTGCACCGTGAACGACGTTTCCGTTGGGCCGGACGACGTCGCGGCGTGTCTTTCGGACGAAGCGGCGATCCCGGCGAATCTGCCGACGGATTCGCCGCGGCGTTGGAATTGCGATCCGTATGCCACGGCCGGCGAGCGCTACGGCGTTTTGAAGGAAGTTCTGGCGTCCGGCGACATCGACGGGCTCATCCAGAAGATCCAGGACTCCGGTCTGCGCGGGATGGGCGGCGCCGGGTTTCCGACGGGGCTCAAGTGGAGTTTTGTGAAGAAGGAGGCGGCGACGCCCAAATACGTGGTGTGCAACGCCGACGAGAGCGAGCCCGGCACGTTCAAGGACCGCGTGATCCTGGAGGAGTTGCCGCACCTCGTCGTCGAGGGGTTGATCCTCGGCGCGCTGTCGATCGGCGCGCACGCGGGGTATGTCTACATCCGCCACGAGTACGTGAAGGAGCGCAAGGCGATCCAGGCGGCGATCGACGCCGCGTATGCCGACGGCGTTTTGGGCGCGAGTGTCTGCGGGTCGGACTTCGCGTTCGATCTGAAGGTGTTCGTTTCGCCGGGCGGCTACATCCTCGGCGAGGAGACCGCGCTGATCGAGGCGCTCGAGGGCAAACGCGGCGAGCCGCGCAACAAGCCGCCGTATCCGGGCACGCGGGGGTTGTGGGGCAAACCGACGCTGATGAACAACGTCGAGAGCCTCGCGCTGGTACCGCACATCGCGCGCACCGGCAAGCTCGGTTGGAAGTTCTTCTCGATCAGCGGCGACGTCGAGCAACCCGGGGTGCACGAGGTCGAAGCGGGTGCGACGACGCTCAACCAACTCGTGGGGTTGTGCGGCGGCGTGCGCGACGGAAACGCGCTGCAGGCGTTTTTGCCCGGCGGCGCGAGCACGTCGTTCCTGCCGGCGGACCAGGCGGACATCGTCATGGATTGGAAGCCGCTCCAGGAGGCGGGATCGTCGCTCGGCTCGGGTGCCGTCGTGATCGTGCAGGAGGGCCGCGACATGCTCGATCTCGCGCGCAACCTCACGGCGTTTTTCCGCAACGAATCGTGCGGCAAGTGCGTGCCGTGCCGCATCGGAACGCACAAGGCCGTCGAGATGATCGACGGACGGGTTGCGGAGGATCTGGAGCGCTTGCCCGAGTTGCACGAGACGTTGCTCGAGACATCGATCTGCGGGCTCGGCCAAGCGGCGCTCAACCCGGTTTTGTCTGTGTTGAAGCACTTCCCGCCTGCGCAGGAGTGAGGCGCGGCAACGGATGCACTACAGCGAGGTGACACCGGTGTCGCCGTTGTTGCGTCGCCACATCCGCTGCTTCTGGTTTCTGCGCGACGCACCGGCCGAACTCTCACCCGAGCGCGTGCTGCCCGACGGTTGCTGCGAGATCGTCATCAACCGCGCCGCGCGTTTCCGGCAGCAGGTGGGCGATCGTTGGGAGCTGCAGGCCCGGCATCTACTCGTTGGCCAGATCAGGCGTTTCCTGATGCTCGCGCCGACGGGGGAGATCGACCTGGTCGGAATCCGTTTCGAACCCGGCGGCCTCGCGCGCTTCGTTCCGGCGCCGGCCGGCGAGCTGATCGAACAGCGCATCGACCTCGACGCGGTGGATCGCAACCTGCGCATCGAGTTGGAGGCCGCCGGCGATGAGATCGACGCGATCGAGTCGGTTCTGCTCAAGCGATTGCGCCGGACGCGGACCCCGGAGCTCCCGCTCGCCGTCGAGCGCCTCGTCGAAAGCCGCGGCGCGATGTCCATCGACGAGCTCAACACCCTGTTCGGCGGCGCGCGCCGGCTGGAACGCGCGTTTCGTCGCGACGTCGGTATGCCAGCCAAGACGCTAGCGCGTGTCGTGCGATTCCAGCAAGCCGTGCGTGCGCTGGACACCGGCGGGCAAGGCGGGGCGCAGCTCGCGCTCGCGTGTGGCTACTTCGACCAAGCGCACCTGATCCGGGACTTCCGCGCGTTTGCCGGGCAGAGCCCGACGGGATACCTCGCCGATCAGCACGCGATGTCCGATGCGTTTGTGTCGGATTTGTCCAATTCGGGCACCTGAGGTTGCGCTACCGTTTGGCGATGAAGTTCGTACTACCGATCTGCCTTGGCGTCTTTTGCCTCACCCTGTCGCTTCGCGGCGAAGAGGAGCAGAGCCCCAAGAAAACGCTCGCTTCGATGACCTGGCTGGCCGGCGAGTGGCGCGGCAACATGTGGGGCGGGAACTTCGTCGCGTACTACTCGACGCCGGTTGGCGGCCGCATTCTGAGTGAGAGCGAGTTGCTGAAAGACGGCGGCGTCGCGTTCTACGAGTTCGAGTCGTTTCGCGCGGGCAAGAACGATGTCATCTACACGCCGCATCCCGGCGGGAAGCGGGCGGCGTCGTTCAAGCTGGCGAGCCACGCCGAGAACAAGGCAGTGTTCGAGAATCCCAAAAAGGACTTCCCGACGCGTGTGACGTTCCATCGCACCGACGCGGCGACGCTGGTGATCACGCTGCAAGATCCGCACGGCGGCTCGGACAAGAAGCAGGAGTTCGTCCTGAAACGCCATCCGGCGCCGCAGTAGTCCGCGCGCCGCGCGGCCCGTCATCTGCGCCACGACTGGCGCAAACGGCCGCCACAACTCGATCTCCGCCAATCACATGCGGCGAATCCGTGGCGCACTACGTAAGGCACTGGTTTCGTGCCAGCGGCTTGCCCTACACTGGGGATCGTGGGAGGTTCGACGATGCGCAGGAAGAGTAGATCGTTGCTGATAGCCGCCCTGGCGGGCGTCACGCTGTGCCTTGTCGCAGACGTGGGCGCCAAGGAGACAACCGCGGAGACCGCCGCCGCCAACGACGTGTTCAAGAACAGGATCCTGCCGATCTTTCGTTCCAAGGATCCGAGTTCTTGCACGGAGTGCCATCTGGCCGCGGTCGAGTTGAAGGACTACATCCGCCCGACCGCGCGCGACACGTTTCTCTCCCTGCGGGATCAAGGTCTGATCGATCTCGACAAACCTGCGGAGAGTCGCATCCTCGAGCTGATCCGCATGGCCCCCGAGAAGCCGGCGCCGCTGCCCAGTCGGCGTCGCGCCGAAGAGCTGGCCGCGTTCGAGGATTGGATCCTCAAGGCGGCACGGGATCCGGAACTCCGCAACGCGCCGCCGCTGAAGAAGAAGCTCGCGCGTCCCGAGCGACCTGACGCCGTCATCCGGCACGCGCGGAAGTCGCGCATTCTGACCGCGTTCACGGAACTCGTCTGGGCCGACCGGGAGCGCTGCGCGTCGTGTCACCGTCCGGGGACGAAGAATGCCAAATGGGTGAAGGAGTTCGGGGATCGCGTCACGTGGATCGTGCCCGGGGATCCGGCAGCGACGATGGACCTGATCGTGGATCATGGGCTCCTGAATCGGAAGAGCCCGTTGAAGAGCCTCCTGCTCGCCAAGCCGACGATGCAGAAGGAGCACGAGGGCGGGATGAAGCTGATGCCCGGCGACGAGACCTACGAGCGCTGGCGCGTTTGGATCGAGGACTGGGCGCGGACCGTCTCGGACGGCTACAAGAAGGAACGAGACCTCCCGGTGGCGCGCACCGAGGTCTCGCTGCTGTCCGACAACTTCATCAGGATCGTGAGCCCCAAGTCGTGGAAGGGGAACGCGGTCAGGATGGACATCCAGGCGTGTGTTTTGGCGGCCGGCCGCTGGGAGGCGCGGCGCTGCGCCGCCACGACCCGGGTCGGGAGCCCCAAGGGCGCCATGGCACGCCTCTATCTCTATGTGGTTCCGGAATCGGAACGACACCGCTTCGCGCTGGAAAAACAGAGCCTGCCGCCCGGCAAGTTCCAGGCGCGCGTCTACCTCGACAGGAAATTCAAAAAGGGGAGCGGGCGCGAGCCGCGATTCCGCAAGAAGCCGGCCCACACCGTCGACCTCGACCTGACGTGGAAGACCGGGATCAACAACCGAAACGTGGTCGCGTTCCGGTAGGGCGCACCATTTGGCTGCCTTGGGTCACGCGCGCTGCGTGCAGCCACGTCCACAGGAGATTGGATCCTCATGAATTCGGTCAACCAGGTGATGAAGGCCTTAAAAGCCAAGGGCAACGAAAAGACCCGCAAGACCTACGCAAGCCATGGCGCGACCGGCGACGTGTTCGGCGTAACGGTTGCGGACATGAAAGTGATCGCGAAGACGATCAAGGGCAACCAGGACCTCGCCTGCGAGCTGTACGACACCGGCAACTACGACGCCATGTACCTGGCCGGAATGGTGGCGCGCGGCGAACACATGACGAAAAAGCAACTCGACTCCTGGGCCAAGGCCGCGTGCTGGCAGTGGGTCTCCGAGTACATTGTTCCCTGGGTCGCGTCGGAGAGTCCCCACGGTCGCGCGCTGGCACTGAAGTGGATCGATTCCAAGAAGGAGAGTATTGCCGCCGGGGGCTGGAGCACTTACGCCGGACTCGTCACCACGCTGCCGGATGACGAGCTGGATCTGGCGGAGATCAAGTCTCTGTTGAAACGTATCGAGAAGGAAATCGACAACACGCACAACCGCGTGAAGTACTGCATGAACGGCTTCGTGATTGCGGTCGGCGCCTACGTTGGGCCGCTGAACAAACAGGCCAAGGCGACCGCCAGGAAACTCGGCAAGGTCGAGGTCGACGTGGGCAACACCGCCTGCAAAGTTCCCTTGGCCCTTTCGTACATCGAGAAGTTCGAGAAGTCCGGCCGGGCGGGCAAGAAACGCAAGGCGATCCGCTGCTGAGCACGCCCTGGCTGAACCGATGAACGGGGCGCCGCCCGCGATCGTGTGTCCGGTCCCGACGCTTCCCCATGGTCGCGGCGGCATGACTCGGGCTAGCTCGGGGCCCCTTTCTTTTCGCCCTTGAGACGGAACTCGAGGAGCTCTTCCTCCCGTTCCTCCCACGCCTCCATAGCCGCATCGAGGGCCTCTTCTCTTTGCTCGAGCTTCTTCCTCCGAGCCGCGCTGGGATCGTCCTCGAATCGCTTGCGCAGCTTTGCGATCACCGCTCTCTCATCTTCGAGCTTGTCCAGTTCGATGAGGAGCTTGGCGTACTCTCTGACCATCTTGTCGAAATCGCTGACGTATTCGACGGCAGCGAGCGCTCTCATCGCCTTGATCAGCTTGCTCGCGCTGATCTGCCGCCCTTGCAGGGTCGCGTGCACGGTGTAGTCGCGTTTGAGGAAGATAATGTGCGGCGTGTCGCCGGCGTAGTCGATCAAGATGCGGTCTTCGAGCGCGTGGCGCGCCGCGATCTTGATGGTGTCGAAGAACTTCGCCCCGATGGCGACCTTCTCGTCCACGAAGACCGCTTTTTCCAGTTTGGCGGTGATCGCGTCTTTCGGATCGTCTGACGGGATGTAGATCATCGTGGGCTTCTCGGCCCACTCCGAGCGCTTGATCGTGGCTACCTCGGCAGACTTGTCGGCTTCCTCCGGTTCCGGATCGATCCCTATGTCGATGCGCCATTTGATCTTGAGTCGTGCGTTGCTCTTGTCGCAGTGAGCTTCCACCCGTAGCACCATCGCGGAGATCGCGATGAGTGCCGAGGCGACCACGAGATTAGGACGCCGGATCGTCATACACACACCTCCCGAGGCTTGGGGGAAGCCCGGTGACCCGACACGGCCCCGGCCCGTCCCGATCGACTGGATGCACGATACGCCGGGGAGACCTCACCTTCCAGCGGAGATCAGAATTCACGAATGCGCGATCTCGAGTTGCCGCGCGCAGCGCCGTGTCCGACGCCTACAACCGCCCTGCCACGTCGCACGCGGCATACGTCAGGATCATGTCCGCGCCCGCGCGCTTGATGGCGATTAGGGCTTCCATCATCGCCGCGTCGCCGTCGAGCCAGCCGTTGTTTGCGGCGGCTTGGATCATCGCGTACTCGCCGCTCACCTGGTACGCGGCCAGCGGGAGGTTCACGACGTCGCGGAGTTCCGACAACACGTCGAGGTACGGCATCGCGGGTTTGACCATCAGGATATCGGCGCCTTCGTCCTCGTCGAGGATCGCTTCGCGAATCGCCTCGCGCGCGTTGGCCGGGTCCATCTGGTAGGTCTTCTTGTCGCCGCCGCGCGGGGCGCTGTCCAGCGCATCGCGAAACGGGCCGTAGTACGCCGACGCGTATTTCGCCGAGTACGCGAGGATGCCGACACCCTCGTGGCCGGCGCTGTCCAACGCTGCGCGGATGAACCCGATGCGGCCGTCCATCATGTCGCTGGGCGCCACCAGGTCGGCTCCGGCCTCGGCTTGCGAGATCGCCATCTCCGCGAGGATCGGCAGCGTCTCGTCGTTCAGGATCTCGCCGTCCTGCACGAGACCGTCGTGGCCGTCGCTCGAATACGGATCCATCGCGACGTCGGTGATGACCGCGAGGTCCGGCACCGCGGACTTCAGGTCGCGCACGGTGTTTTGCAACAGTCCGGCCGCGTTTTTGGACTCGGTCGCGACCTTGTCCTTGACCGAGTCCGGCAGCGCCGGGAACAGCGCCACCGCCGGGATGCCGCGTTTGTGCGCCTCGCGCGCCTCCGCCACGATCCGGTCCCGGCTGAGCCTCGCAACCCCGGGCATCGAATCGACGGGGATGCTCTCGCCCTCACCGCCGATCACGAACATCGGGTAAATGAGATCGGCCGGCGTCAGCGTGGTCTCGCGGACCAGGCGGCGAATCGATTCGCTCTTTCGATTTCGGCGGGGGCGGTGCGGGAGATCAATCGCCATGACTGTCACTTAGAATTACAACAGATTCGCATGCGATTCGAACTCTTCGGCATCGCGCGCGCCCGGGCCGGCCGAGAGGCCGTCGACACGGACGCCGCCACTTTGGGCGCCTCGTTGCGTCAACTGGCGGAGATCTGCCCGGGCCTCGTGCCGGAAATCCTTCATGACGGCGCGCTCGCGCACGGGTATCTGGCGTCGCTCAACGGCGATCGGTTCGTGAGCGATGGGGCGACGCCGGTCGGGGATTCGGACACCGTATTGATCCTGGGGGCGCAGGCTGGCGGATGAGTGCTCTCGGCAGACACGGCAAGTACCTGCGCATCGACGTCGCCACCGGTGACGCGGTGGCCGTCCCCATTCCCGATGAAGTCTCCCGCGATTTCATCGGCGGCATCGGTCTCGGCGCGTGGATCTGCATGCGCGAGGGCGGCGCGGTCGCTGAGCCCCTGTCGCCCGAGGCGCCGCTGGTGTTTGCGTTGTCGCCGCTGGTCGGCACGCCGCTGACGACATCCGCCAAGCTCGCGGTGGTCGCCCGCTCCCCGCTCACGGGATTCTTGTCCGATGCGATCTCGTCGAGCCACTTTGCGATCGCGGGCAAGCGCGCCGGGTTCGACGCGTACGCGATCGTCGGCAAGGCGACGGGGCTTTCTCGGGTTGTCGTCGACGACGGCGAGGTCGAAGTCCGTGTTGCCGAGGAACTGCGCGGCCGGACGGCGTCGGATTGCGAGCTGGACGGTTTTCGGACCGCCGCGATCGGACTTGCCGGGGAGAACCTCGTGCGCTTCGCGACGATCTCCAACGACGGCCGGCACGCCGGGCGCGGCGGCCTTGGCGCGGTCATGGGGGCGAAAAACATCAAGGCGTTCAGCGTGCGCGGGACCTCGCGCGTCGAGCTGTTCGATTCCGCCGGCGTCGTCGCGGCCGCTCGCGACCTGTCGAAGCGGAGCTTCGGCCCCGCGACCGCGAAGTACCGCGAGCTCGGCACCATCGCGAACCTGCTCGTGTTCAACCGCCTCGACGCGCTGCCCACGCGCAACTTTCGCGAGAGCTCGTTCGGCGAGGCGCCCGAGATCGGTGCGGAGGCGCTGCACGCGATGAACTCGCATGCGCGTTCGTCGTGCGCGGCGTGCACGATCGGATGCGAGCACGTCTTCAAGGCGCCCGGCGGCCAGCCGGTGCGGCTCGAGTACGAATCGCTGTTCGCGCTCGGATCGTTGGTCGGCGTCGGGGATCGCAACCGCGTCCTCGAGTCCGCGGCGCTCTGCGACGAACTCGGATTGGACACGATCTCCGCCGGCGGGACGCTTGCGCTCGCGATGGAGGCGGGGCACGGCGGCCTGAGTTTTGGTGACGCGGACGCGGTGGCCGCGATGCTGCGCCAGATCGCGGTGCGGGACGGCGCCGGCGATCTGCTCGCCGAGGGTTCGCGGCGGGCGGGAGACGAACTCGGTTGCCCGGAACTCGCGATGCACGTGAAGGGGCTCGAGATCCCCGGCTACGATCCGCGGTCGATGCAGGCGATGGCGCTCGGGTTCGCCGTCGGGTCGCGCGGCGCGGACCACAACCGCTCCGGTGCGTACGAGCTCGATTTCTCCACGGACGGCGACCGGCTCGACTTTCGGCCGGAACACGCTGCGAAAGTCGTCGAGATCGAAGATCGGGCTGCGGCCATGGACGCGTTGATTCTCTGCAAGTTTCTTCGCGGTGTGTTTTCCGACTTCGCGAGCGAAGGAGCCGAGTTGCTCCGGTTGGTGACCGGCGACGAAATCGACCTCGTGGAGGCCGGCGCGCGCGTGAACAGTTTCAAGAAACTGTTCAACCTGCATGCCGGTTGGAGTCGCGACGATGACACGTTGCCCGCGCGCTTTTTGAAGGGCGGCGAGAAAGGCTCGTTGTCGCAGAAAAAGCTGACCGATATGATCTCCCATTACTACCGAGCACGATGTTGGACGCCAAACGGAACGATCCCGCGGGAAACGGCGGAACAGCTACGGCTGACGCCCTACCTGCCATCACCCTGACCATTGACGAAAAATCGGTCACCGTGCCTGCGGGCACGACGATCTGGGATGCGGCGCGCGGCGCGGGGATCGAAGTCCCGGTGCTCTGCCACGACCCCAAACTCGATCCGGTCGGGGTTTGCCGCCTGTGCGCCGTCGAGATCGAAGGCGCGCGCGTGATGGCCGCCTCGTGTGTGCGCGAGGCCGAAGAGGGCATGGTCGTTCGCACGGCGAGCGCGAAGATCGACCGCTGCCGCAGCATGCTGACCGAACTCTTGATGTCGGAGCAGCGTGACGGCTCGACGAAGGAGAGCACGCTCGGCGACGACCGGCTCTACGAGCTCGCGCGCAAGTATGAAGTCGACGTGAAGCTACCGCGCGGCAACTCACGGCCGGAGGATGTCTCCTCGCCGGTGATTGCCGTCGATCACCAGGCGTGCATCCTCTGCGATCTTTGCATTCGCGCGTGCGACGATTTGCAGAACAACGATGTGATCGGCCGCACGGGCAAGGGGTACACCGCCCGCATCAGCTTCGACCTCGACAACCTCATGGGGGAGTCGACGTGCGTGAGCTGCGGCGAGTGTGTCGCCGCCTGTCCGACGGGCGCGCTCCTCAACAAGGAGATCGCGGCGCCGATCCGGCCGCGCGAGACGCTCAAACAGGTGGACAGCGTTTGCCCGTACTGCGGCGTTGGCTGCGCGATCACGTATCACGTGGACGAGGAGAGAAACTCCGTCGTGTTTGCCGAGGGGCGGGAGAGCCCCGGCAGCGAGGGGCGCCTGTGCGTCAAAGGCCGATACGGCTACGACTACGCCATGCACCCGCACCGGCTGACGAAGCCGCTGATCCGCGTCGATGCGGCGTACCCCAAGGGCGCGCTCAGCGAGGAGACGAAGAACTCGGACACGAAGCGGCGCAGGCCCGGCGGCATCGTCGACTACGCCGAGGTCATGCCGGCGTTTCGCGAGGCGAGTTGGGACGAGGCGCTCGATCTGGTCGCCAAAAAGCTTGGCGGCATCCGGGACACGAGCGGCCCGAACGCGCTCGCCGGTTTCGGTTCGGCCAAGTGCTCCAACGAGGAGGCCTATCTCTTCCAGAAGCTCGTGCGCACGGGATTCGGCACCAACAACGTTGACCACTGCACACGGCTGTGCCATGCGTCGTCGGTCGTGGCGCTGTTGGAGATGATCGGCTCCGGCGCGGTCACTACCACCTACGGCGACATCGTCAACGCGGACGTCGCGCTGCTCACCGGCACCAACACCACGTCGAACCACCCGGTCGCTGCGACATTCTTCAAGGAGGCGGCGCGCGCGGGCACCAAGCTCATCGTCGTGGATCCGCGTGGCTGCGGCATCTCGGAGCACGCGTGGCGGTTCTGCCAGATCCGCTCCGGCACCGACGTTGCGTTTTACAACGCGGTGATGCACGTGATCATCGAGGAGGGTTTGGTCGATGAGGCATACGTCGCCAAATACACGACCGATTTCGAGGCCGTGAAGGAGACCGTCGCGCGCTACTCGCCCGAAACGGCGGCGGGCATCTGCGGCGTTCCGGCGGAGTTGATCCGCGAGGTCGCGATCGAATACGGCAAGGCCGCCGCCGCGCTCACGTTCTGGGGCATGGGGATGAGCCAGCACGTGCACGGCACGGACAACTGCCGTTGCCTCATATCGCTGGCGTTGATGACCGGCAACATCGGACACCACGGCGCTGGGCTGCACCCGCTGCGCGGGCAAAACAACGTGCAGGGTGCGTCCGACGCCGGCCTGATCCCGATGGTCTTCCCCGACTACCAGCGCGTGGACAACGACGAGGTGCGCGCGAAGTTCGAAAGCGCGTGGGGCAGGACGCTCGATCCGAACCCCGGGCTCACCGTTGTCGAGATCATGATGGGCGCGCTCGAGGGAAGCATCAAGGGCATGTACATGCTCGGTGAGAACCCGTTCCTCAGTGACCCGAACATCAACAAGATTCGCAAAGCGCTATCGAACCTCGACTTCCTTGTCGTGCAGGACATCTTCCTGACGGAGACGGCTGAGTTCGCGGACGTTGTGCTGCCGGCGACGTCGGCGCTCGAGAAGAACGGGACGTTCACGAACACCGACCGCCGCGTGCAGGTGGGCCGCAAAGCGCTGGAATCGCCCGGCGAGGCGCGCACGGATTGGAAGATCATCTGCGACATCGCCCAGCGGCTCGGGATGCCGATGGAGTACGGCTCGTCCGCCGAGATCTTCGACGAGATGGTGTCGCTGATGCCGGCGTATCACGGCTTGTCCCACGAGAAGCTCGGAAGCACCGGCAAGCTCTACCCGTGCCCGAACCCCGACGAATCCGACGGGACCATCGTGATGTTCGGCGACGGGTTCCCGACGGCGAACGGCCGCGCGCGATTCGTTGCGGCCGATCACGCGGGCGCCGACGAGCTGCCGGATCAGGAGTATCCGTTCGTGCTCGTCACCGGCCGCGTGTTGGAACACTGGCATACGGGCGTCATGACCCGCCGTTCCCGCGCTCTTTCAGCGATCGAGCCCGAAGCGTTTGTCGAGATACACCCCGGCGATGGCGCGAAGCTGGGAGTGAGTGATGGGGACTTCGTGAGCGTGAGCTCGCGCCGCGGGACAATCCGGCTGAAGGTGCGCCTCGGCCGCGCCTGCCAACTTGGCTCCGTGTTCATCCCGTTCCATTTCCGCGAGGCGGCGGCGAACGTGCTGACCACGGACAAACTCGATCCCGACGGCAAGATCCCCGAGTTCAAGTTCTGCGCAGTGAAGGTCGAACCCGCCGAGGCTCCGGCGACCGCGTAGGCGGGGCGGGTCGCCAGCAGGAATTGGCCACAGAAACACAGAAACACAGAATGGCGACCTCGCCGTGTTCTTCGATGACCACCGCCATTCGAATTTTGAATAACTGGTCTCGGGAGCGCTACGCCTGTCATTCGCGCCGGGCCGGCACCAGAGCGTCGCTGGTTCTGTGCTTCTGTGATTCTGTGGCAAAGACGATCTACCCGTGATCCACGACGGCGCGGTCAGCGCGCCGGCCGAACCGGGTACCCGATCTCTGCTTTGCAGAACTCCGTCGCTTCGTCGAACTCGATGTAGCGGATCCGCCACGGGCCGGACTTGCGCCAACCGTTCTTCGCGCACCACGCCTTGACCGGACCGTACATCATGTACGCGCCGTCCGCGGGGCCCTCATACGTGACGTACGCCATTCGGAACGCTTGCCGCGTGTTCACGCGCACCTGGGAGTCCGACGCGTAGCGTTTCAGGTCGACAGGAATCTGGACCTCGGTCTTTGTTCGCGCGTGCTGGGGGTGCGGCCGGTCGCGGTAGAGCAGGGTGACGTCGCCCGTCACCTCGCCACCCTTTTTTTCGATCCAGTCCAGCAAATCGCGCACGCCGTGTTGCACGTCCGCAAACGGTCCGTACACCTTCAAGACGCCAACCATCTCCGGTGTCACGTCCTTGATGTTGACCTGCGCGCGCGTGGCGTTTGTCGGCTCCTTGAACACGTCGTCCGCGACCTTGGGATTCCACTCAATCGTTTCGTAGACCTCGCGGGAGGCGAGAACCTCTTCGATGCGGGCGTCGTCGTCTTCGTCGGTCCCTTCGACCCTGTCCGCGGTGTACAGGCGGGTCGCGCGCGGCGCCTGAATACCCTGCACCTCGGTCCAGCCGTCGGCTTCGAGGATCCAGTCGTGCCAATCCTCCGTGCCCGGTTCCTGCGCGCTGAAGTAGATGCGGTGCAGCCGTTTCGAGTCCTCATCGAAAACGAGCGTCATCGGCTGGCCGCCCGGGAACGTGGCGGTGATCGCCTTGCGCTTTTCTCCGCCGATGCGCACGGAATCCGCTTTCTCGACCTTCACACCCGGTTCGTTCAGCCGGTCGGGCAGGAACATCGTCGTGTAGGCGTCGCGCAGATGGATCCAGCCCATCTGCAGTTCGCCATCCTCCTGCATCAGGTGCTTCCCGATCGCCAGGTAGGAGCGGTTCTTGTCGCCGAGCACCATGCCCTTGAACGAGCGCTGTCCGGTCACCGACATCGCCCAGTCGCTGGGGCGTCGGTAATACGTCGTGGACCGGTACGGAAGCCCCAGAAACTCGCCGCGCGCCTCGGTGCGGAAACTCTGAATGGCACCGAGAGCTTCCTCGCCGCCGGATGCCGTCACCGCGCGGTCGGTGCGGGACGAAGCCCCGCCGGAGCAGCCGCCGATCAGGAGGAGGAGTGCAAACGCATAACGCATTCGCAGATATTAGCAGGGGCGGGCAGCGGAATCGCGGCCGGGGAATGCGATTGGGGCCGGCGGTGGCCGCGCTTATGCCGACGCGGGCAGCACGGGCGTCTCGGCCGCGAACCGTTGGCGCAACGCTTCGTGTACGGCGGTCGTCGCGTCGGTCACCCGCTCGCCGTCGATCATCGTCGTGAAGACCGGATCGGCGTCGGCGCAAGTCTCGTCGGAATCGTCGGTGTCCACGTCGTCAGGTGTCCGGTGCGACCACGCGTAGGCGCACTCCCCGCCGTCCACATCGCCGTCGGTTACGTCAAACACATAGACGTCGCGCTCCCACGCCGTCACGCCGCGGAAACGGATGGCGACATGGACGATCCTGCGGTACTCCGCCACGCAACCGAAGGCCGCTTCGACCTGCGATTGGTGCTGCGCAACCGGATTGACGATCCCCTCCATAGAAACACCCACGGGCGAACACTATCCCCTGTTCTCTGGACGGCAAATCGGATCGCGGGCCAGCGTCTCGTTTCGAGACGGGCCCGCCGCGGCCTCCGCCGGGGCGCGCCGTGCCTCACGCGCTACGAGAAATCGGGTTCGAACGTCGCGAGGTCGAGCACGAACGAAACGGGTGTCGTGACGAGTTCACCCTCGACGTCCGCCGTCACCGCACCGGTGAAAGCGATCGTGCCGGTGAGTTCGTCGACCGTGAACGCGATCGAACCGCCGGCCACCGTCGCCGGAAGGGCCTGCGTGTTGTCGAGTGTCACCGTCATGGACCCCAGGGCGATCGCGCACGCCGCGACCGTGTCCTCGACGTTTCCGGTGCCGGTCACGGTGAAGCCCGTGGCCGAATCCCGTGTGACGGTGAACTGGCCGGCGCCGTTCAGGATCCCGCCGAGTTGCCACTGCATCGTGAAGGACTCGCCGGCGTCGAGGCCGTCACCGAGGTTGTCGGTGGATGTGACCGTTCCGTTGATCGCGGCATCGGGCGTTCCGTCGCCGTCTAAGTCGAGGCTGATCGTGAACCCACCGCCGGTCGGATCGTAGTTCACGTCGGCCGGCTGCGCGCCCGGGTTGTCAACGGCGGCGGCCAAGTCGAGGATTCCGAGAAACATCTCGAACACGTCTTCCATCCCGACGCCAAGACAGTCGCCAGCGGCCTGAAGCGCCGCGCTCGGGCCCTGGGGTGTACCCGGGCCCGTGTCGCCGGTTGTCCCGCCGCCGCCTCCGCCGCAACCGAGCGCGCTGAGCGCGATCGCCAACGTGGCGCCGGGAATGAGTGCATGGATCTTTCGCTGCGGTCTGTTCATGTTGTCTCTCTCGCGAGGCCCTGCCCAAAGGCCCGGGTTTGCACCCGCCAACATGGTCACCCGGTTCGAGCCAGGATCAACTATCGATTGCCGCCCAGGCACAAAGTCCGCCCGGCGGGCGCGGTTTGAACGTGTGCGCGCAAGGATGCGATCGACCGCAACAGGGCCGTTGTCGTGTTGTGCGTAGTCGCAAGCCTTTGTAGTCTGGCGCGCCCCATGGCGAAATCAACGAGACGAAGCAGCGCACCCTCCTGGGGCCGCATGAGCGACGAGGACCTGCTCTCGCTTCGGTTCTGCGATCTCGACATCCGGATCGAAGGCACGTGGCTCGAGGAAATGGTGGACCGACTCCACTGGGAACTCGAGGAGAAAGGCCTGCGCGTGCGACCGCACTGTTGGCTTTCCACGGAGTGGTTCTCGCCCGACGGAGTGCCGGGGATTGCGATCCCGTTCTATCTTGCGCACCCGCGCCTCATGAACCTCGAGCAGCGTCAGATGTACGAGGTCGAGGGCGGCGCGCGCAGATCATGCATGCGCATCCTGCGACACGAGGCCGGCCACGCCATCGACTCCGCGTACCGGCTCCGCCGCAAGCGTCGGTGGAAGAGTGTGTTCGGGCGCGCGTCGGTTCCATACCCCGACTCGTATAGGACGCATCCGCACAGCCGCGAGTTCGTGTTGCATCTGGGGTGGTGGTACGCGCAGAGCCATCCCGTCGAGGATTTCAGCGAGACGTTCGCGGTCTGGCTCAAGCCCGGTTCGCGGTGGCGATCGCATTACAAGGACTGGCCCGCGCTCAAGAAACTCGAGTTCGTGGACGAACTCATGGGCGACCTCGCGGGCGCTACGCCGCCGGTGCGCTCCAAGGAGCAGGCAGATCCGCTGTCGAAAGTCCGTCGCACCCTGCGGACACACTATCGGCAGAAACGCAAGCGCTACGGCGTGGATCTGCCTGATGTCTATGCTCGTCATCTCAAGCAACTGTTTCAAACGGGTGGCCGTCGCGAGACCGCCTACTCGTTTTTGTTTCGAGTCAAAGGGGACTTGCGCGACCTCA